>CAZXXB010000154.1:0-2250 GCA_964644185.1 uncultured Myxococcota bacterium
AGCTGCGTCGTCCAGTTCGGAATCCCATCTTCAATGTTGATCGCAGCGAACGTCCCATCGGCAAAACCGACGTGAACCGCATCATTCGCCACCACCGGCGCCGGAATCCCATCAATCGTAAAGCCCGCCGGCAGGTCGCGGTTGTATTGCCACAGCCACTTGCCGGTAAACGCATCGACCGCGTGCACGTAGTTGCGGCTCGACGTGAACACGATACGCCCATGGTACGCTGGCTTCTCGCGAATCGTCCCATCCGACCGATACTGCCATTGAATCGCGCCCGTATCGGCGTTCAGCGCGTAGAGAAACCCGTTGTCCGACCCAAAATAGACCGTGTCGGCGCGCCCACGACCCTCCGTCTTGCCAATCGGCAAAAACAGCGGCTCGCTCTGAATCGCCCCCTTAAAAGTCTGCTTCCACAGCGTCTTGCCACTGCGTATGTCGAGTGCGACAAACACGCTGTTGCCCGACTCGTCGTCTGCCGTGCCGATGAACACCCGCCCGTGCCGCGCATCAACCGCCGCGCGCCCATGCATCTCAGGCCGGTAAACAAGAAACGGATTCTCAGCGAGCTGCGTGTGCCAGATCGGGCTTGCCACCCCGCGCGAGTTGTCATGCACCGCCGGATGTGGCCCCCGCAACGCGGCAGGTGAGCAGCCGACAATCTGGGCGGTTGAGGCACAAGCTGCGACGAGCAGAAGATTCACGCTGAGTGTTACCTTGCCCGTCGCGCGCCGAAAGGCTCCCGGGCTCGTGACTAAAGCGCCTTCATCCGGCGCTCGGCCTCAGACTTGAGCGGAGAATCGGGGTAGCCCGTAATCACCTGATCAAACGCCGACTTCGCCTCGTCGCGCTTGCCGCTCTGGGCGAGAATTCGCCCCTTGTTGTAGTGCCCGTAGTCGCCGCCAATCGGCAGCGTTGCCTGCGTCGTGTAGTACTCCAGCGCCTTCCCAAGGTCGCCTTTCTGCTCCCATGCCTGCCCCTGCAACTCCAGCGCGAGAAACAGATACCGCTCGGCAATCGCCGGGTCTTTCGCCGCCGACTCAAGCTCGGCCAGTGCCTCATCGGGCTTGCCGTCGTCGAGCATCGTCCGCGCAAGCGTAATGCGCGCCAGCGCACCAAGCGACGAACCGCCGTTCGCCGCCACAAACTCTTTCAACTTCGGCTGCGCCGCATCAATCCGCTCTTTCTCGGCACGATAAAAACGCGGCAACCCATCCGGACGAGGCTTCGTGTCGAGACCCGGCAGGTCGGTCCCTTCCGGAATCACCAGCACCGGAATCTCTAGCGGGCGCAACGCCGAAATCAACGTCGCCGCCGCCTTCTCTTCACCAGAGCGCATCATCGTCCGCGCACCCAGATAAATCAGCGGCACCACCAGCGCGACGCCAAGCGCCCCAAAGAAAATCGACTGACGCTCGGCAAGCCACTCGGCCACGCCACCGCTCGCCTCTTGAAACTGATCGGGCGCAAGCAACTCTTCCATCGGCGGAGTCGCGTCGTCGCTTGCTTCGGTTTCGGTCTTCGGCTTCTCTCGGGCGGGTACGCCTCGCGGAGTATACAGTTTGACCACGGCGGTATCCTTTGAACTTGCGTGCGCCACGTCTCAATCGCGACGCCACTGCACAGATGCGCGGAGAGGCGAAGTAACCGCGCCGCGTTGCAATGTCAATTGCCAGCCGCATTTGTCAGCCGCGACGATCGCCCCCCCGCCGCGTTGACAGCCGCACGTCGAGTGTACAACTGTGCGCCCGCTTTGGCGGTGGCGCTGCTCGTGTGACACGGCCGCGCGCCAGCAAAACCCGTAAGATTGTGACCGACGCGCGCACTTCGCGCGTCATCGTGAGGCGAAGACAATGCCTGAATTGACTCCATTGCAGTGGGTCGTGATCGCCGCGCACGTCGTGCTCGTGATCGCGTTCATCGTGCTCGCTCGCGGACTCTCCCGATCCGCCGCCCGCAAACGTCAAGAGGCCGAAAAGCTCGCGCAGGCACGCGAAGCAGCCACCATTTCTCCCCCGCCCCCTCCGCTGCCCCCGCCACCAGCACCGTCGCTGCCGCCCCCAGCGCAACCCAAACTTCCAGCCCCACCCCCGGCCCAGCCCCCGGCCCCGACGCAGCCCCCTGCACCCGCGCCTGCCCCGACCGCCGAGCCGCTGCCTCAGCCTCCGCCGCCAGAACTGCCAGCGCCGCCAACGCCGCCAACACAGCCGCAAGTCGAACCGCCCACGGTCGCACAGCCCGCGCCTG
>CAZXXB010000154.1:2308-5150 GCA_964644185.1 uncultured Myxococcota bacterium
CCGCCCCAGCTCCCGCGCCCCCACCTGCCCCCGCCGCGCCCCCTGCCCCCACGCGTTCACTCTTCGACGGACTCCGCAAAACCCGCGAGGGAGTCTTCAGCCGCATCACCGGCGCGCTCTTCGGGCGCAAAGAACTCGACGCCTCGGTGCTCGCCTCGCTCGAAGAGGTGCTCTTCACCGCAGACATCGGCGTCAAAACCGCCGAACACCTGCTCGGCGTCGCCAAAGAGACCCTCTCGCGCGGCGACCTCAAAGACGGCGCCTCCGTACAGGCCGCCATTCGCGCCGAGATTCAGCGGATACTCGAAGTCCCCGCACCACCGCTCGCCCTCGACAGCGCAAACCCATTCGTCATCATGATTGCGGGCGTCAACGGCGTCGGCAAAACCACCACCATCGGCAAACTCGCCGCACGCTACAGCCGCGATGGAAACAAAGTCGCCGTCGCCGCTGGTGACACCTTCCGCGCCGCCGCCGTTGAGCAACTCAAAGTCTGGGCTGATCGCGCAAACGCTCACGTCGTCGCGGGTGGCGACAAAGCCGACCCCGCCTCGGTCGCCTTCGACGCCATCAAATGGGCACAGGCCAACGGCGCCAGCATCGTCATCGCCGACACCGCCGGTCGCCTGCACACCAAAACCAACCTCATGGAAGAACTTGGCAAGGTCAAACGCGTCATGGGCAAAGCAGCCGCCGGAGCCCCCCACGAGGTCTGGCTCGTGCTCGACGCCACCACCGGACAAAACGCCCTCCAGCAAGCGCGCCAATTCAAAGAGGCGTTGCAGGGGCTCACCGGCATCGTCCTCACCAAACTCGACGGCACGGCAAAAGGCGGTGTCGTCGTCGGCATCTGCCACGAACTGCAAGTTCCAGTGCGTTACATCGGCATCGGCGAAGGGGTCGATGACCTGCGCCCGTTCGACGCAAAGGCATTCGTCGACGCAGTCTTTGACGAAGCGTGATCTGACGAAGCGCAGCGCTGGCTACGCTTCGCGCTCAGGGTTCGCCACCGCGCCGCCGTCGTGGCCCAGCATGTACGGGTCTCGCGACCGCTTGAGCAGCAGTTGCGTGTTGAGTCGCGCCAGCAAAATCGCCGAATCGAGCGGCTTTGCGATGTGGTCGTTGGCCCCAAGCCGCAACGCCTCAAGCACATGCTCGCGTTTGCCAAGACCCGTCGTCACCAGCACCGGCAACGCGAGTGGAGACGCCGTCTCGCGTATCCGCGTCAGCGTCTCAAAGCCGCTCATTCCGTTCATCACGATATCGAGCAGCACAACATCAAACGACTCGCGCTCAAGCAGCGCCAACGCCTCTTCACCACCCGACGCCGTCACCGCCGCAAACCCATGCAGCGCAACAAAGCGCGCAACCATCTCGCGGTGGGCCTTGTTGTCATCGACGATCAACACCCGCCCGGGGGCGTTGGTACGCTGCTGCACGTAATCGGCAAACACCGGCTCGCGGTCAGACGGCAACAGACCCGCCGACTCGCTCGCGGGCCGCGGAGCCTCTGCCACCGCACCCGGCAGCGACTCACGCGCGCCAATCTGCGTCTCTTCCACCCAGTCGAAGAACTCTTCGAGCATCTCAAGCAGCTGGCGCGCCGAATGAACAATCGCCCGCGTGTCTTCCTGCCCTGACTTGTTGCCCGACTTCGTAAAGTCGTCTTCAAGCAACTCGGCAAAACCAATGATGTGACCAATCGGCGTGCGCAGGTCGTGACGGTAGTTCGAGAGCGTACGTGGGCGCCTCGCCGAACCTCTCAATTGTTCGTCGGCGTCAGAAGCCATCTTCAGCTCACGTCCCGGCTGCCGATTTTTCGAGCAGTGCGTTGATCTTTCCCAAAAGGCGCGGCAACTCGACCGGCTTTGTATCGTAGTCGTCGGCACCCGCCGCAATCGCCTTCTCGCGGTCGCCCGGCATCGCATGCGCCGTCAGCGCGATAATCGGAATCGCACGCGTACCCTCATCGAGCTTCAGCGTCCGCGTTGCCTCCCACCCGTCGAGCACGGGCAGGCTCATATCCATCAGCACGAGGTCGGGCTTCTGCTCGCGGCAGGCGGTCACACCCTCAGCCCCATCAACCGCAATCGTGACCTCAAACCCCGCGCGAATGAGCCGCCGCGACAGCATGTCGCGGTTCATCTCGTTGTCTTCGACCAATAAAATGCGCGGCATGAATCCCCTCTCCACGTTCCCTTTCACTGTAACGCACCACGCCGCAACGTCGCAAGGTCGCACACTCGCAAGATGCCCGAAACGACGCTAACACGTTGACGAACCGCCCAGCCTGTGATGTGCACAGACTCTGCCTGAGGAGCTATCTTTCATGCGTTCACACACTGAGTTTTACGAAGCGGTCGTCACCCAGCGCCGAAACGCGTTGATGCATGCATGCTTCGCAATGCTTATCCTCGCCACCTCCTCGTGCGGTGAATCGTCAGAAAACGACACCAGCGATGCCACCGCCACGGCAGGCGACACCGGCTCAGGTGCCGTCGTCCCCGGCGGTGAAGGCGCTCCCTGCACCTCAGACTTTGACTGCACCGCCCCACTCATCTGCTCGAACGTCGCCTTTGTCGGAGCCCGCTGCGCGCAACCCGGTGGCTTCGGCTTCGACACAAGCACAGGCACGGGCGACACGTCAGACACGTCAGACACCGCGTCAACCGGCGACTCAGGCGACACCGCATCAACCGGCGACTCAGGTGACACCGGCGATATCGGTGGCACGGGCGACCCCGGCGACTCTGGCGACACTGGCGACCTCACCGACGACGACGACCTCACCGATGACGACGACCTCACCGACGACGACGACCTGACCGATGACGACGACTTC
>CAZXXB010000154.1:5175-7954 GCA_964644185.1 uncultured Myxococcota bacterium
GTTTTAATGACTTCGAGTGCGCCTTCAACGAATCGTGCATCGGCAACGTCTGCGTCCCGACATCAACCGGATGCACCGACGACGCCGGCTGCGCCGCCATCAACCCCGCCAAACCCTACTGCAAAAACGGCGCCCTCTGCGTCGAGTGCGGCGAAGACGCCAATTGCTCTGGCAGCCCCAAAGGCCCCGCCTGCGTTCAAGGAATCTGGGAATGTGCCGCGTGCCGCAACAGCACCTTCTGCACCGCCCCCGGCACTCCCGTCTGCGACACCTCAACCCGCACCTGCGTCCAATGCGTCGGCTCCGGAGATTGCAGCGGCGTCTCCGGTAAGCCCATCTGCGACACCACCACCAAAACCTGCGTCGGCTGCCTCTCGGGCGACGACTGCCCCTCCGGTAAGCTCTGCAACGGCGTAACCCGCGCCTGCGAAGACCCACCGCCCTGCACCAGCAACGCCGACTGTTCGGCCTTCCCCGGTGCCGCCTTCTGCAACCTCGCCAACGGCAAATGCGTCGAGTGCGTCACCGATGGAAACTGCACCGCAAACGTCGTCAAAAAAGCGTGCGACACCGCCACGAACCTCTGCGTCGGCTGCACCAACGACACCTACTGCGGCGGCGCCACCCCCGCCTGCAACAACACCACAAAAACCTGCGTCGGCTGCATCGACAACAACGACTGCCCCACCAACCGCGTCTGCAAAACCAGCGCCGAGGTCTGCGTCGAGTGCACCAACAACTCGCACTGCACCGACGTCTCACCCACCTCGACCTGCAACACCACCAACAACACCTGTCGTGGCGCATGCAACACCAACGCCGACTGTGCCGGAGACCCCAACGGCGCCTTCTGCAACATCATCGACAAAACCTGCCAGCCCTCGCTCTGCACCAAATTCAGCGACCGCGAGTGCAAGGTGCTCAACAGCGCCACCCCGTGGTGCTATGTCACGACGCTCGCCGACCCCACCCTCACCTGTCGCGAGTGCTACACCACCGAAAACTGCGCTGCGAGCCCATTCGGAAGGTTCTGCGACGCCGCCAGCACCACCCCCGCCAGCGACTTCGGACGTTGCGTCTGTTACAGCAACAGCAACTGCCCGTCGGGCAAAACCTGCAAAAAGTCTGGCACAAGCTCGGCGGGGCGCTGCCAATAGCCAACTGCCGCCCCCTCTCTGGTTGCGAGCAACGGGCGATGCGCGTTAGCGTCGCCCCATGTGCACCACAGCGCACCCCCTCTTCGACCTCTCCCCGCGCACCGCCGCCCTGCGCGACCGCCTCGCCGCCTTCATGCGGGCCCACGTCTACCCTGCCGAAGAGGCGTTTCTCGCCCACAACGCCAGCGACCACCGCTGGTCGGTGCCCGACTTCATCGAACCCCTCAAAGCCAGAGCCCGCGCCGAAGGGCTCTGGAACCTCTTCCTCCCCGACAGCGAATACGGCGCCGGACTCACCAACCTCGAGTACGCCCCGCTCTGCGAAATCATGGGCCGCTCGCTCATCGCCCCCGAAATCTTCAACTGCAACGCGCCCGACACCGGCAACATGGAAATCCTCGCGCGCTACGGCACCGAGGCGCAGAAGCAAACATGGCTCATGCCCCTCCTCGCCGGTGAAATCCGCTCCTGCTTCGCCATGACCGAGCCCGAAGTCGCCTCAAGCGACGCCACCAACCTCACCGCAACCATCACCCGCGACGGCGACCACTACATCGTCAACGGCACCAAGTGGTGGAGCAGCGGAGCCGGCGACCCGCGCTGCAAGCTCGCCATCTTCATGGGCCTCAGCAACCCCGATGCCGACCCACATCACCGCCACGCCATGATTCTCGTGCCACTCGACGCCGAGGGTGTGCGCATCAAACGCATGTTGAGCGTCTTCGGCTACGACGATGCCCCCCACGGTCACGCCGAGATCGACTTCGACCACGTCCGCGTCCCCGTCACCAACATCCTCTTAGGCGAAGGCCGCGGCTTCGAAATCGCTCAGGGACGTCTCGGCCCCGGCCGCATACACCACTGCATGCGACTCGTAGGACTCGCCGAACGCGCCCTCGAACTCGCCTGCAAGCGCTCAATCACCCGCGCGGCCTTCGGCAAAGAACTCGCCCGCCAGGGCGTCGTGCGCCAGCAAATCGCCGAGTCGCGCATGATCATCGATCAGGCCCGTCTCCTGACGATGCTCGCCGCCCACAAAATGGATACCGTCGGCAACAAGGCCGCCCGCACCGAAATCGCCATGATCAAAGTCGTCGCACCCACGATGGCACAAACCGTCATCGACCACGCGATACAGATTCACGGCGGCTTAGGTGTCTCGCAAGACACCTTTCTCGCCCACGCATGGGTCGCCGCGCGCTCACTGCGCCTCGCCGACGGCCCCGACGAAGTCCACCGCGATCAGGTCGCGCGCCTCGAACTCAAAAAGCACCTCTCGCTCTAGGCGCGTCACGTCCCCGCGCAGCCCGCACGCCCGCTACGCCCCAGCCAGCTCTGCGCCTTTCTCAGAGAGCGTCACCGCGATGTCGTGAAACATCGCCGTGTGCGCCGACGACGCGTTGCCATCGAGCCCGCGCTTGTAGACCCCCTGCACAATCGCCGCGAGCCGAAACAGGCTGAACGCGAGAAAGAAATTCCAGTGCGAAATCTCCGCCCTGCCCGTCCGCCGCGCATACGCCGCCACATACTCGGACTCGCTCGGCATACCCAGCGCATCGAGGTCAGCACCGAGATACCCGCTCCCCGCAAACTCACCCGCCGGCCGATGATACAGCATGCAG
>CAZXXB010000154.1:8017-9383 GCA_964644185.1 uncultured Myxococcota bacterium
ATCACCTTCGGCTCGTCGGGGTGAATCACGAGGTTCTCAAGCCGAAAGTCACCATGCACGATCGTCGCCGGCTCGTCTTCGGGCGTGTTCACCGGCAGCCACAACATCAACTTTTCCATCGCCTCGATGCGCTCGGTCTCGCTCGCCCGGTACTGCTCTGACCACCGCTTCACCTGCCGTTCCATATAGCGATCTGGCCGACCATACCCTTCAAGCCCCGCACCCTTCCAGTCAAACCCGTGCAGCGCCGCCAGCGTCTCATTCATCGCAAACATAATCGCCGCCCGCTCTTCGTTGCTCGCCACCTCCGGCATCAGTGGACGTCGAAAAATCCGCCCCCGCGCCCGCTCCATCACGTAAAACGGCGTCCCAATCACTTCCGGGTCTTCGCAGAGATGCACGACGCGCGCGACCGGCACCGCCGACCCCTGCAGCGCCGCCATCACACGGTACTCGCGCTCGACCTGGTGCGCCGACTGCAACAGCTTTCCCGGTGGCTTCTTGCGCAATACCAGCTCGTCGCCCGTCGCCACATCACGCAACAAAAAAGTCGGATTCGACTGCCCCCCGGCAAACTGCTCCACCGCCACCCCGCCAGCACCAAAACCAATCTGGCGTGCAAGGTAGCCCGCAAGGCGCGGCTCGTCGAACCTGTGGGCCTCGCGCACCGCACGCAATTCACTTCTCGCTTCGCTCATCGCGTATCCTCCGCGGGCGCGCTCTGGTATTGGGCTGCCTGTATCCGTCGGCTTCGCGGTGAGAGCATCGTCTACCGCGACTGACCGCGCTGCTGTTGATCTGCGTTTGCTGACCGTAGAGGAGTGACACGATGGCCGCACCCGTTCAAGCCGATCTCCGCGAAAAAATTGTCGTCGTCACCGGCGCAAGCTCTGGCATTGGCGAGGTCGCCGCGCGCGAGCTTGCAAAAATGGGCGCTCACATCGTCATGGTCGTGCGCAACCCCGCAAAGGGTGAAGCCGCCGCGACCCGTATTCGCGAAGCAGGCGGCACCAGCAGCGAACTTGTCATTGCCGACTTGTCGTCGATTGCCGAGACGCGTCGCGCCGCCGCCGAGATTCGCCAGAAACACCCACGAGTCGACGTGCTGCTCAACAACGCCGGCGCGATGAACGGCACCTTCCAGAAATCTCCGGATGGCTTCGAACTCACCTTCGCGACCAACCACCTCAGCTACTTCGTCATGACGCTCGACCTCTTGCCCGCGCTGCGCGCCGCCCCCAAAGCCCGCATCGTCTCGGTCGCAAGTGAGGCGTCACGCTGGGCCGGCATCGACTTCGACAACCTCAACGCCGAAAAAAAATACCCCGAGATGGGCGCGCACTCGCAGTCCAAGTGCGCAGCCGCC
>CAZXXB010000155.1:0-237 GCA_964644185.1 uncultured Myxococcota bacterium
GTGGTGACTGACCTTGTCTTCAATATCGTCGCGCCGCGGGGGTTTCGCACGCCGTTGATTTTGCGGCTTGTCGGGGCGTGGAAGCGGCTGGCGCAGAGTCGGGTGTGGCGCATTGCGACAAAGGATAGGCGGGCGGCGATGGCATCGGCAGAGGCTTTGCTGGCGCTCGATTTTGAACGTGTCGTGGTTGCTCACGGCGAGCCCGTGCTCCACGACGCGAAAAAACGGTTGCGCGCT
>CAZXXB010000155.1:249-4345 GCA_964644185.1 uncultured Myxococcota bacterium
CCCAATGCTGCGCGGCTAGATGTCTGAAGGCGTGATGTGCGTGCTGCTGGAGGTGCTACGCGACGCGTTGAAACATCGCGTAAACGAATTGCTGTGTCGCGCCGCCGGGGGTGCGGTGAGCCTCATGTTCGCTCGCCACGAGTTGCAATGATGGGGCGAAGACCGATGCCAATTGGTTGAGCGAGTATCGTTGAACAGGCAGTCCGCTGCATTTTTCGGGGCCATCTTCGGCAAACGTCGCGATGCAGACATAGCTTCCGACACGGGTCGAGCGTGCGAGCTGAGTGCGATAGTGCACGCGGTCGTCGGAGTCGGTGAGAAAGTGAAACACGGCGCGGTCATGCCAGAGGTCGTAGGGGCCACCGAGATCGGTGGTGAGGACGTCACCGATGAGCCATTTGACGCCGACACCTTGCGGCCCAAGGCGCGACTTTGTGACTTCAAGCGCGCGGGCAGAAATATCGACGAGGGTGACGGTCTCGAAGCGTTTGACGAGCAGGTGATCGACGAGACGTGAAATGCCTGCACCGATGTCGATGATCGACGCGTTGTGGGGCAGGTGGAGCGCGTCGATGAGGTCGAGCGAGACCGTTGGAGCCTCTTGAAACCAGCTTACTGAAGCGGGGGCTTTCTCGTGGTGAACCTTTTCCCAATGAGCGACGCGCTGGTGGGTGGCGGTGTTGTCGTTCAACGCAGGTCGCACCGGGTTTGCGCGGTCTAGTTCTGGATGACCATCTCGACTTTGTCGCCGATGCCAAGCTCGCGTTCGCTGCGCATGATGAGGCAGGTCGAGACTTTGTCGCGCGCCTCGATGACGAGCAGCTCGCCGACGCGCTCTTTGGGCAGGTCTTCTTTGACGCCGCTGTCGTCGACGCCGAAGAATCCTTCGGCTCGGTCGTTGCGCTCGATGACGTTGAAGGTGTTGCCGGTCTTGATGCCGTCGGCGCTGCCTTTGTCAACGAAGACGACCTGAAACTCGCCGTATTGGACAACGCCGTCGACGAGGCTCATGACGATTTCGCCGTTGAGGGCGACGGTGTTTGGCTGTGGGGTGACGTTGCCGAGAATGTCGCGGGCGGGAATCACGACCTGTCCGCGCTCGACGGCGTCGTACTGACGGTAGATGATGCCTGTTGCGAACTTTGGGTAGACTTTCGTGATTTCGACTTCGCCGGTGTACTGCACGGCGTAACCGAGGGCGTCGCCTGTCGAGGGATGATCGACCTTCTGGGGCACGGTCGTGATCATCATGCGGTCACCGATGCGCACGCCTTCGATGTTTTTGAATTTGAGGTAGACCTTGTCGTAGAGCGAGAGCATCAAGGCTTCTTCGTTGGCGTATTCGAGCGTGCCAGAAGCCTCAATGACCGAGGCCGAGACAAAGCGGTCACGGCGCGCGAGGCGGGGCTTGAGTGCGAAGCTCGCACCGATGCCGACGCTTCCACCGACGCGGACGAGGGGCTCGCCATCGGCGGTTTCGTAGACGAGGGTGGGGCCGTCGAGCGAGCCTGCCGAGACATCGGGGGCGCTTTCAACGGGGCCGCCGACAGCAAGCTGCTCTTCGCCCTGCGTCGACATGGGTTGTGGAAGGTTTTGCTGCGAGTAGTAGAAGTGAATCTGGTCGCCCGGGTAAATCCAGTGCGGGTTTTCGATGTTTGGGTTCATCGACCAGAGTTTGGGCCAGTACCAGGGGTTGTTGAGGTGCTTTGACGAGATATCCCAGAGGGTGTCGCCTTTTTGCACGGTGTAGACGTCGGGTGGGGTGGCTGAGCCTTCGGGGGCTTGAACCTGAACCTGGGTTGCGCGCGGGGTGTCACCGAAAGCGGAAGGGGGAAGAGGTTCTTCGGTCTCTTTGCCTTCGCCTTCGACGGAGAAGCCCTCGCCGGGGTCGTCGTCTGGTGCGCCGACGGCAGGTTGTGTCTGGGCGCGGGCAAACGTCAGCGGGGTTGCCGCGATGCCAACGGCGAGCATGGCCGCGAGAAAGCGACCTGCCGCGATGCCGCGGACTCGCGGATTCGCACGACGAACAGCTTGGGTCTTGCGCGAATTCGATGCCATGCACGCACCTTAACGGGCGAGTCTACAAGCCCGCCGTGAAGCCGGTTACACACCTATCGGCGGATTATTACCGCTCAATGTGCCGCTTGTCGAATTCTCTTGGTGGCTTCGTTGAAGATTAGCCGCTCAGTGCCTCGAAGGCGACTTGTACCGTGGCTGTTCCGTAGCGGCGTTCGAGGGCGCGCAGGCCGAAGTGGTAGTGTCCGGCGTGGATGAAGTAGTCGGTGAAGGCGACGTTGACGGCCGCACCAGTGACGGCTCCGATGAGGGGGACCCATTGGAGGGCGACCTTTTCGACGACGCGGACGCCGAAGCGTTGGGCGACAAAGCGGATGAAGGCGGCGGTATGGGCGGCGGTGCCACCGAGAACGGCACCGGGCTTGAAGGCGGCGGCGGCGAGGCGTGCGGCGTAGTAGCCGGTTTCCATGCCGCGGGCCGATGCTCCGCCCGTTCCAGCGCTGGCTTCTAGTTCGTGGCGTCCACCGGCGAGGGCGAAGACTTTGAGGCATTCGAGCTGGGTTTCTGGTGCTGAGAGGTCTTCGCCATGGCGGGCGGCGGCGCGCGCAATGCCGTGGAGAATCACGGTTGTTGTGAGGGGGAGATCGACGAGTACGAGTGTGGCGCCGGCCATTCCGGTCAATGCGCCCGAGATGCCGGTGATGCCGTTGTGGAGAGCGCGTTCGAACGGTTGTGGGTGTGCCGAGGGTGGTGCGGCGTCTGATGTTGGGTTGGTTTGAAGGGTCGAGGCGGGTTTGGTGGCAGTTGTTGTGGCGGCGAGGCGCGTTGCGGCGCGGACGGCGCGGGTGAGGGCGGCTTCGGTGGCGCGTTCGATTTGCCGACGCACGACTGGGGGGATGAAGCGGGCGCGACGTTCGAGGGCCTGGCCCATTGAACCGACGAGTTCGACAAGGGGTGGCGGGTGGTCGAAGAAGCGGGCGGCTTCGAGAATGAAGCGCTGGTCGTCGTCGGTGATTGCGGGTGATGATGCGTGCATTGATAGGGCTTACCGATGTTGTGGGCGGCGCTCAACTGGCTTCGCTACCGCACCTGTGTTACACGGCGCGCTTTCTTCCGCGAGTTGCGTCGCGAGTTTTGTCGCGAGGCGGTTCGCCAAAGCCACCATGTCACACGAATCATCAACACACGAGGCTGCGAACGACAACGCTGGTGCCGGTGGCGTTGTGGGCTATCGTGCTGGATTCATTGGGCTTATTGGGCGTCCGAACGCTGGCAAGTCGACGCTGATGAACCGGCTTGTGGGCGAAGATCTCGCGATCGTTTCGCCGAAGCCGCAGACGACGCGTAATCGCATTCGGGCGATTAAGACGACGGGCGACGCGCAGTACATTTATCTTGATTCGCCGGGGATTCATCTTGCGCGGGGTGGGTTGTCGAGCTTCATGGTGGGTGAGGCCGAGCGGGTGCTCGACGAGAGTGATGTGGTGCTGTTTGTGGTCGAGGCGGGGAGGGGGTCTGCAAGGGGAGATCGGCGCGGGAGAAGGGGCGGGAAAGATGGGGGCAAAGATGGAGCGAGTGAGGCAGGCAAAGTGGGGGCGGCAGGGGCGGCTGAAGAGGCGCTGAAGAAGCTGCACCCGGGCAATGCGGCGATATTGAAGCGGTTCGAGCAGAGGGCCGAGTTGCCTGTTGTGCTCGTGATCAACAAGGTCGATACGGTCGGCGATAAGAAGCATTTGCTGCCGCAGATCGCGGCCTATCAGGCGGCGTTTTCGCGTCCATTTGCGGCGATCGTACCGATTTCGGCGCGCGACGGTGATGGAATTGCTTTGGTAGAACGGGCACTTCGCGACGCACTGCCAGAGTCGCCCCGGCTCTTTCCGGAAGATGAGCTGACCGACCGTCCGGAACGGTTTTTTGTTGCGGAGTTCATTCGCGAGCAGGTGCTTTTGCTCACGCACGAAGAGGTTCCGCACCATGTGGCGGTGCTGATTGAGGCGTTTGAAGAGAGCTTTCGCGCGGTGGAGACGGGGGCGGGGGTGGGTGCGGATGTGGGCGCGAAAGTGGGTGCCCAGCCCGGGAA
>CAZXXB010000155.1:4378-9373 GCA_964644185.1 uncultured Myxococcota bacterium
GAGAAGTGGGGGAAAACGACGGCGTTGACGACGCGGGTGACGCTGAGAAGGCCGACGTTCTCGATGGCGACCTGAGAGCGGGTGTTGACAGCGATTTTATCCCCGACCGTGACCCCGACAATGACCCCGACGTTTTGGGAGACGACGAGCCGGAAGATGAGTCGGAAGGCGAGCCGGAGGGTGAGCGGGGGTTTGTGCGCATCTCGGCGCTCGTAGCGGTCGCTCGCGATGGGCAAAAGGCGATACTCATCGGCAAAGGCGGCAGCATGCTGAAGCAGATAGGTACCGCCGCGCGGATGCGGATCGAAAAGTTTCTCGGTTGCCGTGTGCACCTCGAACTGTTCGTGAAGGTGATACCCGACTGGACCGAAAAGCAGCGGAGCCTCGCGGAATTTGGTTATCGCCCCGAGTGAGGGGTGGTGCGCTGCGAAGGTTTGAGTGGTTTGTCGGTTGTTGATTCGTGGATCGACTGGCTCATCTGAGATGGGCTCGCAAAGAGAATATGAAACGTCCAATCATCGCCATCATCGGTCGCGCCAACGTCGGCAAATCGACGCTGTTCAATCGTTTTTGCGGAAGGCAGAAGGCGATTGTGCACGACATGCCGGGGGTGACGCGCGACCGCCTCTACAGCGAGGGGCACGCGGGCAACCTGCGGTTTACCGTGATTGACACGGGCGGGCTGGAGCTGACCGAAGACGCATTCATGCCCGAGAACGTGCGGGCGCAGGCGATGACGGCGATCAGAGAGGCCGATGGGCTCGTGTTTTTGTGCGACGGGCGCACGCCGCCAACCGAGGCTGACCTGACGATTGCGCGGTTCGTGCGTGAGGCCCAGAAGCCCGCGGTGCTTGCGGTGAACAAGATTGATGGGCCGCGCTACGAAGACGGCATCTACGAGTATTACGCCCTGGGTATCGAGCCGTTGATCGCGATCTCGGGGCAACACGCGAACAACGTCGAAGAGATGATGCAGAACCTCTTCGACCAGATTCGCGCACGCGACCCACTCGCGGTGGGTGAAGAGGTGCCGGTCGCAGGTGACGAGGTCGAAGGTGATGAGCTTGAGTTGCCCGATGACGCCGATCTTTTTGGTGCGGCGGCAGCCGAGGTTGATGAAGAGGTCGAGTACACCGATGAGCAGCTTGCCGAGATTGAGAAGCGGCACGCGCGCAGCATTCAGCGGTTGATTGATCTTCCACTGCCGCCGGCGCTCAACGTTGCGATCGTGGGTAAGCCGAACGTGGGCAAGTCGACGCTGTTGAATCGGCTACTGGGTGAAGAGCGGGCGATTGTGAGCGATGTGCCGGGGACGACGCGCGACGCGATCGACTGCGAGCTGAACTACAAAGACCGGCGGTACGTGATTGTCGATACGGCGGGCTTACGGCGGAGACGGTCGGTCGAGACCGACACCGAGTTTTACTCGGTGCGACGGACGTTGAATGCGATTGACCGCGCGCACGTGGTGATTTTTATGATCTCGGCGACCGAGACGATCAGCGATCAGGATGCGAAGATCGCGGGGTATGTGGCCGAGCGGGGGCGGGCGTGCATCGTCGTCGCGAACAAGTGGGATTTGGGAAAAGACGAGCTGTCGATTGAAGAGTACAAGCGCGACGTGATGTACAAGTTGCGGTTCGTGTCGTATGCGCCGTTCATAACGATTTCGGCGCTGACGGGGCAGCGCGCGTTTACCGTGCTCGACTATGCGACGCGGGTGTTCGCGAACTCGCGGACGGTTGCGTCGACGAGCGAGTTTAACCGGGTGTTGCACAAGCTGCAGGGGCGTCACAGCGCGCCGACCTACAACGGGCGAATTCTGAAGTTCTATTTCGGGGCGCAGACGGCGGTGACGCCGCCGACGTTTCGCATCAAGATGAATTATCCGCACGGGATGCATTACAGCTACGAGCGGTATCTCGTGAACGGAATTCGCGAGGCGTTCGGGTTTGAAGGGGTTCCGGTGCGGTTAAAGTTTGAGGCGCGGCGGCGCAGCGCGAGCAAGAATCTGTTGGGGTCGAACAAGATGCCGCGCGAGAAGATGGGGAAGAAGCCGTCGCACAAACGGCACGCGACGACGCGCAAGCCGGGTTAGCGCAGACCAGGTTGACGGGGCGTGCGCGGCGTGTGCCGCGGGCAACAAGTGTGCTAGAGCTTTTGGGCCATGGGCGACGCCGCAGCAAAACGCATCGTAGTCAAAGTTGGTTCAAGCTCTCTCACCGATGACGAGGGCGAGTTTCGCCTTGGGGCGATGGCAAACCTCGTTGATGAGTTGAGTCACCTGCATCGGGCGGGGTACGAGGTGCTGCTGGTGTCGTCGGGGGCGGTGTCGTCGGGGATGGGTCCGCTCGGGCTTCGTGAACGTCCGCGCGATGTGATTGACCAGCAGGCGGCGGCGGCGGTGGGTCAGGGGCGGCTTTTTCATACGTATAGCCATCTGTTTTCGATGGGGCGGGTGGTGACGGCGCAGGTGCTGTTGACGGCCAACGACGTGATGCGACGGACTCAGTACCTCAACGCGCGCAACACGCTGTTGCGGCTCGTGCAGTGGCGGGTGCTGCCCATCATCAACGAGAACGACACGACGGCGACCGATGAATTGCGGTTTGGCGACAACGACTCGCTGGCGGCGCAGGTGGCGATTCTGGTGCAGGCCGACACGCTTGTGCTGTTGACCGATATTGATGCGGTGTATAGCGCCGACCCGCGGGTGAGCGAGCGGGCCGAGCCGATTCGCGAGGTGCATGACTTTGCCGAGATTGAGCATGTGAAGCTCGGCGACCACGGGCGGATTGGTCGGGGTGGAATGCAGAGCAAGGTGGCGGCGGCGCGGATGGCGACGGCGGGTGGCGTCGAGACGATCATTGCGCGAGGGGGTGTGCCGGGCAATCTGCTCGATGCGGTTGCGGGCAAGGCGGTGGGGACGCGGTTTCACGCGCGCGATCGGGGGCTATCGGCGTTTAAGTTGTGGTTGCTTTACGGTAAGCCGACGCAGGGCGAGGTGATGGTCGATGACGGCGCGATTGCGGCGCTGCGCAAGGGGGCGAGCCTTTTGCCCGTCGGGATTCGCGCGGTAACCGGCGCGTTTGAAGAGGGCGACTCGGTGAGGGTCGTTGACGTGCAGATGAATGAGGTTGCGCGGGGGATAACCAACTGGGGGGCCGAGAGCCTCACGGCGATAGCTGGGTTGCGCACGCACGATATCGAGCAGCGGCACCCGGGCAAGGCTCCAGAAGCGATTCATTACGATTACCTTGCTCTCGCCGAGGCGGGCGCGAACACGACGCACGCGACGGGCGCGAACATGACGCACGCGACGGGCGCGAGAGACGGCGAGCCGCGATGAACTCAACGACGACGCCAACGACGACGCCAGCGATGCGCCCGATGCGGGGCGTAGAAGGGGGGCGGCAGCTTGCCGAGCGTGCGCGCGCGAGTCGCGCGGCGATTGCGGCGGCGCCCACACGCAAAAAAGATGCGGTGCTGATGCGGCTTGCGCGGTTGCTGCATGAGCGGACGCATGCGCTGATCGACGCGAATGAGCGTGACATGCAGGCTGCGCGGGCGCGGGGGGTAAGCGCGGCGTTGCTCGACCGGTTGTTGTTGACCGATGAGCGGGTGGCGGGGCTGATACGGGCGGTGCAAGACGTCGCGGCATTGCCTGACCCAGTGGGCGAGGTGGTGGCCGGGCGGCGGTTGCTGGCGGGGCCTGATCTCGTGTGTCGCAGGGTTCCGCTTGGGGTTGTGCTGGTGATTTATGAGGCGCGTCCGAATGTGACGATTGATGCGGCGGCGCTTGCTTTGAAGAGCGGCAATGCGTTGATTTTGCGGGGCGGGACGGATGCGCTGCACACGAATCATGCGCTTGCGAATGCGGTGTCGGCGGCGCTTGAGGGTGAAGGGTTGCCGGGTGATGCGGTTGTGTTTGTGACGCAGCCCGAGCGTGAGGTGCTGCTTGACCTCATCACGCACGACGATCTCATTGATGTGGTGATTCCGAGAGGGGGCGAGGCGCTGAAGAAGCTGTTGAGCGAGCACTCGCGGGTGCCGGTGATTGCGGCGGCGGGGGGCAATTGCCATGTGTATGTCGATGCGAGTGCGGACCTTGCGATGGCGGAGCGGATTGTGTTGAACGCGAAGACGCAACGTCCGGGTGTGTGCAATGCGGCGGAGACGCTGCTTGTGCATGAGGCTGTGGCGGCGACGTTTGTTCCGAAAATTGTGGGGGCGTTGCGGGCGAAAAACGTGGCGCTTTATCTTGACGGGGCGGCGCTTGCGTATCTTGACGAGCGTGCGCGGGCGGGGGTTGGTGCGGCGACGGAGGAGCATTTTGCGCGCGAGTTTCTGGGGCTTGAGATGGCGGTTGGGGTTGTGCCGTCGCATGCGGCGGCGGTCGCGCACATCAACCGGTTTGGGACGGGGCATAGTGAGGCGATTGTGACGGGCGATGTGACGGCGTCGCGGCGGTTTGCCGATGAGGTCGATGCGGCGGTTGTGTATGTGAATGCCTCGACGCGGTTGACCGATGGCGCGGTGTTTGGGTTGGGGGCTGAGATTGGTATCTCGACGCAGAAGCTGCATGTGCGGGGTCCGATTGGGCTCGCGCACTTGACGACGACGCAGTACGTGGTCACGGGGTCGGGCGAGATTCGATGAAAGGTGTTTTTGCGATGCGAGGTGCAGTTGTGGCGTCGCTTCTGGGGGTGGCGGTTGTTGTGCTGCTGGGGGTGACGGGTGAGGCGCAGGCTGATGGGGCGGCGGCGTTGGCGGCATGTGAGAAGGCGCGGAATCAGCGTGACGCAGATGTGGCGTATGAGGCGCTTGTTGCGGCTTCTGAGGCGTTGGGTGGTGGTGACGATGCGGCGTTGATGGGTTGCGCGACGGCGTTGCTGGATGGGGCGATTCGACTGAAAGACGTGCGGCGGTTTCATGAGGAGTCGGCGGCGGGGTCGGCGTTGGCAGAGGTGGCGCACGCGAAGCTTGTGCGGGTAC
>CAZXXB010000156.1:0-5014 GCA_964644185.1 uncultured Myxococcota bacterium
TGACGGTTTTTCGGCTGCGTATCCCATTTTTTTTTGATCCGTGTGGGTCATGCGCTCGATTTGCCGTTGCGCGAGCGGGGTTAGATTTCAAGCACGCGCGGGTAGTTGGTGAGGTTTTCGGCGTGGCCGTCGCGGATGACGACGACGTCTTCGAGGCGCACGCCGCCTAAGCCTGCGTAGTAGAGTCCGGGTTCGACGGTGACGACTTCACCTGCCTGCATGACGTGATTGACGGACGAGACGCGGGGGGACTCGTGGATTTCGACGCCGAGGCCGTGTCCGGTGCCGTGAAAGAAGCCTTGCATGCGACCGTCTTTGAGGCCGGTTTTGAAGCCACGGCGCTCGAAGATTTTCTGGATGCCCTCGTGGATGTCGCGGCCGTTTTTTCCGGCGGCGAGGTTGTCGAGGCCGTAGTCTTGGCCTTCGCGGACGGCGTCGTAGAGGGCGTGTTGTTCGGGGCTGGCTTTGCCGACGATGACGGTGCGGGTGAAGTCGCTCCAGTAGTAGGATTGTTTGGCGCGGCCAAAGATGTCGAAGATGAGGGTCTGGTTGGCGAAGAGGGGGCCGTAGCCGCGCTCGTGGGGGTCAACGCCCTGATCGCCGCAGGCGACGATGATGTCGGTTGCGACCTGGCGCTCGTCGAGGAGCGATTTTGCGATGAAGGCGTGCATGAATTCGCTGGTGATGATTTCGCCGCCGTCTACGAGGTGGCCTTTGTCGTCGACGCGGACGGAGCCGAGAAACGCGACGACTTTATCCATGGTGCGTTCGACGGAGCGGATGGCGGAGCGGATGGCGTCGATCTCGTCTTCGCGTTTGATGGCGCGCTCTGGGAAGAGGAGGGCGGGTTCGACGGTGAGGTTGAGGCCACGTTCGCGCAGGGCGTCGGCGATGGCGACGGGGAAGGTTGCGGGGACGCGGACGGCGTTGCAGTTTTGTGAGCGGAGGAAGTGGGCAGCGATGGCGGCGGGGGTTGGGGATTCTCCGGCGGATTTGACGGCTTCGACGAGTGCCGAGAGGCTGACGCAGTTGTCGACCTTTGCGGTGCGTTTGGCGCGGTCGAGTTCGAGGTCGCTGAGGATGAGGTGCGAGCGTCCGGAAACGCGGGCGAAGAAGAGGGGGTCACCGGCTTTGAATTTGCTGGCGTAGAAGAGGTCGCCGTCGTGGTCGGGTGTGGCGTAGATGAGAATGTCGGAGGGGGTGGTCATGGCATGTTCGCTTCGTGAAGGGGTGTTTTTGCGGGTGCGAGTGTGGTTTGCTGGGCACGTGAAACGCAAGCTGTTTGTGCATCGCAACGTGCCGAGTGAACCTTACGCGCCAATGGGTCGCGTCGCAATCGGGCTTTGCTGCGCGTGGCTTTTTGGTGTGGGGTTGCTGGCGGTGGGCGCGCGGGGGGCGTTTGCGCAGGGTGAGACGCAGCGAATCTCTGCAAACACTTCTGATGGGAACATCGCGCAGGTTGCGGCGCAGACAGCGTGCGTGCGGCTGATCGTGACGGCAGATGTGCGGGCGATTGAGAGTCCACGTGGAAGGCGTGATGCGGGGGGTGAGGTGCGGGTGCGGCGCGAGCGGGTGCGTCGCCTCGTTGAAGAGGCGCGGCGGTTTGGTGGGGCGTGTGGGTCGTGGGGGTGGGTTGATGCAGGTGGGTTTGGGTTTGAGCATGAGGGGATGCCGGCGTCGCGGCAGATGGTGGGGGCGATGGCGTTGCGTGAGCTGTTTGCAGCGACGCTGCCGACACCTCCGATGGTGATGTTGGCGACGGCGACGGAGCGGGCGGTGGGGATGGCGGCGCTGGGTGATGCGGCGGCGGAGGCGCAGGTGGAGCTTTTGGGGGTGAGCCGCGATGATGATGGGCGCGATGAGGCGGCGCTCTCGACGACGGTGCGGGTGGGTGGTTTTACGGTGGGGGTGGTGGCGATTGCAGAGACGGCACATGCGGCGACGGTGGCGGCGCTTGGTGAGGCGGAAGACGACGGGACGCGTGAGCGGGTGGCGGCGGGGCGCGACACGACGGCAGCGACGGCGCTGCGTGTGGAAGGGTTGTTGCGGGGGCAGTCGGTGCCGATCATCGGTGTGAGTGACCGCGATGCGGCGAGCATTGGGCGTGCGCTGCACGCGAGTGAAGAGGTGCGGGTGGTGTTTGCGCCGGCGTCGTCGCAGGGTCGCGATGCGGCGGCGGTGCAGCCGTTGGCGGGGGGTGCGTGGCTTGTGCTTCCGCCAGAGGATGGGGCGGGTTTTGCGTACGTCGAGATTCAGGTTCCGCTGGTGCATGGGGCGGGCATTGGGGCGAGTGCGGGGGCGAGTGCCGGGGGTGGTTTGCGGGTCGAGCGTGATGATGCGTTGACGCAGGCTGAGGCCGAGGCGGCGGTGCATCGGGCGGTGTTGCGGCGGCTGCGGCGCGAGGTGGCGGTGTTGCGTGGGGCGGGGGCGCACGAGGCGGTGATTGCGCCGCGCGAGCGGAAGATGGAGGTGGCGGAGGCGGGGCTTCTGGCGGTGTCGGCGGTGCGCGCGGGTGGGGCGATGATGAGCCCGGGTGTGGCGCGGTGGTTTGTGGGGACGCACGTGTTTGAGACGGCGGGTGATGTGGGTGGTGCGCGTGATGTCGGTGATGTCGGTGATGTGGGTGACGCGTGGGATGCTGCAAGCGAGACCGGCAAGACAGGCGAGTCAGGCGAGACAGGCGAGTCAGGCGAGACAGGCGAGACAGGCAAGTCAGACAAGACAAACAAGACAGATCATGCAGCGCTCGATGGGGTGATGTGCAGCGGCGACGACTTTGCGCGGGTGGGGGCGAAAAACGATCTCACGCAGATGGCGAAGAAGAAGACGGTGGCGGTGAAGGTGACGATCGATGAGAGCCTGAGCCGCGAAGAGGTCGTGGGGTTGATGAAGATGCTCGGGGCGAAGGGGGCGCAGATCGAAAAGGCGAAGAAGGGGGCGACGGCGAAGGGCGATGCGGCGAAGGGCGATGCGGCGAAGGGTGATGCGGTGCAGGGGCATACCGTGCGGGCAAACGTGACGGGCGAGGTGCTGTGCCGCATCGCGCGTGAGCGTCACACGGTGGGGGTGACGATGGGGCGGTAGCGGTTGCGGGCGGCGAAGAAGAAGGTGGCGAGGTCGCGCATTGTGGCGTGGGGCAAAGTGACGAGGGCGTCGATGTTGAGGTTGAGGCGCTTTTCGACGGCGGCGAGATCGCGGGCGTGGGGGACGGCGGCGCAGGCGAGGGTCAGGGTGATTCCGCGGATGCTGGGTTCTTGATCGATGGGAATGGCGCGCAAGAGGGCGACGGCTTCGGGGTCGAAGCGGTAGACGGCTTTGACGCGGATGCGGTGGGCGGCGACGAGGGGAATTGCGTCGTCGGGAAGGTGGAGCGAGGAGAGTGGGACTCCGACAGGGAGGTTGTTGTTGCGCTGGGCGCGAAGGAGGGCGAGGCGGAGCTGTTTTTCGGTGTTGAACGCGAGCTGCCATGCGGGCTCGTGCTGGTGGTCGGGGGTCGAGGCGGAGGTGGGGGCGGGGGCGTTGTCGATGACGACGGTGGCGCGGGCGATTTTTTCGGCTTCGGGCAGTTGGGCGGCGATGCGGGCGCGGGCGTCGGCTTCGGTGGTGTTGTCGCGGGCGACGACGCGGGCGATGCGGATGTCGTCGGGTGCGGCGACGTGCCACGTTTCGGCGAACATGGCTTCGAGGCGGTGTTCGAAGAGGAGGGGCACCTCGTAGAAGGTCTGCGGCGGCGGCGAAGGCGGTTTGGGCGAGGCGTGCGACTTCGGGGTGGACGATGGCGTTGAGGTCGGCGCGGGCGGCGGGGTCGGCAAAGACGATGGCGGCGAGTTTTTTGCGGTCGAGTGGGGCGAGGGGGTGCGGTGGCGAGGTGGCGACGGTGTCGCCGAAGCGGGCGCGGATTGCGGAGTATGCGGGTGTGCCGGGGGCGACGGCGTCGCGTGCGAGCTGGTCGGCGTCGATGACGGTGTAGCCGTATCCGCGCAAGGTTGAGGCGACAAAGGTTTTGCCGCCGCCGATGCCTCCGGTGAGTCCGATGAGGGTGGTCATGGGGCGGTTTTGCGCCAGAGAAACGAACTTGGCAACGGGTTGACGCGGGGGTAGGGTGAGATTCTTCGCAGCGGGCAGAGCCGACGTTTCGGGGTGGAGACGATGGCAAGCAAACGGGATTGTGGATTTGTTGGTGGTCGTGGGGCGGTCGTCACGGTCGTCACGGTCGTCGCGGTGGTTGTGGCGTTGGCGCTTTTTGTGGCCGATGGCGGCACGGCCTGGGCGGCGGGGGCAGAAGCGGGCGGAGAGGCGGGTGAGGCGGGTGAGGCGGCGCGCGAGACAGATGGGAAGCGTGGCGAGGCGCAGGCGATTTATCGGGCGACGACGAAAGATGGGGTCGAGGCGTTTGCGGATGAGCCGGAGGCGTTTGGCGAGGGTACGGTGGGGTTGCCGGTGGATGTGCGGACGCTGAGGCCGATTGATGGGCCGCGGTCGACGACGGCGGTGGAGCAGTTGGGCGCGGCGTGGCAGGGGTTTTTGAGCCGGGTGCGGGGGTGGTTGCAGCCGAATGATCCGTTTGAGGCGCAGATTGTGATGGGGGTGACGGCGGTGGGTGCGCTGGGTTTGCTGGCGTGGTTGTTGCGTAAGGTGGATGAGTATCGGCGGTATCGTCAGGCGCAGGCGAGCCTTGAGGCGATACGCAAGTGGGGTGAGCGACGTTCGTGAATGGGGCGTATGGGGGAGGGGTTGGATGGGGTTGGCGCTGAGGTGCGAATTGCGAAACGGTGGTGCGGAATCTTGCGGCGTGCTGGGTCGGGTGTTAGCGTCTCGTGGCTTATTGATGCTCACACGCTGTGCCTCGACTGGGGCACGGCGCATTTTGCCGCATGTCGCAGCGCGTGCGAGCCGTACCGGAGCAGACCGCCATGGTTGATTACGAGAATCTCGACCTCGACAAACCGCAGAAGAGCAAGCTTCCGATTTTTATCGGGGCGGCGATATTGCTGGGCATCGTGGCGCTTGTGCT
>CAZXXB010000156.1:5032-6869 GCA_964644185.1 uncultured Myxococcota bacterium
CGTCGCTGACGGATGCCGAGAAGGCGGAGTTTGAGACGGCGAAGGGTCTTTTGCGGAACGACGATTATACGGAGTATCCGAAAGCGACGGAGACGCTGCAAAAGATCGTCGATAAGTATCCGGAATGGATGGAGGGTGTGGTGTGGCTTGGTCAGACGTATCTTGCGTGGTCGGATACGTTGACGGCTGAGGCGAAGTTGTCGGAGTCGGCGGCGAAGCGGGTGCAGGCGCGGATGAAGGACATTACGGCGCAGATGGAGGCGGTGAAGGCGGACCCGGCGAAGTTCAAGCCGCTTGAGGCGGAGTTGCAGCGGTTGATGCCGGATTTTCAGTCGGCGAATCAGCTTTACAGCACGAAGGTTGAGGAGGCGCGGCAGATTCGCGAGAAGGGGTTTGAGATGGTGAAGCGGGCGCACAAGCTGACGAAGGCGGATGCGCTGGGGCAGCGGTTGCTGGCCGACTATTACCGGTTGGGTGAGCGGTGGAAGGACGTGGAGGAGACGCTGGAATTTGTGGCGAAGGCGAATCCGCGCAGTGCGGGGTTGCGGTTCATTCGGGGGATGGTGCTGAAGGAGCGGGATAAGGATTGTCCGAAGGCGATTGAGCAGTTCAAGGAAGCGTTGCACATTGACGACAAGTTCAACAAGGCGCGGTATTTCATGGGCGTGTGCCTTGCGGAGACGGGCGACACGAAGGCGGCGAAAGAGGTGATGGAGCTTGTGTTGGCGCAGGCGCCGAATCATCCGGCGGCGAAGACGTATTTGAAGCAGTTGGAGGCGGAGTCGGCGGCGGATGCGAAGGCGGCGGAGTTGAAGACGATGCTTGAGGCGACGATGGACCCGAACGTGGCGGCGCCTGGTGGTGCGGCAGCGGCGGCAGCGGCGGCACCGGCGGCGGAGAAGAAGTAGCGCGCCTGCGTGGTGAATTGCTGAACTGAGATTGTGAGAGACGAGTGAGAGACGAGAGACCCGCCCCGTGGCGGGTTTTTTGTTTTTGGGAAGAGGGGGGGGATGTGGAATTGGGCGGCGGTTGGCAACCGACGCTGTTAGCGTAGCGCCATGTGTCGCATGATTGCAGGTGTTGAAACGCGGGTAACGCACGCCGTGCTGATGATGGCGGTGGTGCCGTGGTGCATGGTGGTGGTCGGGTGTGTGTCGCTGGAGGGCGAAGTCGGTGACGACGGGCGGGATGACGCGGCATCGACATCGACCGATGGAGAGACGGAGAGCACTGGCGAGACGTGCGGCGATGGTGAGGGCGAATCGGGACTATTCGGGTACGATGAAGAGGGTTGCGACAGCGGCACGATCTTCGATCCCCCGGTAATCAGCGAGGGGCATCCGTGTGATCCGTCGCAATTTATGGCGGCGGACGCGACGCTTGAATGCGTGCGGATCGAAGAGCTTTGTGGGTTCGACGACTTTGATCGCGCGGATGTTCCCGAGCATTTGGCGCTGCGGCTGTGCCAAAGCAACGCCGATTGCGAGGCAGATCAGCTTTGCGCGGGGCGCGGCGACGAGACATGCCGAGCGTTTTGCATGGTGGGCTGTCTGAGTGACGAATACTGCGAAAGGCTCTCGCACTGCTCGCGATGCAACACCCAAATGGGAACTTGCTATGTCGACTGTGCGTGCTGCCCAAACGGGTGCGTGGAGGATGAGTCGCCTTGGGGGTGTTATAGCGAGCCGTGTTTTTCGAGCCTTCACTTGAGCAACGATCTTGTTGATCTGGGTGAGCTTTTTCCGGGTGAGCGGCGATGCGATCGGATTGAATTGTCGAACGTGTGCGACTTACCGGTCACCATCCGCACTCTCGGTTGGGACGAGGAGACGGATAC
>CAZXXB010000156.1:6891-9260 GCA_964644185.1 uncultured Myxococcota bacterium
CCGGCATCGGCGTGGCCTGAAACGCTTTCTTTTCCCGACACATTCGACCTTGAGATTTGCTGCACGCAAGACGACGGGCGGGGCGACGGTGGCGTTATTGGTTTGACGACGAGCCATTGGGATGACCCCTATGTTCAGATCGGGGCGATTTGCGGTGTGGTGCAAGGGGGCGATCTCGTGGTGCTCGATGAGCGCACCGGCATTGACCTGCGTGAAGGTGGATCGGGGGCGGGCACGGGCTACGATGGGCGGCGCATCGAGTTGGGGGCTGCGGTGTCTGAGACGCGCAAACTTGTTCCGTTGCGGTTGTTGAACGATGGGACGAAGCTGCTTCGCATCGATGCGGTGGCGACGGCGGCGGGTGGTGTCGCAGTGTTGCCGACGGGGGTATCGCTGCCGAAGTTGTTGGGAGTGCAGGAGTCGATGATTGTCGATGTTGGCATAGAGTGTTTTGGGAACGGGGGTGGGGCGGTCAACGGATCAATCACGTTGACGGTGTTTGGCGACACGGACCTCGACGGCGATGGGGTGGAATCGGTTCAGGGTGGTGTGGAGTCGCAATTCACGCTTAACAGTGTGGGGGAGTGTCAACGCGCGGCAGTACCTTGAATTTGCGCGGGTGGCGGGGTGGGGATGTGGAGGCGGTGGGGGGTTAGAGGCCGATGAGCACTCGGAGAATATCTTCAACCCGCGTCATGGTTTCGTCGGTGACGGGTCCCCAGCGGCGCACAAGGCGTTCGGAAGAGATGGAGCGAATTGCTTCGCAGAGCGCTGCGCTGCGGTTTTTCAATCCGCCCTCCGGTGGCTCAATGGGGATGTGAGAAAACACCTGACGGATGGTTGATGTGATTGGGGCGACGATGACGAGTCGCGACGGACCCTGATTGAAACGGTTTACCGAGACGACGAGGACGGGCCTCATGCCGGCTTGCTCGTGGCCGCGCACCGGGTCGAGATCGGCAAGCCAGATTTCACCGCGACGGGGTTCGGGCAGGGCGGGGCTTTCGGGGCGGTGTGCGGGAGGGGGCCGGCGGGGCCGGGTCGAGTCCATCGCTGAGGGTCGCGTCGAGGGTCGAGAGTTCGTCGTCGTAGGCGCGTGACGCGGCGGGGTCGGCGCGGAGCCGCGCGAAATCGTCGTTGATCGCATCAAGCACGCGCGCACGGCGGTAGAACTCGACGGCGTCGTCGATGACGGCGTGCAGCGGTTGTCCTGAATCGTTGGCGAGGCGTTTCAGAACGCGGTGGGCGGTGTCGGAGATACGAATCGTCGTTGTGGTCATGGTGTTCGGCATCATGCAATGCCTGATCGCAGGGTGCAACGGTGTTTTGCGCGGCTGTGCTGCGTTGGTGGTGGGGCGGGGATGTGGAGGCGGTGGGGTTGCGGGGGGGTTATTGGGGGGCGGTGAAGCGCATGAGGAAGTTGTAGATGGCGGTGGACCAGTAGGTGTCGATGAAGGCGGGGATGTGCTCGACGCCGTTGAGTCTCCAGAGTTCGAGGGGGGCGTCTGGGGGGCAGCCGGGGGCGAGGGCGATGGTGGTTTCGTCGCCGGGAAATTCGTTGGGGTCGTTGCAGACGAGATCGTCGGTGGTGGCGTCGGCGGGGGGCGCCGTGCAGCCGTTGTTTTGCTGCCAGAAGGCGAGGGTGTCTTCGACGGAGCCGTAGTCTTTGGTGGCGCCGATCGCGCGTCCACCTTCCCAGCGGATGCGGGAGTCTTCGGTGCCGTGGACGTGGGCGATGGGGATGGGTCGTGAGGGGGCGCAGTCGGTGGGGTAGACGGCGCCTGCGAGGGTGAGGACGGCGGCGAAGCGGTTCGTATATTGGCAGGCGAGGTTGTAGGCCATGAAGGCGCCGTTGGAGTGTCCGACGAGGTAGATGCGGGCGGGGTCGACGGGGTAGTTGGTGGCGACTTCGTCGAGGACGGCGTTGAGCCATGTGAGGTCGTCGGGTGCGTCTTCGCGGGGGTCGGTGCAGCAGTCTGGGAATGCGTTCCAGTAGCGGAGTCCGGCGCGGTCGGGGGTGCCGTCGGGTTTGACGATGAGGATGGGTTTGCGGTCGGCGAGTTCGTTGAGGCCGAAGTAGCGGGCCTGCATTTCTCCGGTGCCGGTGTAGCCGTGGAGGAGGAGGATGAGGGGGAGGGGCTCGGTGGAGGAGGTGGAGGTGGAGTCGGGGGCTTTGACGCAGTAGTTGCGGTCGTCGAGGGTGTAGGCGTCGCCTTTGCAGCGGTATTCGCGCCCGTCGAAGGTGCGGCATTCGCCGGGGCCGGGGTCGGTGGTTGCGTCGTCGTCGTCGTCGGTTGTGGTGTCGTCGTCGTCGTTGCTGGTGGTCACGTCATCGTCGTCGTCGTCGTTGCTGGTGGTCACGTCATCAT
>CAZXXB010000157.1:0-9216 GCA_964644185.1 uncultured Myxococcota bacterium
CCCGCGCCGCTCGCCTTGCGCACCGGCGTCACAATCGGCACCCCAGCCGCACCACCTGCCGCACCACCTGCCGCACCACCTGCCGCGCCCGCCCCACTCACCCCACTCGCCGCCCGCGTCGTCGTCGCTGGCCGCACCGGCGTCACCACCGGCGGAGTCGCGGGCCGCGACCCCCCACCAACCCCACCAGCACCACCGCCGCCCGCGAGCGTAGCCGTCCCATCCACCCCAACGACCACCATCGTCGAGCACTTCGGACAACGGATCTGCACCGTCTTACCCCGCGCAGTGTCGGGCAGACGCAGCTTCACCGAGCAGCTTGGGCAAGATACGCTCATCGTTACTCAACCGCGGTCGCAATCCTTCAAATTTCTCTAGCACACGCACCCCAACACGCAAACGTCGCACGCCATCGACCCCACCCGCTGTGCCAACGATCACGCAAGCCCCACCGTAACCTGCGCGCCATTCACCACCGCCACCACCGCCTCACTCACCCGCGCCCCCGCACCCACCCTCACACCCGGGTGCAGCCACGCCCGCGGCCCCACCCGCGCCCCCGCCTCAACCCACACGTCGCGCTCCACCACCACCGGCCCCTCCAGCACCGCCCCCGCCTCCACCTTCGCCGTCGGATGCACCAAAACCCCACCCTCACCCACGAGCCCACCCTCACCCGCACGCTCACCCGCACCCTCACCCGCACCTTCGCCCGCCTCACCAAAAAACCCACCGCGCATCAGCGTCTCACGGTCGCCCATCAACCCAAACGCCGCCCGCGCAAGCCGCCCCGGAGTCCCCAAATCCGAAAACACCCCCGCATACTCATACGCCGCCACCACCTCACCCCGCCCAATCGCCGCCACATACCCATCGCGCACGATGCACGGGTCTTTCCGCTCACGCGGCAACCCCTCAATCAGCCCACGCTCAATCACCTGCGCCCCTACAAACACCCGCTGCACGCACCCGGCGGGGGCCTCCATCACCGCACCACCCTTCACCGCACCCCCCGCCGCCCCCGCACCACCCGCCGCCCCCGCACCCACGTCAATCCGCACCACACGCGCCCCCGCACCCGCACCCGCACCCAGATCAACCCAGCACGGCGTGTAACTCTCACCCGCCACGGGCGCCCGCATCACCATCGTCGCCACCGCCCCCCGCTCGCGATGCGCGCGCTCATGCGCCGCCAGAAGCCCTGCCACATCAAGCTCAAGCAGCGTATCGGCATTCAGCACCACCACCGGACCCTCACCAAACAGCCGACTCGCAAACAGCAACCCGCCCCCCGTACCCAGCGGCTCGTCGCCCTCGCCCGACTCATCTGAGATCACCACCTCGACCCCAAACCGCCCCACGCCCGCCAAAACGTCACGCATCTGCGCCGCATGGTGATGCACATTCACCACCACGCGCGAAAACCCAGCCGCCCGCAACGCATCAAACGCCCGCGCGATCAGTGGGCGCCCCAAAAACGGCATCAACGGTTTCGGACTCTCCAACGTCAGCGGCAACAGCCGCGTCCCCCGCCCCGCCGCGAGCACCATCGCACTCGCCCCGCGCCCCGCACCACCCCCCGCCGCACCCGTCACGCCCGCAACTCCGCGCGATACCTCGCCAGCACCTCGCGCAACCGCCCATAATCGTCACCACCGCCATCTTCGCGCAGCGCCTCAAACGCCTGCCGCACATACCCCAGCGAATCCGGAATAAACTGCAAAAACCACGGGTTCTTTCGCACCCGATCAATAAACACGAACCGCCCGCTGTCTTTCAATTTGCGTTGCAGCGTCTGCACGTGAAACGCCCGACGAAACGCCTTCTCGCTCGCGTCAATCCCCGGAGCCCCCCGCAACACCCGATGCGCCCGCGACAACAACCGGTCGAGCGTCGCCGCATCAAGCGCAATGTACGAGTCACGCAACAGCGCCACGAGGTCATACACCGCCGCCCCCATCAGCGCGTCCTGAAAATCGATCACCACGAGGTCTTTCACATCACCCCCGCGCACCATCAGATTGCGACTCTGATAATCGCGATGCGTCAGCACCTTCGGCAACGCCGCAAGCTCACCCACCATCGCATCAAACGCCGCCTCAACCACCGCCCGGTCACCCTCGTCGTACCGCGCCCCCGTGTCGGCCTCGACCCCCCACTCGGTAAAATGGTCCAGCTCCCACCTCAACAAACTCGGCTCAAACGCCCGCTCCGCCGCCACACACCCCGAACCCACCACCGCCCCGTGCCGCCCCTTAAACCGCCCCAGCAACTCAAACGCCTCACCATACAACCCCTCCACATCATGACGCCCCGACTTCACCGCATCATAAAACGTCGTGTCGCCCAAATCCTCCAGCAAAAGATACCCACGCCCCGTCGCATCCACATATATCTCCGGAACAGCAACGCCACCCGCCGCCAGAAACCGCTGCACATTCACAAACGGCAACTCACTCACCGCAACCGCCGCGCCCCCCTCGTCACTCTTAAACGCATCCGCCGGAAGTCGCATCACAATCGCCGACCGCCCACCACCCGTCGCCCGATAATACCGCCGCGTCGACGCATCGCCCATCAACGCCGTCAGCCCAAACGACCCCGCACCACTCAGCCCCAGCGCCGCCCGCACATCACCCCCCACGTGCCGCGAAAACGCCGCCAGATCACTCGCCGCATCACTCGCCGCATCGCCCCCCACATCACCCGTTACGTCACGCGCCACGTCGCTCATGCCTCGCTGCCCTCTCGCTTACTTCGCCACGCGAACTTACCCACGCCTACCCGCGCCCGCTCACGCCTGCGTCGTCCGAATCGCGTGCCGCACAAACGCCTTCATCGACTCGCGCCTGCGCACCACAATATCTTTCACCCCCGGCAACACCGCTTCCGGCGGACTCCCAGCCATCCGCGCCAGATGCTCGCGAATCTGCCGCGTAATCGTCTCCGCCGTCATCGCCGCCGACCCCACCAGCTCGCGATGCTGCGCCGCCAACTCAAGCCCCCCAACCTCACCCGCCGTCAGCGCACGCACAAACTCGCGATACCCCTCGGGCCGCGTCATCAACACCTCCACCGCCTTATCAAACGCCGCCAGCGTCACCGCACCCGCCTCACCACGCTCCTCCAGCACCTCAAAATTCAACGGCGTCAAATGCGGCTGCGACGTCGGACGACGCGGCTTCATCAACCCATCCGACAATGGACGTTGCGGCTGCGAAATCGGCCGCGGCGCATTGATGACCACCACCCCACCATCTACCGATCCACCCTGCGCTGACACACCCTGCGCTGACACACCCGCCGCCGAACCACCACCATTCACACCACCACCATTCACCGCACCACCCGCATACCCATCGCCCGACTGCGCCACCGCCCGCATCAACGGATTCGTCGCAAACGGGTCACTCGGCACCTTCACCTCCGCCCCACTCGCCTCCGCCCCACTCACCTCCGCCGCCGCCTCGACAATCAACGGCGCGCTCGGCAACGGCGGCCTCGACGCCACCGGAACATCCTGCTCAACCGGCTTCTCCGCACACGGGTCCACCGCCGCCGCAGGCATCACCGGCGCTCGCGGCGTCGGCACGGGCGTCGTCGGCACCGCACGACCACCCAGCGCCACCACCACCCGCCCCGCAAGCGGCTCAACCACCTCACGCGCCACCGTCGGCGTCACCCCACACATCGCAAGCGCATTCGCGAGCGCATCATGCGCCGCCGCACGCCCCACACCCGAAGCCCCACCTACCACCGCCACCGCACGCTCGGTCATGAGCGCATCGAGCGACACCCCCTCATCACCCTGATTGAACTCACGCCCCATGTGCAGCCGCCGCAACAACACCCGCACATAATCCGCCACGAACACCGCACCCTGCGCAGGCAACCCCGCAACCGCCCCCTCTTCAACCTGCGCCGCAATCGAATCCAGCAAATGCAACAGCGCCCGATTCTGCAACGGACTCAACGTCGGCGGAATACTCCCAGGCCCCGCTGCACTCTCGCGCAACATCTCACCGATGATCTCAATGTTCAGCACATTCGAGTCGGCCCGCGTCTTGCGAATCAAATCCGCCACAAACAACCGCTCCGCGCGGTTGATGCGATTCCAGTGCGGTTCCGTCTCTTCAATCCCGTGTTGCCAATCGAGCGGCATGGCGCTGCTCCCCTCACCTCAGGTGACGTGACACACGATTCCCCGAGTTTCGATGACCCGATCTACGACAACCCGATTCACGATAACCCGACTCGCGGTCGCCCCATCCAATTTTGCGCCCCGTTTCACGTTTGCACAATTTCAGCCCCGCGAGCCGAACTTCTTCGAGTAGACTCCTGTCTCTAGCCGAGTGCGCTTGACAATGACAAGCGCCGCCCCCACAAGCGCCCCCGGTAACGTCGTTTTACCCCCCCACGGGGCATCCGGCGCTCCAACTCGTTTCCCACTCCCTCTCCCCCCTGCTCTGACTCGGAGGTGCGCGGTGAACCGGCACGAACGTCTACTCAACGCACTGCACTGCAAACCCGTTGACCGCCCCCCCGTCTGGTTCATGCGACAGGCCGGACGCTACCTCCCCGAATACCGCGAACTCAAAACCCGCTACCGCTTTCTCGACCTCTGCTACACCCCAGAGGCCGCCGCCGAAGCCACCCTGCAACCACTCCGCCGCTTCCCCTCGCTCGACGCAAGCATCATCTTCTCCGACATCCTCCTCGTCCCCGCCGCAATGGGCGTCACCGTCGACTACCCAGACGGAGGCCCCACCCTCGCACCACTCATCCGCTCACGCGCCGACCTCGACAAACTCCACGCCCCCGAACCCGGCTTCTTCGAATTCCTCAAAAAAGCCATCGCCATCGTCCGCCATGAAACCGACGACGCCTTCCCCATCTACGGCTTCGCCGGCGCACCCTTCACCCTCGCCGCCTACATGGTCGAAGGCCACACCAGCCGCCGCGGCGACATCATCCGCCGCTTCGCACGCGAAAACCCCACCACCTACCACGCCCTCATGACCCAGCTCGCCATCGCCGTCGCACAACTCTTGCGCGAACAGGCCGAAGCCGGCTGCGCCGCTCTCCAACTCTTCGACACCTGGGCCGGAACCTTCAGCCCAGACGCCTACCGCCGCTACGTCCTGCCCTACACCCGCGCCGTCTTCGACGCCCTCACCGACCTGCCACAACCCAAAGTCTACTTCATCAACGGCATCGGCAACCTCGTCGAAGAAGCCGCCGCAACCGGCGCCACCGCGCTAGGCATCGACTGGCGCATCCCCCTCTCCGACGTCCGCCGCCGCGCCGGCGACCACATCGCCCTGCAAGGCAACTTCGACCCCATGATCCTCCACGCACCAAAAGACGAAATCGAAGCCGAAGTCCAACGCATCCACCACGAACTAAACGGCCACGGACACATCTTCAACTTCGGCAACGGAATCCACCCAGAAGCCCCCATCTCTGGCGTCGAGCACTTTCTCGCCGCCGTCACCCGCCTCTCGCGCGACACCACGACGCCTTGAGCGTGTGCCCCGCGTTGCGTAGACTGACCCCGCGATGCTCTCGAACGAACGCACAACCGGCGACGATCGCTTCCCCCTCGCCCTCGTCGGCTGCGACTTCCGTCGCGGCTCCGCCCGCTTTCGTGAAGCACTCATCCTCCACGACGCCGACGCCGAAAAACTCCGACCAGACCTCGTCCGCAACGACATCGCAGACGGCCTCCTCGTCCTCGAAACCTGCAACCGAAATGAGTGGATAGTCTCCACCCGCCAACCCCTCTGGGCCGCACAGGTCCTCCGCGCACAGATGATCGAGCGCTGGCGCGCAAACCCCGCCACCGCCACCGATTCACCCCACCCAGAGCCCTACGTCATCCTCGGCGTCGAAGCCGTCCGACACGTCCTCCGCGTCGCCACCGGCCTCGAATCATTCGTCGAAGGCGAACCCCAAATCGCAGGCCAGTTCAACCGCGCCATCGAGGCCGCTCGCCACCGCCACATCTCGTCACCCATCCTCAACGGCTTAGGCACCGTCGTCGGGCGCGTCACCCGCGATCTCGGCAAACTCAGGCTCCACCCCGGCCACGGACGTGGCGTACACGGCCTCGCCATCGAGCAGGTCGCCCGCGTCGCCGAAGGCGCCGTCAAACCCGTCATCGGCATCGTCGGCTTAGGCGAAATCGGACGCAAAGCCGCCACCCTCGCCGACGACCAGCGCGGCTGGACAGTCCTGCGCTACAACCGCACACCACGCCCCGGCGCCCACTCGCTCACAACCGTCATCGAGCACGCGCCCGCCCTCAAAGCCATCATCGTCGCCACCGGCTCACCCACACCCGTGCTCGACGCCAACGCCCTCTGGCAACAAAACCCCAACCTCCTCATCGTCGACATCGGCATCCCCCGTCAGGTCGCCCACGACGGCACCCCCGACGACCGCCTCCTCGACCTCGACCGCCTCTTCAACAACGACGCACGCCGCCTCGACACCGCCACCCGCGCCCGCATCGAAGACCTCGTCGATCGCGGCATCGCCGAGTTCGGCGCACTCTGCAAACGACGCGAACTCACCGGCGTCCTCGAACGCACGCAGGAACTCTACGGACGCTACACCCACGGCGACATCCCCGAGGCCATGCGCGACACCCTGCGCGACCTGCCAGAAGCCGACCGCAAACGCATCGAGCGCCAGGTCCAGCGCCTCTTTCGCCTCTACACCCACCACATCATCGAGGCCGTCCACGACACCGCCGCGGCACAAGCCACCCTCGACCTGCGCGAACTGCGCGAGCAACGCGAGCAGCGAGAACTCCGCGAACCACGAGAACTGCGTGACCACGACCTCACCACGCAAAAGGCAGAGAACGGGTGAGACAGGTCGTGCAAAAATTCACCCCGCGCAAAGCCGTCGTCTCACGCATCCACTTCGCCTTTGCCGCCGCCGTCGCCGCCATGTTCGCCCTCGCATGGTGGTGGACACTCTTCATCTCAGAGGCCATCGACCTGCGCCACCGCCTCGAAGAAAACGCCCTCCACTTTCAAACCGCCGTCGTCGCCATGCAGCTCGCAACAGGCGACGCACCCCCCGCACTCGGCCCCGCAAAACCCAACCCCAGCGTCGAAATCGTCTCGTGGAACGCACTCGACGAACACGCCCGCCAACACGTCGCCCGCCTCGAACCCAACTGGCCCGACTTCGCCGCGCGACCCCACCCCAACGCCATCGCCGCCTTAGAAGACGACCTGCAAAAACGCCGCCTCATGGTCTACGGCGAGGGCGGCACACTCCTCGCCCTCATCGCCATCTCACTCGTCCTCTTCTACACCCTCGCCCGCAAAGAACGCCGCCTCCGCGACGAAAACGACGCCTTCCTCAGCATCATCACCCACGAACTCAAAACCCCCGTCGCGGGCGTCAAAGCCCTCCTCCAGTCACTCCAGCTCGGACGCGTACCACAAGACCGCATGGGCCCCGTCGTCGCGATGGGACTCGACGAACTCGACCGCCTCGACCACCTCATCGACAACGTACTCGCGCGCAACCGCCTGCGCCGCACCAACTCGGCCCTCGCCGTCCACTCCATCGATCTCCGCCGCTACATCGCCGCCCTCTTAGACCAGCGCACCGTCGGCGTCACCGCCGAGCGCGAGGTGCTCGTCGCGGGTGAACCCGTCGTCGCTCAGGCCGACCCCGACGCCGTCCGCATCATCCTCGACAACCTCCTCGACAACGCCCGCAAATACGGCGTCCGCACAGGCACCAACGCCAGCGCCGACCACCCCGTCACCCGCGTCACCCTCGAACAGCAAAACGGCTTCGCCCGCATCCACGTCGAAGACGACGGCATCGGCTTTGCCCCAGAAGAGAGCGAACGCCTCTTCGACCCCTTCTATCGCGGACAAAGCGCGCGTGAAGCAGGTGCCCACGCCGGCGTGCAAAGCGGCGCCGGTATCGGACTCGCAATCGCCCGCTCGCTCGCTCGCCGCATGGGCGGCGACCTTGCCGCCAAAAGCGACGGCGTCGGCAAAGGCAGCCGCTTTACCCTCACGCTCAAGGCCGGTTAGATTCTCCCCCCATGCCCCACCAAAACCCCCGCATCCTCCTCATCGAAGACGAAGCCCTCATCGGCACGATGGTTCGCCTCAACCTCGAATCTGAAGGCTACGACACCACATGGTCGCGCGACGGAAACCCCGCCCTCGAAGCCGCCATCAACGACGCCTACGACGTCATCCTGCTCGACATCAACCTGCCCGACGGCAACGGTGCCGAGATGCTCGCTAACGCCCGCGCACGCGGACTCAAAACCCCCGTCATCATGCTCACAGCCGAACTCGACATCGACACCAAGGTCACCGCCTTCGACGCCGGCGCCGACGACTACCTCGCCTACCCCTTCGTCATGCGCGAACTACTCGCCCGCGTCACCGCCGTCCTCCGCCGCACCACAAAAGCCTAGAAACTCAGCGCGCCAGACCCGGCAGCAACTCGGTCAACCCGCGCGTGATGAACTCGACCGCCAGCGCCGCCAGAATCATACCCATGATGCGCGTCACCACATTGATCCCCGTCCGCCCAAGCCACCGACCCACCGGCTCTGCCAACGCCAGAAACAGATAACTCGCAAGCGCGATCAACAACGCATTCACCATCAACGCCGCGTAATCAAACAACCCACGCGCCGCATCGCTGTAAATGATGCTCGTGCTAATCGCCCCCGGCCCCGCCAGCAACGGAATCGCAATCGGCACAATCGCAATGCTCTCACGCGCCGCCGCCTCATCCTGCTCTTCCTGCGTCTGCTTCGTCCGCGATGGACTCGCCTGAAGCATCGCCAGCGCCAGCAACAGCAGCAGCACCCCGCCCCCCACGCGAAACGACGGTATCGACACGCCAAAACTCTTCAACAGCGTGTCACCCGCCGCGACCGCCACCACCATCACAAAAAACAGCGTCGTCGCCGCCGTCCGCGCCGTCTTCAGCCGCTGCGCCTGCGGCTGATTTTCGGTCAACGCAATGAACGTCGGCACCGCCCCGAGCGGATTCACAATCGTGAACAGCGCCAGAAGCTGCTTTGCGTATTCGCCAACGTTGATTGCATCGCCGCCAAAAAGGCCAGCCAGTGATCCATCCATCGCGCCGCGCCACCTATCAGGTCGCCGCACGTTTTGCGAACTTCATCGCCGGAGAAATCGGGTTCCGCAGCATCAA
>CAZXXB010000158.1:0-1697 GCA_964644185.1 uncultured Myxococcota bacterium
ACCCACCGGGCGATGGTGCGGGCGGCGGGGGGGGTAGTTATCCGACACGTGAGCAACAGTTGGGGCCACGGTACCGCAGCGACCTTGCGCGGTTCGTCTGGTACGAGGTGGGTTTTCTGACGCGCGCCGAGACGTTTCGCAAACCGCCCGTCTACGTGCCGCCACCGACCGACGATGATGACGACGATGATGATGATGAGAGTGACCCCGACCGCGACGCGGCGCAGCGTGGTGCGGCGCTGATTGCGGGGCTCTACTCGTCGTCGCGCAAAGAGATCATCGTCGTGAGCGATTATGAGGCGTGGAACCGCGACAGCATCGTGGTGCATGAGTTCACGCACGCGCTGCAAGACCAGCGATGGGGCATCGGCGAGTACCGCGGGCGGTTTCAGAATTCGATGGACGCGCAGCTTGCGGCGATCTCGGTGATCGAGGGCGATGCGACGTTCGTGCAGCAGTTGCACGAGTATTACCAGCACGGCGAGGTTGACGAGAGCGGTGAGCGCGTGGGCGGTGAGTTCAGCAACGTCGATGATTACATGGCATGGGTACGCCAGCAGGAGGTGCCGCCGATACGCGGGCGGGCATCGCCGTACACGTGGCTGACGTACGGTGCGTCGCGGCTGACGCCGATCAATCACTACACGCTGGTGTTTCCATATTCGGCGGGGTTGAACTTCATGGCGGCGCTCTTTAGCGAGGCGCGCAATTATAATCCGATCAATCAGCTTTTCGTGATTCCACCGCGCCGGGCGCGCGACATCATTTTTCTTCCGAAAGACGACATGTTGCCGGTTGTGGGCGAGGTGGGGGCGGCGTTGCTGGGCAACGGCTACACGCGCACGTACCAGAACACGCTGGGGGCGTATCTTCTGCATGGGCTGACGATGCGCGACACGCGCGACGTGACGCCGGTTGATGTGCAGAGCGATCTCTTCACGGCGTACATCGACCGTGCCGATTTTGACGTGCGCAATTTCGAGGCGCTCGAAGAGGCGGCGCTTGCCCCGGCGAATGTGGGGGTGGTGTGGAGCCTCGCGGCGTTTGACACGGCGGGTGCACGTGCGTTGCATGCGAAGCTCGCGGCGGCGTTGCCTGTGGTCTACGCAGAACGCGGGAAGGTGAAGGCCGAGGGTGGGGTGTCGGCGTCGAAGCGTCGTAAGTGGATAGACCCGTTTGATGATGCGACGCTGATCGAGTTTGAGGGCAGACCCGATGGTGACGCGTGGAACGAAGAGATTCCGTTGTCTGAGTTGCTGCCGGTGTTGATCGTGCGCGACGGCAAGTTCGTGCATCTGCTGGCGCATTTTTCAGAGGCGGGGCTCGATCGTTTGACAAGCGCGCTCACGGGCGGCGCGGCGCGGTCGGCGCTCACTTCCGCGGCCGGTGAGGCGGGTGAGACAAAGGGGCGGGGAGAGGGGGGGAGAGAGGGAGAAAGGCAGAGTGCGCTCACGGCAACGGTGCAGAGTCCGCTCAACGATGTCGTCAACCTCGAGGCGTTGCGGCTGATCGAGCGGGCGCTGCACGAGCAGGCGGCGCTGCACGGGCGGGTACATGGGCACGAAAGCGGGCACGAGCACGAGGCGGTGCCGCGAGTGAACGGCCGTTTGCCGCTGGATGAGAGCATCCCTTTTCCGGGGGTGCTGTATGATGATAACCCGCAGTTGCTTTACGAACTTTTGCGTGCCGCGCGCTGA
>CAZXXB010000158.1:1707-4558 GCA_964644185.1 uncultured Myxococcota bacterium
GTGCGCCGCACGGTTGACTTGGAGCCGTGGGATGAAGCTGTCGCAAATGACCCTTGACCGTGAGAAGACCGCGCTTGTCGTGGTCGATATTCAAGAGCGCATGATGAAGGCGATTCCGCAGTCGGTGGGGTCGCGGGTGGTGCAGAGTTCGAGCACGCTGATTCAGGCAGCGACGCGGCTGGGGCTGCCGGTGATCATCACCGAGCAGTATCCGAAAGGGCTTGGCCCCACGCTTGAGTCGGTGAAGGCGCTTGCGCCCGAAGTGACGCCGATCGACAAGACGAGCTTTTCGTGTTGCGGCGATGAGAAGTTTTTGGCGGCGTTGCGCGCGACGGGGCGCACGAGTGTGATTCTGTGCGGGGTCGAGGCGCACATTTGCGTCTACATGACTGCGCGCGATTTGTTGAACGCCGGGTTTGACGTGTTTGTCGCGGCGGATGCGGTGGCGTCGCGCAGCAAGATGAACTGGCGCATCGGGCTCAATCTGTGCACGACGGCGGGCGCGGTGCTGAGCAACACCGAGACGATCTGCTTCGACCTGCTCAAAAAGGCGGGCGGCGACGACTTCAAGTTCATCAGCGGGCTGATCAAGTAGCTGCCGCGAGAACGTCGCTACGCGCGGGTCGCTGCCGCCGGATCGCCGCCGTTAGAATGTCGACGAGAGCGTGATCGGAAACTGGTACTGGGTGTCTCCGGCGTCGGAAGGGCCAAAGTTCCACGATTCGACGACCTGCTTCATGCAGTTGGTGACGATGGCGTTGTCGAACTGGCGGGCGTTGACTTTGACGTTTTTGACGCGGCCAGAGCCCTCGATGACGAATGAGACATCGATGCGGCCTTTGAGGTTGGGGTCGCGGCGCAGTTGGCGCTCGTAGCACGAGCGCAGGCGGGGCTGGTTGGCTGAGACGACACGTCCGATGGTGGGGCCGTCGCGCTGGCTGACCGATTTCATCTTGAGCGCGCCCGAGGCATCGACCTTAAACTTGCTCGCATGTTGCGCGAGCAGGTCTGATTTGCCGAGTGGACCACGTCCGAGAGCGCCGGGGGCTTTGGCGTCGCCGCTTGCGCCGTCGTCGAGGTCGGCACCGCCCCCGCCGGGGGTGCGGAGCCCGGCAAGGGCGCGTTCGCGGGCGGTCTTGGGTTCTTCGGGTTGAGCGATTTTCGGGGCGGCGGATTCGGCATCTTCGCCCTGCTGCTGGGCAGCTTTTGCGGCGGCGGCTTTGCGGGCCGCGGCGCGACGGGCGGCCTCTTCATCTTGCTGTTTTTTGCGGTCTGCGGCGTCGAGCTCGGGCAATGCCGCGCCACCGCCACCGCCACCGCCGCCGCTGCCGAGTTTGAGATTGAACCAGCCCGAACCGCCGTCTTCGCCAGCTTTGCGCTGAGCTTCGGGGACGATGAGGTTGAGTCCACCTGTCGAGACCATGAGCCAGCCGAGACCGCCGAGGAGGGCGAGTGAGGCGGCGATGCCGATGCCGAGGCTGCGGACACGTTGGCCTTTGGTCATGCCGGCTTCGAGCAGGAAGATACCCGTCGTGTCTTTTTTGGGCGCGGGTGGTGGCATTGCACCGCGCGCGACGGCTTTGCCCGGCATGGCCGGGGCCGCGGCGACCGATTCTTCTTCGATGAGGTCGGTGAGGTTGCCGAGGTCGAGGGTCTCGGGGCGGGCCGAGGTTTTCGCGGGCGACGAAGTGCCGAGCGCGGAGGTGGTTTTGCCAGAGGTCGGCTTCGCGACCGACGGTTGACGCACGGGCGGGGGGACAGCGGCGACGGGTGCGCTGACCGGCTCGACCGACGCGCGTGTAGCGGTCGGTGGAGGCGAGAAATCTTCGATGGAAGGGGTCGCGCCGAGAATCGAGGTGGCGGCGAGCGGAAGGTTGTCTTTGGATGGGGGCGCGACGGCACCTGCGGGGGGCAGGGTCGACTGCGGCGGCTCGATGTGGAGGTTCTCGGCAGAGATGGTGGCGGGTGGAGGTCCACCAGAGGCGGCGGCCGTCGGGGGCGCGAGCGCGGGCCCGAGTACCTCGGTTTTTTGCGAGGGTGCAGCGCGCTCTTCGCTTTTGGCGGGCGCGGGGGCGGGCTTTGCGGGCGCACCGGGTTTGGCGTCGACCTGTTTTTTTGCCTCGGCCTGTCTTGCGGCTTCAACCTGCTGTTTTGCTTCGGCCTGTTTTGCAGCCTCGGATTTTTTGTTGGCATCGTCGTCGCCACGGCCGAAAAGCAGCTTCCAGAAGCCGTCAAAACGGGTGGCCTGCTCGCGGCGCAGGGTGGCGTCGCGCAGTTCACGGGCCGATTTTCTGGCGGCTTCGGCGGCGGCTTTTTTCTCGGCGGCGCGCTTTTCTTCGGCAGCTTTCTTCTCTGCCGCGGCTTTTTCTTCGGCGGCTTTGCGCTCGGCCTCTTCTTTTGCGCGTTTGGCTTCGGCGGCCTTTTTTGCTTCGGCGGCTTTGCGCTCGGCCTCTTCTTTTGCACGCTTCGCTTCGGCGAGGCGCTTTTCTTCGGCAGCCTTGCGTTCGGCTTCGGCCTTGCGTTCGGCTTCGGCTTTTTTCTCAGCTTCTTCGCGGGCTTTGCGCTCGGCCTCGGCCTTTTCTCTGGCGAGTCGTTCGGCTTCTATGCGGGTGCGCTCGGCCTCTTCACGGGCCCTGCGGTCGGCCTCTTCGCGCTCTTTGGCGATGCGCTCCTGCTCGGCTTTTTCGCGGGCAATGCGGTCGGCTTCTTTGCGGGCCAGTTCGGCGGCTTCGAGGGCTTTGCGGTCGGCCTCTTCGCGCTCGCGGGCGATGCGCTCTTGCTCGGCTTTTTCGCGGGCGATGCGGTCGGCGACCTTGCGGGCGAGTGCGTCGGTCTCGGTGGTGGGCGGGTC
>CAZXXB010000158.1:4621-8239 GCA_964644185.1 uncultured Myxococcota bacterium
CCTCTTTGCGGGCGAGTTCGGCGGCTTCGAGGGCTTTGCGGTCGGCCTCTTCGCGCTCTTTGGCGAGCCGCTCCTGCTCGGCCTTTTCGCGGGCGACGCGGTCGGCTTCTTTGCGTTCGGCTTCGAGCTTCTGGGCGCGTTCGTGGGCTTCGCGTTCGGCCTTTTCGGCGCGCTCGCGAGCTTCGCGGGCCTCACGCTCTCTGGCCTCTTGCTCGGCTTTTTCGCGGGCGAGGCGCTCGGCTTCTTTGCGGGCACGTTCGGCGGCCTCATGGGCTTCGCGCTCTCTCGCCTCGTGCTGCCTGGCCTCGTATTCGGCCTTTTCGCGGGCGAGGCGTTCGGCCTCTTCGGCGGCTTTGCGATCGGCTTCGGCGCGTGCGAGCGCTTCGTCGTCGGCGTCGCCGACGAGGGCATCGAAAACGCCTGAGACCTGACGCTCGATCTCGCCTTCGCTGACGAGCGGTTTGGCGGCGGGTTCGGCGGCTGCCGGGGCAGGTTCGGCGGCCTTTGCGGCGACGGTGGGGCGGCGCGCCTCTTCGGGTATCGGCTGGACACGGTAGACGGTGACGGGCGAGGCGGTGGGTGCGACCTCTTCGGGCGAGACCGTGGCGCCGACCTGCGAGGGGGCGGGGAAAACGACCGAGACGGGGCGTTTGAGGCGGTCGTGCAGCTCGTCGAGGCGGCGCAGGCGCACCCACGACTCGAAGCCTTCTGTCCAGATGTAGGTGCGGGGAGAAATCTGCCCGGTCTGATACTGCTCGTGCAGTTCGAGCAGCGTGAAGGGGCCGGCGGAGGCTTTGTTCTGGGCGGTGTACCAAGCGGGGGCGTCGTCTTCGGCGATGACCTGCGAGACGTGCTGTGCGGCCTGGGCGGCGGCGGCGGCTTTCTGGGCCTGCTCACCCTCTTGCGCGGTGGCGTCGGCGAGTTTTGCGCGTACCGGCGCGGCTGTGACGCGCGTGCGGTCGGCGTCTTCGAGTTGCGACTGTGCCTCTTCGGCCTCGCGCGCCTGCATCTCACGCAAGAGCGCAACGCCGTCAATGCGAATCATCGTGCCGCATTTGCGGCATGGCACACCGACGACGCGGCCCGCGACTTTTTCGTCGGCTATTTTGTAGTGGGCGCCACAACCCGGACAATCAACACGCATCCGCTGCACCGTAGCGGCGACGAAGCCGGTGCTTCCGCCTTTGGTTTCCGCAACATGAGCCCTGTTTATTCCACGTGTTTTCTGAGAGAAGCAAGCGACGGATGCAAACTGAGGTCACAAACGAGCAAAACGGGGCCGTGTTGCCGCCCGAAAACGCCTCGAATCGCCTTGTCGGCATCGACTTGCTGCGGGGCGTCGCCGTGTTGCTGATGATTCAGCAGCACCTGACGGCGTGGTTTTGGAGTCGACCGATTTCGGACCTCGTGCGGATGGGCAAGAGCAACCCATTTGTGGTGGGGGTGAATGCGCTGGGTGGGTTTGCGGCACCGCTGTTTATTTTTCTCGCGGGGGTGAGCGCCGAACTTGCGACCCATGCGGCGCACGCGGCTCGTGTCGCACGTGGGGCGGGCGCGCCCGGCGGCGAAGCGACAGAGGGTGGGCGGATGCTGAGCGGGGCCGATTTGCGGATGGTGGTGTCGGGGGTGTTTTTGCTGGCGGTTGGCTACGCGCTGAATCTGCTGACGCCGTCGTGGTTTGGGCCGTTCGCGTTTTACGTGTTGCATCTTCTGGGGGTGTGCCAGCTTTGCATGCCGGGGTTGCGGAGGCTCGACACGTGGGCGCTCGCGGCTGTCGCACTGACGGTGGTGCTTGTGACGCCCGACGTGCAGGTGCTGCTCGATGTGCCGAAGCGCATGGGGCACGACCACATGGGTTACCCAGAGGGGGTGCGCGAGGTGGTCGAGTTTGCGCTCGCCGAGGGGCACTTTCCGGTGTTTCCATGGTTTGGGCTGTTCGTCGCGGGGGTGGCGTCATCGCGGCTGTGGCGGTTGTCGTCTGCGTCGCGGGGTTATCTTGTGGCGGGGCTGACGGCGGGGCTCGCGGTGGTGCTGGCGGCGACGGGGGTATTGTTGAAGCAGAGCGAGTGGTTTCGCGAGGCGTATGCGGCGAAGAATTTCTCGTCGGCGGAGGCATTTTTTGCGGCATCGCTTGAGCGGACGACGCGCTTTGCGGCGTACCATTACCCGACGACCCCACCGAACGTGCTTGGGTTCGCCGCGCTAGCGCTTTTGCTGGCGACGCTCGCGCTTCGCTATCGCGCGCCGGAAGGGGCGCTGGCGCGAAGGGTGATGGAGGCGTTGACGGCGGCGGGGCAGGCGTCGCTGACGCTGTTTGTGGCGCACATCGTCGTGTTTCGGCAGGGGGGCGAGATGGTGGGGGCGTATCACGTGTTGTCGGCGGGTACGTCGCTCGCGCTGGCGTGGCTCGTGACGCTGCTTGCATTGCCGATTGCATCGGTTTGGCAGCGCTCGGGTTACCGGTATGGGCTCGAGCACCTGCGGCGTGCCGTGCTCGCGCGGATGAGTCGGTGAGTCGGTGAGTCGGTGAGTCGGTGCGTGGGTACGTCGGCACGCGGTAAGTCGCGTCGGCGCGTGCCTTGCCGCATGGCACGAGATCGCTTAGACCATCGCGCCTCAAACTCGAAGGCAGAGACCCGACCCCGAAGGCAGAGACCTCAAGGCAGAGACCCTGAAAGAAGATAAGCCATGCGCCTTTCGCGATTTCCGGTACCGACCGTCAAAGAGACCCCCAACGATGCCGTCGTGGTGTCGCACAAGCTGATGTTGCGCGCGGGGATGATTCGCCAGGTGGCGCGCGGGATTTACGTGTACCTGCCGCTTGCGCTGCGGACGTTGCGCAAGATCGAGCAGATCGTGCGCGAAGAGATGGACAGGGCGGGTGCGGCGGAGCTTTTGATGCCGGCGGTGCAGCCGTCTGAGCTGTGGTTGCAGTCGGGTCGCTGGACGCAATACGGGCCTGAGTTACTGCGCTTCAAAGACCGCAGCGGCAGCGATTTTTGCATGGGGCCAACCCACGAAGAGGTGATCACGTGGCTCGCGAGCAATGAGCTGCGCAGCTACCGGCAGCTTCCGGTGACGTTTTATCAGATTCAGACGAAGTTTCGCGACGAGGTGCGTCCGCGGTTTGGGTTGATGCGCGGGCGCGAGTTCATCATGAAAGACGCGTACTCGTTCGACAGCGACGTCGCGGGGGCGCTGAAGAGCTACGACGCGATGTACGACGCGTACCGCCGCATTTTCGCGCGGTGTGGGCTCAAGTTTCGCGCGGTCGAGGCCGACACGGGCAGCATTGGTGGGTCGCGGTCGCACGAATTTCACGTGTTGGCGCAGTCGGGTGAAGACGCGATTGCGAGCGACACCGGCAGCGACTACGCGGCGAATGTCGAGCTTGCTCCGATTGGCGCGAGCGAGGTCGCAAAGGCGCGTGAGATGGCGCTGAAGGCGGGTGAGGCGATTGCGCGTACGGGTGAGCTTGCGGCGTTGACGAAGGTGCACACCCCGGGGGCGCGGACGATTGACGAGGTGGCGGCGTTTCTCGGCGTCGCGAAGAACACGAAGCTGAAGACGCTCGTGTTTCTCGTCGATGACAAGCCGGTGGTGGGCATCGTGCGGGGT
>CAZXXB010000158.1:8338-9204 GCA_964644185.1 uncultured Myxococcota bacterium
CTCCGGTGGGGTTTGCGGGGCCGGTGGGGCTCGCCGACAAGACGGTACCGGTGGTTATCGACCCGATGGCGCTTGCGCTCGACAACGCGGTGTGTGGGGCGAATGAGGCTGACCATCACCTGATTGGGGTCAACGTGCAGCGCGATTTTTCGCCGACGATGGTGGCCGACATTACGAGTGCCGAGGCGGGCGACATGGCGCCTTCGGGTAAGCCGTATGAGGTGTTTCGCGGCATCGAGGTGGGGCACGTGTTTTATCTCGGCACGAAGTACTCGCAGCCGATGGGGGCGAATGTGCTCGACGCCGACGGCAAGGCGCAGCCGATTGAGATGGGCTGTTACGGCATCGGGGTGAGTCGCACGATGGCGGCGGCGATTGAGCAGAACCACGACGAGAACGGCATTGTGTGGCCGATGGCGATTGCGCCGTTTCAGGTGGCGTTGTGTCCGGTCAACGCGAAGGGGTCGACGGCGGCGAGCGACGCGGCGCTGACGTTGCACGATGCGTTTGAGGCGGCGGGGGTTGAGGTGTTGCTCGATGACCGTGATGAGCGGCCCGGTGTGATGGTCAAAGACGCCGATCTGGTGGGTATCCCGCTACGGGTGACGCTCGGTAAGGCGCTCGCCGAGGGGAAGGTCGAGTTCAAGCAGCGGTCGGGCGGAGAGGCCGAGCTTGTGGCGATCGACGAGATTGTCGCGCGCGTGAAGGCGGCGATTGCGGCGTCACGCTAGCGGGGGCGGCGGTCTATCGGCGGCGAAAGTAGAAGAGCGCGGCACCGGCAAGGCCAAGTGCGCCGAGCAGCACCGAGATGGCGATGATGAGGGTGCGCTGGCGGGCCTCTTCTTCGCGTAGACGCTCATCCGATT
>CAZXXB010000159.1:0-320 GCA_964644185.1 uncultured Myxococcota bacterium
CCCTGCTCGCCGACGGCACCGCCAAATGCTGGGGACTCAACACCGTCGGGCAACTCGGCGACGGCACCAACACCGCCCGCATCGCACCCGTCACCGTCGTCGGCCTGCCAAAACTGCTCTCGCTCGACGGCGGCTACAACTACGCCTGCGCCGTCGGTATCGACCGCAAAGCCTACTGCTGGGGCTACAACGGCAACTTCCAACTTGGCACCGGCAATGCGGCAAACCTCAGCACACCAGCCGCCGTGCTCAACCTCACCCGCGTCTCGCAAATCACCGCCTACGGCGACACCACCTGCGCCCGCACCAACGCCGACAAC
>CAZXXB010000159.1:330-866 GCA_964644185.1 uncultured Myxococcota bacterium
GGCTACTGCTGGGGATTCGGCGCTGACGGGCGCATCGGCGACGGCACCACCAACAACCGCTCCGAACCCAAACTCATCTGGTAGCGCGTTCACCGAAGTGCGGTTCTGCCTTCTCGCGCCCGAATCAGCTTCAATTGTGGCGCGCCTGCACGCTTCATGCTGACGCGCAACACCCGGCCACACCGCGCCCCGCTCGCGAAAAACAACCCACTGTCGAAAGAGTGACAGTTCATGGCACGCGTGCCGACTTGCGTCAGTTTCGCTACGCCAATCTTTGTCTCAACCGCCCCCCCGCTCGCTTTATCTTTACCCCAACCACACAACAAAGACCCCGATAAGCCAACGCCCTGCGCAACTTTAGTCATATCGAAACCTTTCGGCACACCCCTTGCTCTTAGCCCATCGTCTCGGCCCCCTTCGCCCTTCGCCCGAAAGGAAGCGACACGATGCGCTCACCCATCGCCCGTACCCCGCACCTGCCCCTGCCCACCCCCACGCGCCCCTGCGTCGCCGCCATCACACGCTGCTCCGCCCTC
>CAZXXB010000159.1:901-1606 GCA_964644185.1 uncultured Myxococcota bacterium
CTACCTCGACGAGATCGTCGCCCTCGACCCCAACTCACCCGTCGGCGTCCACTGTCGCGGCCCCGATGGAGCCGCACTCGCGAGCGACATCAACCTCGCCATCTGGCTCACCGTCGATAACGCCAATGCCGTGCGCGGATTCGCGCCACCCAACGTCGAGGCCGAAGAACCACGCCCCACTGTGAAACCACCCATATCAAGCATCGACATACGCCCCGGCGGCACCGCAACCCTGCGCATCAAAACCACACGCGGCGAAAGCAACGCCGACGTCGAAGCACTCATCGTCACCTTTCGCGGATTATCGCTGCGCTACGAGTTGCCCGTCGATCAAAGCGGCAAGGCCGACCTGACGTTTCGCCTCTCCGACAAATTCCGCGAGGCCCCAGCCCCCGTCTTTCAAACCCTTCGCAGCGCCGACCAACCGGCCCCATCGCCGGTACAACCCACCGACATCGCACCACCCGCCCCCGACCCACGCGGAGCACTCGCCGGCAACGTCTACCTCTCGGCACGCAACAGCAACAACGAATACGCCAAAGCCGAACCCCTCGAAATCTACGTCGTCGCGACCGATGAACCCCTCGCGAGCGAAGGCAGCATCATCACCAGTGCGACAGCCGCAAACCCACCCGAGGGCGCAGGCGCTGGCAACGACCCGGCCAACACCCTCGACGACGATGATGACGACGATGACGACGATGA
>CAZXXB010000159.1:1655-9057 GCA_964644185.1 uncultured Myxococcota bacterium
GCCTGCGACGCCCCCGGCTGCACCACCGACGCCAGTTGCGCAATCGGCTCATGCTGCATCAACGGCACCTGCGCAGTTTGTCCCACCTCACAAATCGTCTCGTGTACCCTGCCCGTCACCCGCATGGTCGGCTTCAAAAGCACCCGCTTCGTCATCGAGCCCATCGCGTTCGACCAAAACGGAGGCATCGCCGCGCGCGCCACGTTTCGTTTTCGCGAGCTGGCAGAGCCTTACTACGCGTTGCTCGAAAAAGCCGAAGCTGCCGACGACGCCACAAACGCCACCTTCACGCCCATCGGCATCGGCACGACCACCGTTGCCGTCGAGGCCGCGCTCGCCAACAACGCGACACTACCATGCGGCGAGGTGCAGCTCGTCATCGCAAACACCGGCGAACGCGACCCGACGCGGGTCATCGTCTACGACCCCACAACTGGCGAGACCGACCTTCCGGTCGAGGTCTTTCGCGACCGCGATCGATGCGAATTCGACGACCCCGTCTGGCGCTGCCCACGAGCCGAAAACATGCTGCGCTCAAACCTCACCGTCTTCTCGACCACCTACCAATCGGTGCTGCTGATGCGCGCCGCGACCGACAGCACCCTCATCCCCCTTACCAAAATCGAGCGCGACGACACCCCCGCAACCGACCATCGCGGCACCGTGCAACTCGACCAAACCGGCACCGCCCCAGAGATGGGCGCGATGCTCATCACGACGGGCGACCCCATCTTCGCCAACCGGCAAACCGGCACATGGGCCGCCGCCCACTTTGCCAACCCCGTCGCAAGCCTCGCCCTCGCCGAAGACCGCTCGTCACCCGGCACCCCCTTCGAATCACTCAGCCCCCTCAATCACCCCGTCGAAACCACCGCCGAGTTTTCCCAATGCGGAACCTTCGGCGTCAGCGGAACCCTGCGCTACCCCGCCGCCGTCATCTACGGCCCCACCGTTGGATGCGACCGCTCACGCACCACCTTCAAAGCCCGCGACACCATCGCCCCGCTCGACGTCGGCACGCATCGCCTGCTCTACGGCATCGCCCGCGCACACGAACCCGCCGACACCTTTCTTCTGCTGCACGACCTTCTCGGAAACCGCGCCGCCGCTTCGACCGGCAGCAAAGTCGCACGCCTCGCTCGCTCATCATTCACCTGGCGCCCCTTTGCCACCGTCGTCCACCCCGTCGCCAAAAACACCCCCACCCACCGCAACCTCGTGCTCGACGGCGCCCGCGACGTGACCCGCTTCGCCGTGCTTCCACAACTGCGCGACACGAGCGCCGAGCTGCTTCCATTCGATGCCGTCCGCGTCGATGCGCTCGTACACGTCCCACCGTTCGGCGACGCCTTCGCGGCGTTTGGCGCCGACACCGACTTCGACCCCAGCACCCCCGAATCCGAAAGCGACGGCGTCGTCACCTCGCCCACCTGCCCCGCCGCGACAAAGTGTCCACCCTATCGCGTCGCTCTACACGTCACCCCCGCGAGCCGATTCCCCAACGCCAGCGCCTACCGCTTCCGCGTCACCGCCATGTCGTTGCGCGAAAAGGCCAACACCCCCAACCGCGGCGAAACCGCCGTCATCCATCACCTCGCCAACGCCGACGATCCCGTGCTCGACCTCAGCAATACACCCTTCATGCGCCCCCCACACGGCGCCTCATGGAACGCGCAAACCCGCACCGTCACCTTCGGCGACCTGCCCAGCGAGGCCGACGTCGCCATCGTGCGCATCGACTACAGCAACGTCTCGCTGACCGTGATTCAGCCGCTACCTGCGCAATCGGTCACGTTACCCACCCACGACGCGTGGTCGTGGTACGAGCGCTTCGACAACGCAACCGTTACGCTCACCGTTCTCGACACCAACCGACACGACGAAATCGACGCCACCACCATCGACAAAGCACCCCTTCGTCGCTGGTTCGGCGCAAAGCCCCACCACGGCCTGCGCGCCCTCGACAACGACGTGCTGCGCTACGCCTCGATACCCGTCGCAAACCCCTGACCGCGCGGCGCCGCGCCACTCTTCTGCAACGCCGCGATGCCGCTGCGCGCGTTCGCTCGCGCCGCAAGCTTCAACTCATCCGGACTCGCGTAGTCGCGATCCCACGCCAACACCTTCGGCGTCATCAGCGCGTGCCACAACGGCGGTATCAGCGCCACAATGATCGTCGTCAGATACCCGCCCACCATCATCGGCGCATGCGGTATCGGTCGCAGGTCTTGAAACGGAACCTCACCCTGCGCGTGGTGATGCGAGTGCCGCGTCAGGTTGAACATCGTCCACGAGCTCACCCTGCTGTTCGAGTTCCACGAGTGGCGCGGCTGCACCGGCGTCGCCGGGTCGCGCACCATGCCGTAGTGCTCCATGTAGTTCACGATCTCGAGCAGCGACTTGCCCCACAAGGCACACGCAAAAAACCACAACGCCACCTGCAACCCGCCCATCGCAAACGCACACGCGACGAGCAGCATGCTCATGAGGTGCCCGCGAATCATCGCGTTGTGCCACGAAAACACCGGCAGCCCCTTGCGCCGCAACCGCTCGCTCTCGATCTGCCACGCGCTCACGTTGCCCTTTATCGTCGACGCCACGATGTGAAAGTAGACGTTGCGCCCACGTGGAGCCGTCGCCGGGTCGCGGCGCCGGCTCCGCGCGCGAATGCGCTCGATATGGTGCCCGTAGACATGCTCGATGGCGAAAATCGTGTCGAAGCTAAACGCCAGCAGCCACCGCCCAATCAACATCGATGCCTTGTCCCACGTGCGATGCGTCAACTCGTGCGCCGTGATCGTCCCCACCATGCCGATCATCAACCCCGTCAAAATGAACGTCGAGACCCGCCCACCAAACCCCGTCGCATCGCGCGCCGCGAGAGCATCAAACCCCGTCAAACGCTGCACCAGCGCCCCATACCCCAACGGGTCACCCGGAGACACGCTCCACAACGCCGTGAACACAATCGCCACCAGCAACGGCAACGCAAGCCACAGCGCCCCCGTCAACACGTGACCGTGCTCAAGCTTCGGCGTTGACGTGTCGTCACCCAATATCGCATCGCCGAGAATGTAGAGCGTCACGACCGACAACAACCCCCACGTCACGAACGTACCACCCGTCAAAATCGCCAGCAGCGCGAACAACCCCAGCCCATGAAACAGCATGAACTTCGCGTAATGCAAAAACGTCGCCAGCACCCCGTACTCCGTCGCCGGATTCAGCACCTCGGCCACCGCCGCATCGGGCTTCGCCGCAATCAACGGCGCAGGTCGCGTGCCGTCGTATTGCGTCGTAAACCGGTCCGCAAAAATCTCGCCCGCCTTCACGCCCCGCGCCAGCAGCACCTCGGTCGCCGCATCAATCATCGCCGGTGGCCCGCAAAGATAAGCCTGCGCACCACCCGCCGAAAGCGCACCCGCGATCGCCTCTGACACAAGCCCCCGCGCTCCCTGCCACCCCGACCCTTCTGGCTCGTGCGACAACACCGGCACAAACTCAAACCGCCCCTTCCACGACCGCCCAATCGCCGCAATCTCCTCCAGCGCATACAGGTCACGCTGCGTGCGCGCACCAAACAGCAGCGTCGCATCGCGCGTCTCACCCGCCGCAACCGCCGCCTTCAACATCGCGACAATCGGCGCAAGCCCACTGCCCCCCGCAACAAACAGCAACGCCCCATCACCCTCATGCAACCGAAAATCACCCAGCGGCCCCTCAACCCGCACCGGCTGCCCCACCACATCGCCATCCACCACCCGCGGAGAAAACGCGCCACCCGGCACCTTGCGCACAAAAAACGTCACCCTCCCCTCCGCATTCGGCGGCGTCGCAAACGAATAGTTGCGAAACACCTCGCCACCCTCGCCCGGCGCACCGACAGCGATGCGCGCATACTGCCCCGGCAGATAGTCAAACGCCCCCTGCCCTGCGACATCGAGCTGCACCGTCAACTGCGCAATGTCGTGCGTCAGCAACTCACGCCCCACCACAACCCCATGCCGCGTCTCGTAGCTGCGCGACCGCGACAAATCGACATCAATCGCAATATCCGTCAGCGGAACACTCTGGCACGCGAGAATCGTACCCGCCCGCAGCTCTTCACCCGTCAGTATGTACCCCGTCTCGGTCAGCTCATTGACCTTCCCCTCCACCAACCGACACTTGCACGTCGCGCACCCCCCCACCCTGCAACTGTTCGGAAACTCAATCCCGCTGCGCAGCGCCGCCTGCAACACCGTCTCGTTCGGCTCGACCGTCAACGCGCGACCGTTGATGCGTGCTGTCTTCGATGAACCCGGCTTCTTCCACATCGTCCACATCGTTGCCTCCGATCACCAGCGAACCTCATCAGACTACCATGCCTGCGGCGCCACGTGCATGTGTTTCGTTGACAACGAGGGGTCATTTGCCGCCACATTGCGCCGTCACCACCCGCATGAGTTCCACCCATGACCGCCCCCATCACCCCCGACCTCAAGCTACCCACCCAATACCTGCGCCAGATGATCGAGCTTGGCCGCAGCATGGGCGCCGACGTACCCGCATGGCTCGCCATGAGCGGACTCACCGAAGCCGCCCTCAACGACCCCACCCGCACCATCAGCTTCCCCGTCTTTCGCCAACTCGTCCTCGATGGACTCATGCTCACGCGCGAGCCCGCCATCGGCCTCTTCATCGGCGACCGCCTCTTACCCGGCACGCATGGAGTCGTGGGCTACGCCGCCATGAGCAGCGGCTCGATTCGCCAGATGCTCGACCTCTTCAGCCGCTACACCCCGCTCCGCTTCTCGCTCGTCCGCATCCACTGCGAATACAGCCCCGACGAAGCCCGCATCGTCTTCATCGAAAACTACCCCCTCGGCGACATCGAGCGCGCCGTACTCGAAGCCGTCGTCATGACCGTCCGCAAACTGCTCGACTCCATCACCTTAGGCGTCTGCGAAGTGCGCGAAGTCGCCTTCCCCTTTGCCGAACCCGAATACGCCCACATCGCCCGCGACCTCTTTCGCTGCCCCGTCACCTACAACGCCTCATGGACAGGCTTCACGTTGCCCGCAGCCGTGCTCGACATACCCCTGCGCATGGCCGACCCCGAAGCCTTCCGCGAAGCCACCCTCATCTGCCAGCGCGAACTCGAAAAACTCACCGGAAACGAAACCCTCGCCGCCCGTGTCCGCCGCCTCTTGCTCGAACGTCCAGAGGGGCTACCGTCGCTGCCCGTCACCGCGCGCCTTGTGCACATGAGCGAGCGCACCCTGCACCGCCGCCTCGCCGAAGAGGGCACAAGCTACAAAGAACTCGTCGAAGAGGTGCGCCACATGCTCGCGCTTGAACACCTCAAAGCCGACCGCCTCTCCATTCAGGAAATCGCCTACGCACTCGGATACTCCGACCTCGCCAACTTCCGCCGCGCCTTCAAACGCTGGCAAGGCACCGCCCCCTCAACCTACCGCGAAACCCACATCCCCCACTACTCCATATCGTCTGGAAACACCGACACATCCGCCGACCCAAGTATCTCGGCAAACTCAGGCGCAAAGCTCGTCAAAATCGCCTCATCATCGCGCTCAAACGGCTGATACCCCGCTCGACGCACCACCTGCACCACCCCCACAAGGTCACCCCGCACGTGCAACGGAACGCACATCATCGCCCCCGTCTTGAACCGAAACGCCTCATCAACCATCGACACGAACTCGGTCTGCTCATACGGGTCATCAATCCGCAGCGTCGTGTTCTCAATCGCCGCCTTCCAGATGATCCCCGCCCCCCGCGGAAGCCTCCACCCATCGAGCCGCCCATACTCAATCGTCTCGCTCGCAAAAAACTCAAGCAACTGATGCGCCTCGCTCCACACCAGAAACGACGCCCCCTCACACGGCGTGTCACGATGAATCTGCGCAAACGCCGTGCTGCACAGATTCCACACGTCTTTCGCGTCACGATGCTGCACGTTGTCTTCAAACTCGACCGTAATCTGCTTCACCCGCGCAAACTCATCCCGCGAAAACGCCGGACGCCCCGTCTCGCGCACCGCCTCAAGCACCCCCAGCACACCCTCCGCCGTCGACACCGGGCACGCCACCACACTCCCCGTGTGAAACCGCGTCATCCGATCAATCTCATCGTAAAACGCCCGCTCACGCGACGCATCGTCTACCAGTATCGGACGCTTCTCACGCACCGCGCGCCCCGCCACGCTCATCGTCACCGGCACGCGAATACCCCGCAACTCATCAACCCGTATCGTCTCCGAATAGACGTAAATCAGCTGATCCGGCACCAGCAGGTATTTCGTCAGGCTGATACCCTGCGACCAGATACTACGCCGCAACTCGTTGACGAGATTATTGAGCCGACGCCGCTCTCGCTCTGGAAACGGGTCTGGACGCGCCGCCACTTTGTCTTTTGACGATTTCTCGCTCACCCGCACCCTCACACGCTGTTCTTGCGCTCACAGTGCTGCGCTCACAGTGCTCGACTTGCGTTGCCGCGCTCGCGTCGCCGCACGCGCGACGCCCTGCTCGACCGCCTGCACCGATGCGCTGTCAACCTCACCCGCTACGATTAGCAAGCCATTACCCAGAGCGCCAGACCCTTTACCGCCTCCCGTCGCCCAAACCACATCGCACAAACCTTCCGCCCCACCGCACAGCAACGCCCCGCAGCGCCAGCAATCGCCCCGTATCGCCCGAATTTTCTCGCGCGACCCACACGATTGCGGCTAGCATCGCCCCCATGAACGCCCATCCCCCACGCGTGGCCGCTTTTTTCGACCTCGACCGCACCCTCGTCCGCGAAAACACCGCCGCCCTCTTCGCACGCTACCTCTACCGCAACGGCGAAGCCTCAGCCCTCGAACTCGCTGGCGGACTCGCATGGGTCTTCCTCAACAAATTCAACGTCGTCGACATCGAAAAACTCATGCAAAAAATGTTCGGACGCATGCGCGGAAAACCCGAAAGCGAAACCATCGCACTCTGCGAACGCTGGTTTCACGACTCGGTGCTCGCCCACGTCAGTGACACCGCCGTCGAGCGCGTCAACCACCACCTCGCCCAACAACACGTCGTCGCCATTCTCTCAGCCTCGACCCCCTACGTCTGCCGCCCCCTCGCCCAACACCTCGGCATCCACCACTACGTCTGCACCATCCCCGAAGTCGGCGACGATGGACTCTTCACCGGCGAAGTTCGCAAACCCGTCTGCTACGGCGACGGAAAACTCCACTGGGCCAAAGCCTTCGCCGACCAACACCACATCGACCTCGCCCAGAGCTACTTCTACACCGACAGCTTCAGCGACCTGCCCGTCATGCTCGCCGTCGGACACCCGATCGCCGTCAACCCCGACCCACAACTCAAGTCGTACGCCCGCCGCACACAGTGGGAAACCG
>CAZXXB010000160.1:0-226 GCA_964644185.1 uncultured Myxococcota bacterium
CTTCTTCCATTCAATCCCCCCTCTGCCCCACCCCCTCGTCACCCAGCGCCCTGGCGCCCACCGTGGCGCTCTTGCGCGCGTTGACGCTCGCCCTGCTCGCCGCCCCGCTTGCCCTTGCGGCCTGCGGCGACGATGACGACGACGACGACAACTCCAGCACCGACACCGCGTCGCCCACCCCCGACGACGACGACGCCTCAGGCGACGACGACGACGATGACGCCAC
>CAZXXB010000160.1:273-4863 GCA_964644185.1 uncultured Myxococcota bacterium
CGCCACCAGCACCGACGACGACGACGCCACCGGCACCGACGACGACGACGCCACCGACACCGACGACGACGACGCCACCAGCACCGACGACGACGACGACGCCACCGACACCGGCGAAGAGTTCACCACCTGCAACCCCAAACCCCTCTTCGACGGCTTCGAACGCGACTTCCGCTGCCCCGGCTGCCCCGGCTGCGAAAACGACGATGGAGCCCTCAAAATCGGCGTCGCCAAACGTTCCATCAGCGTCGAAACCGAACCCTTCGTCGACGCCAACGACAACGGCACCTGGGATCCAGGCGAAGACTTCACCGACGTCAACAACAACGATGTCTGGGACCCAGTCTGGATAGCCAACGCAAACGGCAAACTCTGCACCGGCAAAAACGACGACCTCTGGGCCCGCGTCGCAACCTTCCGCAAAGGCGCAACCTCATTCGCCATCGTCTCCGTCGACCTCTACGGCTACTTCGGCAACGAAGTCGTCCAGATTCGCAACGCCCTCAAAGACGCAGGCATCGACATCGACTTCGTCAGCATCGCCGCCACCCACAACCACTCCGCCGCCGACAGCGTCGGACTCTACGGCCCATCATTCGGCGTCAGCGGATACAACGCCGCATGGATGGCCGACATCCGCCAGAACATCTTCGACGCCATCGTCGAAGCCATCGCCAACGAGCGCGAAGCACGCATCGTCTTCGGTGAAGCCGAACCCGCGCAAGACATCATGCGCGACTCGCGTGACCCCCAGATCTTCGACCCCCTCGTCCACGCATTCAACTTCATCGACAACGAAGACAAAGTCTTCGGCACCCTCGTCAACTACGGCAACCACGTCGAAGCACTCGGCATCGACAACCGTGTCCTCTCCGCCGACTACGCGTGGGGCCTCTACGAAACCCTCGAAGCCAAATACCCAGACTCCGTACCCCTCCTCGTCATGAACAACGTCGGCGGACTCATGACCCCCATCGGCAGGCCGGTCTTCGACAAAGAAGGCACCGAAACTGAAGACGAATCGTTCGACCGCGCCTTCGTCATGGGCGAACTCATCGCAGACACCGCCATCGCCGCCCTCGAAAGCCCTGAAGCCTTCGAACTCAACACCGACTACATGGAAATCCGCAAAAAGGTCTTCACCATCCCCGTCGAAAACGCCACCTTCCGCGTCGCCTTCTCACTCGGCGTCTTCAAGCGCGAAGCCTACGACGAAAACGGCAACATCCGCGACCCCGACGACAACAGCGTCAACTTCCTCGACCCCAACGTCCAGGCCTTCGTGCAAACCGAAACCAGCATCCTCCGCTTAGGTGACCTCGCCTTCATCAACCTCCCCGGCGAAATCTACCCAGAGACCGTCCTCGTCGGCGAAAACGGCGAATTCTTCTACGCCGAGCGTAGCCCCGACGCCGACATCCCCGACGCCGAAATCCCAGACCCCGTCTACAAACTCTACGCCGACCTCATCCCCGCACAGCCAAAGGTCACCCTCGTCAACAACCTCACCAACGACTTCCTCGGCTACATGGTCCCCGAGCACCAGTGGGATCAAAAACGCCCCTACATCAACGGCAAAGACACCTACGGCGAAGAAAACTCACTCGGCCCCAGCGCGTGGAAAACCATCCACGCCAACCTCAAAGCATTGCTCGAGTGGGCACCCTGGTACGAAGAGAGCCCCGACAACGCCGCTGAGTAACCCCGCTGAGTCAGCCTCTCGGCCAAAGTCACGAGGTCGCGCAAACCTCGCGCCACCACAACACCTCCACGACAGGCAAAAGACCCCGCGTGTAACAGCGCGGGGTTTTTCTTATTGCTCGATGCTGCTCTGTCTCGATGCTGCTCTGTCACGAGCTGCTCTGTCTCGATGCTGCTCTCACCGCGCCCCGCACCCCCACCCGGCTCACCTTCAGCTCGCCCGAATCTCCGTCACCGCCGTCAGCAGGTACTCGGCAATCACCCGCCTGTCGACCCACGGCCCCGCGCCCGTGATCTCGAAATAAAGCTCGCCATGTGCGTACGCCCACCGTATCTCGTGCCCGCGCCCAAAAAACCGCCCAAACACCGCCACAAGCAGCGCAATCGCGACAAGCAGCATCACGGGCTCGGCCCCACCGCGATACACCCGCATCAACAACGCCCGCGCATCATCTCCACCGCTCCCAGCGCCCGCCGCGGGCGCACCCGCCTCACCCGTCTCATCAACTCGCAGCGCAACCGGCATCAACACCGCCGCATCGACCCGCTCACGCCGGCCACTCGTCAGCTCGACCCGCGCATGCTCACGCCCTTCCACCGACTCACGCACCGTCACCACAAACCGCGACAGCTCGCGCACCCCCACATACCGCGACGCCGCCTCATAATCGCCCGTAAACCCCACAAGCCAGCTACCCAGCGACTCACCCTCTGGCACCGCCAACGTCATCACCTCATCGCGACTCGTCGTGCTCCCCAAAAGATCATAGCTCCGCCGTGGATCAATCCGCGACCCCGCCGCCTGCCCCGCCACCACCGTCACCTCATGCACCGTCGCCTCGTACTGCGACGCCAGCACCCCCGCCACGATCAAAAACGCTGGCAACGCCATCAAAAACATCGCCCCATACACAAACGCCGGAACCCCACGCCGCGCCACCCCACTCGCCTGCGTCACCGCCTCACCCCCGCGCACCAGCAGCGAATCATCCTGCCGATACCCAAGCTGCCGCAACCCCGCCACGACCCGCAGCGCCCCATTGCTTAGCTCAACCCCAATCGCATCTGGCGCTGCACGCAACCCCTCAATCGTCGGCTCGCCCCCCTGCAACCGACTCCACGGACGTGACCGCACAAAGTGGTACGCGCTCACGCAAAACGCCGCCAGATACACCGCCACACCCAGATTCGCGAACATCCGCGCCTGCTCGGCACTCTGCAACGACAACCCCGCTGGCCCCGAAGGCACCCCATCCGGCCAGATCAACGCCAGCGGAGCCGCAAGCCCCAGCGTCGCAAGAATCACAAGCGGCATCCCCTCCGCAGTCCGCAACAACAACGCCGCACCCGTCACCGAGCACGCACACACAATCAACCAGTCCGAAGGGTCGGCAAACTCGGGCGACAACCCCCGCTCGATGCGCGCAAACTGCGACGCCACCACCGCCGCCAGCAACAACGGAAACCCCCGCGACGCCGCCAGCAAACCCCGATGCAAAATCGCCCCACGGTCTTCGGCCCGCAACGCCAGCCGCGCTGCATGCGCAGGGCTCATCGGCCCCAAAAGCACAATCGCAGTCAAACCCACCGCACCCGCCACCACCGCATACCCAAACCCCACCGACGACAACCACGCCGCCATCGCATCAAACCACGTCCCCTGCCCCCGCAACGCCCGCTGCCACAACGGATTCGCATCATCCAGCAGCCGGTCTTCCAGCAGGTACGGCCTCGTACTCACCACGAGCGTCGCCAGCGCACAAAAAAGTCCCGGAGCATACAACCCGCCCCACCGCCGCCGACTCGCAAGATACGCCCCCACAATCGACGCCGCCGCAAGCGTCGATGTCTCAAGCGCCCCACTCGGCCACAACGCATCACCCACCATAAACCGATACCCAAGTGCCACCACCAGCAAAATCAGCGTCACCCGCGCCGTCCGCTGCTGCCGCTCAGCCCACAACGGCTTCGCCGTCACCCAATACACCGCCGCCGTCACGAGAAACGCCAGCGCCGACAGCCACGCCACGTGGTTGAAAAACAACCCCGTCCGCAGCAGCAGATAAAACTGTTTCGCCTCGTAACCCAACCGAATGCTCTCTCTGCCCCGCTCGCCTGCCGCTCTGACCCCCGCGCGCGTTGCGAGTCCGCGAGACTTTCTATAGCTTCGCACCCAACCACGTCACAAGCCGTGCGCGAAAGCCGCCCGCACGTGGCGAAAGAAAGCCCAGCATGAGCCACAAACGACACTTCGACCGCTTTTCCGGAACCTCCAGCTACATCGTCTCCGACTCACTGCGAAACGCCGTCAACGTCGCCATCGCACTCGAACGCCCACTCCTCATCAAAGGCGAACCCGGCACCGGCAAAACCCTCCTCGCCGAAAACATCGCCGCCGGTCTCAACCTCGACCTCATCGTCTGGAACGTCAAATCCACCACCAAAGCCCAGGACGGCCTCTACGTCTACGACACCCTCATGCGCCTCAACGACGCCCGCTTCGGCGACCGCGACGTCAGCAACATCGAAAACTACATCGCCCTCGGGCCACTCGGACGTTCATTCGACGCCGACGACCAAAAAGTGCTCCTCATCGACGAAATCGACAAAGCCGACCTCGAATTCCCCAACGATCTCCTCCACGAAATCGACCGCATGCGCTTCGTCATCGTCGAGACCGGTCGCGAAGTCGTCGCCAAAAAACGCCCCGTCGTCATCATCACCTCCAACTCCGAAAAAGAACTCCCCGACGCCTTCCTGCGCCGCTGCGTCTTTCACTACATCGAGTTTCCCGACCAGGCCCTCATGGAACGCATCGTCAACGTCCACTACCCCGACCTCAAAGCCTCGCTGCTCAAAACCACCCTCGCCAAATTCTACTGGCTGCGC
>CAZXXB010000160.1:4907-8411 GCA_964644185.1 uncultured Myxococcota bacterium
ACTGGATAGGCGCACTGCTGCGCGCCGGCGTCTCCGAAGAAGAACTCAGCGAAGGCATCCCGTTCCTGGGGGCACTCGTCAAACGCGAGACCGACTACGACGCCGTCACCCACCGCCTCCGCAAACGCCACTAAGCACGGCAACGTGAGCGGGCGAGGTGTCACCGCGCGTCAACGCCGAACCGCTCACCCGTCAAATCAAAAAGCTCCGCCGCCGCCGTCGCGCGCACCGACTCGTTCGCATCCGACAGCGCCTCCACGAGCCACGCCTTCCGGTCGCTCGCCCGCGCCACCTTCCACCACATGCTCCAGCGAAACGCCATCGTCCCAAAATCTCTGCACGACAACGTCACGAGCGACTCGTGCGCCGCATCCACCACCCCTCGATCGCGATCACCCAGAAGCCCAATCAGCGTCTCAATGCCCCCCACGAGCCGCAACCGCCCCACCGCCATCGCCGCCACACGCCGCACCTCCACATCGCCCGACTGCGCATAGCCCGTCACGATACGCGTCACCTCCGCCACCGCTGTCGCCCCCTTCACCCCACTCAACACCCGCGCCGCAATCATCCTCAACCGCGTGTCTTGCGAAAACAGCGCCTCGGCAAGCGACGGCACCGCCGGCTCATACTCGATCTTCGAAAACATGAACGCCGCATACCGACGCTGCAACTCATTGCCATCATTCAACAGCCGCAACAGATGCGGCGCCGCCGGGTCGCCAATCGCCACCAGCAACCTCAACAAAATCCCGTGATCCTCAACATCCGCCTTATCAAAAAAATCTTGCGCCAGCGGATCAACCGCAATCGGCCCCGGAAAAAGCTGCATCAAAAACGGCAACGCATCGGGCCCCAACCCCAGCAACTTCTGAAAACTCGGATGTCGCATCGGGCTCTGGCTGCGAAACACCGCCAGTGCGTGCCGCGCCACCCGATCTTCCGTCACGGGCTTACGCTGCTCGGCCAAGAACGGCTGCGAATCAACCCCCGCATCACTCGATACCGACGGCACCGAATCGTCATTCCGCGTCGGCTCTTCTTCCGCCAGCAAGTCAGGCAGGTCTTCATACCGCCGCGTCAGCGGAACATGATGCGCGCCAAGCGGCTGCGGCTCACGCACCACCACATCAATCTCAAGTTCCACCGACTGCGGACGCTTCGCCCCCGCCAACTCAACCGCAAACTCACCCGCCAACTCACCCGCCTGCGCCCCGCGCAACATCACCTCCAGCGGCACCTCTTGCGACGCCTCTTGCGGCACCTCTTGCGGCACAGACTCCGCCGCCGCACCCATCGTCACCGTCGCCGCCCGCATCGTCGGCGCCATATCGACCGCATAGACGTTCGACCCACTCGCGTGAGGCTCACGCAACTTCGCCCCGGAACCCGCCGCCGTCGCACCCCCAACAGCACCTGCACGCGCCTCGACCAGCAACCCCTCCAACCGCGCCGCGTACCGCTCCAGCAAAATCGACAACGGCGGTATCAGCGCAAGTGGAATCTCACGCGCCCCGTTGTCGGCATACACCAGCATCGCCACCCGCTTCTGCACCGCAATCGGAACCACGAGACACGCCTTCGGAACCTGCCGCCCAATCGCCCCATAAAACTCGAGGTCGGCAAGCGTCCCACGCGGCGCCGCCAGAAACTCGACCTGCTTCTCAACCGTCGTCTTGAACATCGAGGCCGCGTCGAGCGTCACGCGCACCCGCGAGAACCGCGACCGCGCATCGGCATCGCCCACCGCCGCCCACCCCCGCGCGACACCCCGCGACACCACAAAAAGCCCCGCAAACGCCACCCGCGACGCAACGTACCGCAGCAGCGCTTCAACAAGCTCATCGCGGTTCGCCGCGCCATCAACCCGCCGCACCGTCTCTGCCAGCGTCACCCCCGCCGTCACGCCTGCGACCTCGTGTCCCTCTACTGCCGAAAGTCTTGTATGTGATGTCAACGCTTGCCCTGTGTGCGCACGACAGATAATGGCGCTGCCCGTCAAAACGCTGCCCGCTCAAACGCCCACCCGTGCGCGGCGTCGCTGCCTTACCAGCTCGACTCAAGTCTAACCGATCGCTCACACCACCATCAACTTTTGTTGCGTCACGGCCGCGCCCGCCGCAACCTCCGTCCCCGCCCCACCTCACCGCTGCGACCGCTGACACTGCCGACAATAGTACGTGCTCCGCTGCTGCTGCACGATGCGCTCGATCACGCTGCCACACACCCGACACGGCTCACCCTCACGCCCATACACCGCCAAAAACTGCTGATACGACCCCGTCACCCCGTGCGCATCCTGAAAATCCGAAAACGTCGTCCCACACGCCTCGATCGCTGCCGCAAGCACCGCCACCGTCGCCTCATGCACCCGCTTCACCTCGCCCCGCGACAGCCGCGCCGCCAACTTTTTCGGAGACACCCGCGCCCGAAACAGAATCTCGCTCGCGTAAATGTTCCCCATCCCCACCATCACATCCTGCCGCAGCAAAAACGCCTTCATCGGCTGACGGCTACGCGCCGCCGCCTCACGCAAAAACGCCTCGCTGAATGCTTCCGTCGTCGGGTCCACCGCGCCCGGTGCCAACGCCGCCCAATCACCCTCCGCAAACGTCAACGTCCCAAACCGTCGCGGATCAACAAACACAAGCTCATGCTCACCCGCCATCGCCGCAAACCGCACCCACCTTCGCGCGGGGCCAAGATTCATCGCCGCAATCTCGTCGGGTCGCGCCGCCAGAAGCCGCCCACTCATCCGCAAATGCACCGCCACAAAGCGCGACTGCCGCGTCGGCGTCAAAAGCTCGAAAAGCACCTGCTTTCCAAGTCGTCGCACGCCCCGCACCACGCAGCCGTCGAGCTTACCAGCAATCGTTTCGGGGTGACCCAGCCGCGCATCAAACACCGCCACGTCACGCAGCGTGCGCGCGCGCAACAGCGGGTCGAGCTGCCGCGCCACGGTCTCAACTTCGGGCAGTTCAGGCATGCCGGTCTCTACCGCGCGCGACCTCAGTCGTCCATCGCTTCAAAGTCTTCTTTGCCGACACCGCAGACCGGGCAATACCAGTCGCTCGGAATATCCTCGAACGCGGTCCCCGGGGCGATGCCTCCATCCGGGTCACCGACGGACGGGTCGTAGATGTACCCGCACGGAATACAGACCCATTTGCGCAGTTTCTTGGCCGATTCGCCCATCTTCTCGCTCCGAAATCACGTCGCTGCAGACACGCGGTTCGCAGGCGACGTCGAGGCCACTTTGTCCCCGCCCACGTCAAATTGCGGCGAGGCGGATAACACACGGGGCGAAGCGTTGACAACGCAAACCGGATTCTTTATCACGCGCGGCGACCTGACGGGGAGTGCCGAGATAGCTCAGCTGGTAGAGCAGCTGATTCGTAATCAGCAGGCCACCGGTTCAAATCCGGTTCTCGGCTCCAGCAAAATCAAGGGGTTAGACGATTCAGCGTCTAGCCCCTTCGGCTTACTGGCACCACACTGGCACCA
>CAZXXB010000160.1:8574-9033 GCA_964644185.1 uncultured Myxococcota bacterium
TTCGGGGCAGGGCGTTGGTGCCTGTAATCGTCCCATCGGCGAGGCTCGCGCGCGCGACGCGCGGACGCGGTGGGGGCATTGGGTGTGTGGGCCCCTCTCTGGGGGTGTCAAAAGGGCGCTGCTACGCCTCGTGGATAGTTCCGGCGAGAGATAGGTTCCGCGAGAGGTAGTTCCGGCGAGATACTTCTCAGGCTGGTTCGCGCGCGTGATTGGGTGTGGGCGGACGGGTGGATTGGCTCGCGGGGGTGAGGGTGGTGTCGCTGGCGGGCGTGGCTGCTGGGTGTCACTGGGGCAGGAGCGAGAGAGGTCGGCGTCGGATGTCTCGTCGTGTCTGCCATTGTCTCGCTGTGTCTGCCATTGTCTCGCTGACGAGCCAGCGAGTTTCTGCTAGCGTGGCGGGAGGTAGGGGGGGAGAACGCCCCAGCGTTCTGTTGCGCGGATTGATCCTGCCCATCCCCC
>CAZXXB010000161.1:0-8980 GCA_964644185.1 uncultured Myxococcota bacterium
GGCCATGAGAAAGGCGCCTTCACGGGCGCGGACCGCCGCCGCATCGGGAAGTTCGAGCAATGCTCGGGCGGCACCCTCTTTCTCGATGAAATCGGCGACATGCCGCTCGGCCTTCAGGTCAAACTGCTGCGCGCCGTGCAAGAGCGCGTCATCTACCCACTCGGCGCCGAAAAACCTGTCACCATCGACTGCCGCATCATCGCCGCCACCAACAACGAACTCTCAGAGGCCATGCGCGAAAAGAAGTTTCGCGAAGACCTCTACTACCGCCTCGCCGTCGGCGAAATTCAACTCCCAGCCCTGCGTGAACGCGGCGACGACATCCTCCGCATCGCCGATCAGGTGCTGCGCCGCTTCGCCGCCGACCTCGGCGTCGAGGGCGACAACCGACTGCGCCTCACCCGCGAAGCCCGCGAACTGCTCAAAGCCTACGACTGGCCCGGCAACGTCCGCGAACTCGAAAACGTCCTGCGCCGCGCCTCACTCGACGCCATTGGTGGACTCATCCACGCCGCCGACCTCGCCCCCATGCTACCCGGCGCGGGCGAGCGCGCAGCCCGCGTCGAAGAGTCGGCCACAGGCTTCAACCTCATGCGCGCCGCCTCCGGTCGCGCTCGCGAACTGCTCACCGACGAGACCCTTCACGGCGACATCTACCGTGACGTCGTCGAGCAGGTTGAAGACGCCATGTTCGACGAGGTCCTCGCCTTCACCCGCGGCAACCGCATCCGCGCCGCCGCATTGCTCGGCATCAACCGCAACACCCTTGCGCTCAAGCTGAAACGCCGCTCCTCCGACGAAAACGGCGACGAAAGCGAGGCCACGGATGCCGCTGTCTGAGAGCATTCTCTACTTCGATCAAGTACAAGAACCTCCAGTTCCTCGAGACGGGCGACGGCGAACTCGTCGAGACCGACTCAAACAGTGGCGCACCACGCAGCTTCTCACTCGTGCGCGCCTTGCCCGCGCAAGGCGAAGCAGGTGGAAAACGCTACACCTTTCGACTCGTCACCACCGTCGAAGGCGCTCTCAGCGAACTCGAACACCGCTACTTCAACGTCCTCATTCTCGACTGCCGCCCCCGCGCCGGCGAGCGCCGCGTCTGGTTCACCGACGGCGCCCCCATGCAACTGCTCGAACGCATCCGCGCAAGCGCCTCTGCCCCCCTCCGCTTTCGCTCGCACCGCATCATCGCCCTCTTGCCAGAGTCGGCCAACCTCGCCAGCGAGACCTTCGTCATCGGCAAATACCGCCTCGGCGGCTTCGTCGTGCCACCCATCACACGCGAGCGACTCTTCGACGCCATCGAGCGCGTCATCGGCGTCCGCGCCCAGGGCAAAGCCGCCCTCTGCCTCGCCGGTGGTGGCGCCGAGGGGCTCACCTGGACCTTAGGCGCCGCATGGGCCCTCGACGCCTGTTTCGCCCAGCGAAAAATCACCGACTTCGACGTCTACTGCGGCAACTCGAGCGGCGCGCTGCTCGCCGCACTCATGGCCCAGCGCGCCACACCCGCCGACCTCTTCGAATCGCTCGCCGGGCGCGGAAAATCGGTCGCCTCCATCGACCGCACCATCTTTCGCCCCGTCACCCTCAGAGAATCCGCCGAATTCATCCGCCGCGTCGTCGCCCTCGCGCTCACCCCACTCTGGTTGCAGCGCAACCTGCTCGACGATGTCGCGGGCCTCATGCCCACCGGATTCGTCAGCAACACGCCCCTGCAAAACTGGATGAAAAAACAGCTCACCGCCGGCGGCAGAAGCGACGACTTTCGCGAAGTCCAGGGACGCCTCTACGTCGGCGCAACCGAGCTCGACACCTACCGCCCCGTCGTCTTCGGCGACCGCAACTTCATCGACGTACCCATCTCAACCGCGGTCGCCGCAAGCTGCGCCCTCGTACCCGTCTTCTCGCCCGTCACCATCGAGCGCCGCGAATACGTTGACGCCCAGTTCTCCTCAACCGCAAACGTCGATCTCGCCGTCCGCAAGGGCGCAACCCTCGTCGTCGTCATCAACCCCGTCGCCCCCATCGCCGTCGATGAACCCGGCTACGTCCGCTCGCGCGGCGGCGTCTTTGCCGGGTGGCAGGGCTTTCTCGCCCTCGTCAATTCACGCTTCGAAGGCGTGATGGAAAAGCTCATCGAAAAACACCCCGAAGTCGACTTCGTCGTGCTGCGCCCAGACCGCGACGAAGTGCGCCACATCTACCGCCCGGCAATGCTCGCCGCCCCCCGCCTCGATGTCGTCCGTCAGGGCTATCTCTCGGCCCTGCGCCAGCTTCGCAAACGTCGTGGCGTCGTCATGCAAGACTTCGCACGCCACGGCTTTGCGATGCACAAAGAGCCCCTCAGCGACGCCGACAACGAGGCCGCAAGGTTGCCCCCTGCCTTGCGCGAACTCGCCGCACGTGCCTAAAGTCACGCTCAATGCAGATAACGACTGATTCCGAAGAAGCACAATTTCCAGATTCCTCACTCGATTCCCCTGTCGTCGAATCGCCCCTACTCGCCGCCATCCAGAAGGCTCTCGCCCGCGTCGGCGAGAACGGACTCGCGGTACAAGACCTCGTCACCGTCTTAGGTGTCGAGCTTGGCGACAAACGACTCATCCGCAACGCCGTCAAAACCCTGCTGCGTGAAGGCATCGTCGAACGGGCAGGGCGCCGCTACCGCATCGCACCACGTGGCGACGCCGTTCAGGGCACCATCAAATTCCAGCGCAACGGACACGCGATTCTCACCCTCGACACCGGTGAAAAATTCTTCGTGCCGCGTTTTCTCACGGGTGGACTGCAAGAGGGCGACAAGGTGCGCGCACAGCGTGTCGAGGCCGCACCCCAACAACCGCCTTCGCGTCATGCAGCCCCGTCGCGCGCCAAAAAATCTGCCCCCCGCGACGCCGACCCGCGCCAGCTTCCCGAAGTGCGCGCCGTCACCCTCATCGAGCGCCCACCGCAGCGCATCGCGGGCACCTTTCAAAACCGCCAGCGCGTCTTCGGCATCGAACCCGAAAACACCGCCTACGGACACTTCATCCCCATCGACCCCAGAAGCCTCCCCCCGGTTGCGAGGCTCCCCGAAGAGGGCGAGCTCGTCTTCGTCGAGATCAACATCGTCGGCACGAGCGACGCCCGCTTCGTCAAACGCCTCGGCAAACAGGGCAGCTACGGTGCCGAAGTCGCGCGCCTCATGGCCGCCAACAAACTGCCCGACACCCACCCCGAAGCCGCCCTCGACGAGGCCGCTCGCGCACCCCAAAAAGTCTCCGCCGCCGAACGAAAAGGCCGCGAAGACATGACCCATCTCCCCTTCGTCACGATTGATGGCGAAGACGCGCGCGACTTCGACGACGCCGTCTGCGCCCAAAAACTCGCTGACGGTTACCGCCTCTTCGTCGCCATCGCCGACGTCAGCCACTACGTCACCCCCGGTTCAGCCATCGACACCGAGGCCCGCGCGCGCGGCACAAGCGTCTACCTGCCACACCGCGCGATTCACATGCTGCCCGAGGCCCTCTCTGCCGGCATCTGCTCGCTCTTGCCTCACACACCGCGCCTCGCACTCGCCGCCGTCATCGACTTCGACCTTGCCGGAACCCCGCGCGCCGAGCGCTTCGCCCCCATCGTCTTCGAGAGCCGCCACCGCCTCACCTACCGCCAGGTCGAGCACAAGTTTTACGGCGGCGAAAAGCCCGACCCCGACTTCCCCAAAGACGCCAGCGACGAGACGCTGCAAAGCCTCGCCACCTGCGTCGAACTCGCCAGCGTCTTGCGCGCCGCCCGCTTTCGTCGCGGCTCACTCGACTTCAACCTCGCCGAACCGAAGGTCAAATTTCGCGGAGCCCTCGAACACCCCGATCTGCCACCGCCCGACACCTTCGACGTCGAGACCGTCGGCAAACGCGACCGCCTCGAAGCCCACAAACTCATCGAAGAGATGATGCTCGCCGCCAACGAAGCCGTGGGCCGCTTCATCGCCGCCCACAAAGTCCCCGGCATCTGGCGCATCCACGAACCACCCGACGAAGAAAAACTCGACAAGTTCATCCATCGTGCCGAAGCCGTTGGTGCCGTGCCCGACGCCGCGCGACCCACCCTGCGCACCCCTCGCGGATTGCAAACCGTCCTCGACGCCCTGCGCGACTCGCCCGCCGAGCGACCCCTCAACATGCTCTTGCTGCGCGCCATGATGCAGGCCCGTTACAGCGAGCACAACGTCGGACACTTCGCACTCGCCGCCCCCTACTACGTCCACTTCACCTCGCCCATCCGTCGCTACCCCGACCTCATCATCCACCGCGTGCTGCGCTACCTGCTCGACGCCGACGGCGCCCTCGAAGACGACGCCGAGGCCATCGCCGCCGCCTGCTCACGCAACGAACGCCGCGCCATGGAAAGCGAACGCGAGGCACTCAACCTCTGCCGCTCGCTGCTCGCCCGCACCCTCATCGGCGAAACCTTCGAATCCACCGTCGTCGGCGTCGCCGAATTCGGACTCTTCGTCGAAATCGAAGACCCCTACCTCGATGGACTCATCCCGATCTCGAGCCTCGGCAACGACTACTTCGTCTACGACGGCGACGAAGAGGCCCTCGTCGGACGCCGCTCAAAAGAACGCTTCGCCGTCGGCGACCGCCTCACCGTCACCCTCGTCGATGCCAACGTCAGCCGACGTCAGGTCGCCTTCAACATCGACCGCAACGTGCGCCGCGTACGAGAGGCCCCCGTCGCAACCCGCAACAGGCGCGACCGCGACGATCAACGCCCCTCATCTCGACCTCACACATCATCGCGCCTGCCAGCCCCACCGCGCGCAAAGGCCCCGGCACGCCCCGCCTCACCCTACGCCACCGAGGCATGGTTCACCCTCCCCGTCGAGCGCATCAGCGGACGTGTCGTCAGCAAAGTCGTCAGCCCGCTACCCGATGATCACGACACCGACGACGTACCCGTCGCAAAGCCGGTGCCCCCACCGCGTTACGAAGCACGCACCCCCGCGCCCGCCACCAACCGCGACGACCGTGATCGCTACGACGACCACGACAACCGCAACGACCACAACGACCGCAACGACCACAACGACCGGCCCTCGATGGATGACTACTTCGAGCCCGCACCCCGTCGTGGCGCGTTGCCCCCGCAAATCGGCGCCAACCGCACCCGCCCCACTTCGACCCGCGCCGCGCGCGCCTCAGACCCCTACCGCGCCCCCGCACCTTCCGCCGACGCACCCCCACGCGTACAGCTACGCAGCAGCCACCGCAGCGTGCTAAAACCCGGTGCCCGCGAGAGCGACCACGGCGAAGGCGGCTCGTCGCGCAACCGCAACCCATCGAGCCCCGGCACCGGCGGAAAGCAACCCTCGTCGCGCAAACGCTAGCCCGCACGCAACGCAACCGACGGCCCCCGCAAACGCACCATGCCGCCCATCTACTTTTTGCAGCCGCTCTTTCTCTGGGGACTCACGCTGCCCCTCGTGCCGCTCGCGATTCACCTCTGGCACCGTCAAAAACTCCCACGCGTCCCCTTCGCCGCCCTCCGCTTTTTGCGCGCCGGACAAGAAGCCCAGCAGCGCAAACAGCGTCTTCGTGAACTACTGCTGCTCATCGCCCGCATGGCCCTGCTCGCCCTCGTCGCCCTCGCGATGGCGATGCCCACTCTCACCCCACCCGAAGTCAATGCCGCCAGCAGCAACGAGCCCCGCGCCGTCGCCATCGTACTCGACACCTCGGCCTCGATGCGCCTCACTGTCAACGGCGAAGAACTCATCGAGACCGCCCGCCGCGACGCCACCAACCTCGTGCGCCAACTGCGCCCCGGCGACCTTGCCACCGTCGTCATTGCCGGACGTGAAACCCGCGTCCCACTGCCCGAGCCAACCCCCAACCACAACGCAGCCATCAGCGCCATCACCGCCGCCACCGCCGAGTTCGGCGTCAACGCGCTTGGCGATGCCGTCAACGCCGCCGTCGCCGAAGTGCAACGCGCCGCCGTGCCCCACCGCGAAGTCGTCGTCTATTCCGACTTTCGCGAAAACGCCGTCGCCTCACTCTCTCGCGCCCGCGTCGAAACCGGTGCCAGCGTCGAGGTCACCCTCAACCCCGTCGTCGCCGCAGGCGATGCCCCCGCCAACGCCGCCGTCGCCGAAGCCCTCGCCGCCGCCGTCCCCGGCGAAGGCAACGGCGTCTTTCGCGTGCTCGCCGGTGTGCAATCATCCGGCGATCTCGCCGAACTCGCCCCGATGGTCTCGCTCATCTCATCGGCTGGCGAGACCCGCGCCTCCGTACAACCCGCCGGCCCCCGCAGCGGAACAGCCGAACTGCGCGCCGTCTTTCGCGAACCCGGCCTCGCCGCACTCGACCTCACACTCAGCGACGACGCGCTCGCCGCCGACAACCACTACCCGCTGCTCGTCAACGTACCACCCGTCGTCAACGTCTTGCTCGTCAACGGCTCACCCCGCACCGTGCGCCACCGCGACGAACTCTTCTACGCCGAAGCCGCGCTGCTCTCGGGCGCCGCCACCGCCGACGCCCTGCGCGCCCGCGTCGCCCTCGCCGACTCACTCACCCTCGCCTCACTCGCCGGCATCGACGTGCTCGTGCTTGCCAACGTCGGCACCGTCAGCGAACCCGTCGCCGCCGAGATTCGCGCCTTCGTCGAACGTGGAGGTGGCCTGCTCGTCACGCTGGGCGACGAAGTCAAACCCGAGCGCTATGACCAGCTCTTCGCCGACCTCATGCCCGCCGAACTGCGCGGCATCCAGTCGAGCGACAACGGCTCTGCCCCCGTCCGCTTCACCGAGCCCGCCACCGACAGCACCATCTTCGGCGTCTTCGCTGGCGAGGCCGCCGAGGGCTTTCTCTCGACCAGCGTCGAGACCCGCTTCGTCATGGCCCCCGCAACCGACAACGACCGCGTGCTCCTGCCCTTCAGCGACGGCTCACCCGCCTTCATCGAGGGCAAACGCGGCCTCGGCAACGTCATCGTCTACGCCTCGTCGCTCGACCGCGACTGGGGCGACTTCGCCGTCCGCACCAGCTTTCTGCCCGCCCTGCAACGCCTGCTCGTCCACCTCGGCAACGCGCTCGAACGCGTCGAATCGCGCATCGTCAAAGTCGACGAGATACCCGCCCTGCGCATCACCGAAACCCCGCTACCCGAGCGCCTCGCGCTGCTCCTGCGCGCCGACTCCGGCGAAGAGGTCGACCTGCGCATCGACAACACCGGCACCGTCGAGATACCCCCCCGCGTCGTCGCCACACCCGGCATCAAGCGCATCTTTCGTCGCGGAACAACCGCATCGGGCACCCTCGACCCCGCCCTCACCTTCGGCGTCCGCATCGACCCCCTCGAAACCACCTCACCCATTCTGCCCATCACCGACGTGCGCACCGCGCTCGAAGCCGACAAAGGCACCGCCATGCTCGTCCGCATCCGCGAAAACGCTGGCGAAGCCGACTCGCCATGGCACAGCTACCTGCTCGCCCTCGCCGCCGCCCTCGTCTTCTGCGAAAGCCTGCTCGCAGCACCGCGCCTCTTCACACGCACCCGCTCTGCAAGCGCCGTTCTCGGAAGATAACCCGCGCTCACACCCATACCCGCCTCTCAGACGCGCACCACACGACATCGCCCCCACAGCCGCTTGAATTCGCTTTCGCCTGAGCGTATAGACGCGCCCCCGTGTTCGACGGACCTCGCCCACGCTTCGCACCCGCGTTGCAAAAGCACAGCCGTCGCACGGCAGAAGATTCGGGCAGCATACGTTCGGGCAGTAAACGTTCGGGAAGTGGCTCAGTCTGGTAGAGCACCTGGTTCGGGACCAGGGGGTCGCAGGTTCGAATCCTGTCTTCCCGACCACGACGACGGCGGTACGCTATCAAACGCGTGCCGCCGTCTTCTTTTTCGCCCCCCTCAACACGCGGCTTTTTCGCCGCCGCCGAAAAAAATCTTCTTCGTTCCACCCAAAAAATCCATGCAAACGACTGGTTTCGAGATTCCTGCGCCGTATCCTTGACAAAAGTAACCCCCTGCTGCTCAAAATAATTCGCGATTTCACACCGACGGGAGTTTGCGCAGTCACGCAAACCCCTGTAAAGGTTGAGGGGTATATCGGCGAAATCTGCCCGCAGTTGTGGCTGTCTCTCGGTGCGAGAGACGCCGCGCTGAGTCTGGCAGACCCATCAGCGCCCTGAACGCGCGTTTGCGCCCAGCGAAGCTCAACTTCGCAGGCCAACGTCGCGCTGTGCGCAGGCAGGAACCGGCAGAACCGTGCTCTTTCGCGGAAAAAGCCTCGTCGGACTCGACATCGGCAGCTCGTCGGTGAAGGCCACGCTCTTAAAGCCCACCAAGTCGGGCTACGAGCTTGCCGCATTCGGCATGGAACCGCTGCCGCCCGACACCATCGTCGATGGCGCCGTCATGAGCGCAAGCGCCGTCGTCGATACCCTCCGCAAACTCTTCCAGACCCACCGCATCCGCAATAAGCAGGTCGCCCTCGGCATCTCGGGTCACTCGGTCATCATCAAAAAAATCAACCTGCCTCAGATGACCCCGCAAGAACTCGAAGACTCGATTCAATGGGAAGCCGAGCAGTACATCCCCTTCGACATCGCCGAAGTCCACCTCGACACCCAGATTCTCAACGCTGAATCCGCCATCCGCGGCCAGATGGATGTCCTCCTCGTCGCCGCCAAACGCGAACACGTCAGCGAATACGTCACCGCCGTTCAAGAAGCCGGCCTCACCCCCGTCATCGTCGACGTCGCCGCCTTCGCCGTGCAAAATCAGTACGAAATCAACTACGAGCTGCCACGCGACCGCACCATCGTGCTCGTCAACGTCGGCGCCGCCGTCACCAGCATCAACGTCCTCGCCGAAGGCAACACCGCCTTCACCCGCGACCTCTCGATGGGCGGACGTCAATTCACCGAAGAGATTCAAAAACAGCTTCGTAGGCAGTCATGAGTCCTCGTCACTCAGT
>CAZXXB010000162.1:0-8973 GCA_964644185.1 uncultured Myxococcota bacterium
GGTGTCGTCGTCGTCGTCGCCGGTGGCGGTCACGTCGTCGTCGTCATCGTCGTCATCATCGTCGTCATCGTCGCACGAGGTGATGGCGGTGGTGCTACAGAGCGCGAAGAGCGCAAGAAACAGGGAGCGTCGAAATTGCATGAGACCCTCTTGCCACCAGAACTGGTGCGCAGAAGCACGGAATTGTCGCGCAGAGCGCAATGAAAGTAACAACGGGGTGAATATGCCGCATCGCGGCATTGCGCACCAGACAAAAATTTTTCGAGTGGGCTAGTCGGCGGGTGCGACGCAGGCTTCGAGGCAGAAGCAGTTGTTGAACTCGTCGAAGAGGGCGACGTTTGGGGCGTCGCAGGTGCGGTCGGGTTTGCAGAACTGGGTTCCGGGTGGGAGTGCGCCTTCTTTGGTGATGCAGGCGGCTGTGACGTCGCTGAAGGGTTGGCAGATGGTGTCGGGGATGTCGCAGTCGGCGTCGGCGTAGGGGGTGCAGGCGGCGGCAGTGTCGCAGCGGTAGACGGCGTCGGTGGGGCAGCCGAAGGTTTCGGCGCCGGTGGTGCGGCAATCGGGGTCGTAGGCACCGCACTCGCATTGGCATCCATCGCGGCCACGGTAGCTTGCGGGGTCGCAGGTCCATGAGTCGGGTAGTTGAAAGTAGCCGACGACGCAGGGTGCGAAGCAGTAGCAGAGGCTGAGGTTGTCGAAGAGAGGAATCATTTCGGCGGGGCAGGTGCTGCCGGTGCCGCAGCGGGGGGCTGTGGCGGGGATGTTTCCATTGCGTTCGAAGCAGGCGCCGGCTTCTCCGCCGACGTCGAAGCAGCCGTAGATGGGGTCGTCGCACTCGGGGTCGGTGAAGACGACGCATTGGGCGCTTTCGTCGCAGGCGTAGACGGCGTCGTCGGGGCAGTTGCGAATGGCGCCGGGCTCGTCGCAGTCGGGGTCGGGTGCGCCACATTCGCAATCGCAGCCGTCGCTTGAGGCGTAGACTTCGTCGGCGCACTGCCACTCGTCGGGGATGATGGGTTTTTCGGGGAGACAGGGTTCGAAGCACCAGCATTTTCCATCGCCGTCGGTGGCGCTGACGCGGTCGCGGTCGCAGGTGCCGTCGGTGTAGCAGATGGGTGCGGTGGCGGGTGGGTAGCCGTCGATGGTGGTGCAGAGGCCGACGGGTTCGCCGAGGTCGGTGCAGACTTCGCGCGCGTCGTCGCAGATGCCGTTGACGATGAGGTCGCAGGTGCCGGATGTCTGGCACTCGTAGAAGCCGTCGGCTGGGCAGCCGTTGAGGGGCAGGTCAGCGAGGCAGTCGGGGTCTGGTGCGCCGCAGTCGCAGTCGCAGGTTGTGAACTCGGCGTAGCGGTCGGCGGCGCAGGTCCATGACGAGGGGGGGGTCCGGTGGCGGGGGGGGGTCGGGGGCGATGTAGGTGCAGGGGTCGAAGCAGAAGCAGTTGCCGAGGGTGTCGCTGAGGCTCAGTTTGCCGGTGGGGCAGGTGTTGGCGGCGCCGCATTCGGTGACGGTGGCGGGGAGTTCTCCGCGTTCGTCGAAGCAGGCGTAGAAGCCCTGACCGACGCTGAGGCAGCGCATCGTGTCGTCGGGGCAGGTGTAGATGATGTCGTCGTCATCGTCTGTGGTTGTGGTGTCGTCGTCGTCGTTGCCTGTGGTTGCGTCGTCGTCGTCGCCGGTTGAGGTGTCGTTGTCGTCGTCGTCACTCGTCGTGGTGGTGTCGTCGTCGTCGTCATCATCATCATCATCGTCATCGTCTGTGGTTGCTACGTCGTCGTCGTTGCCAGTTGACGTGGTGTCATCGTCGTCGTCGTCGTCGTCGTCGTTGCCGTCGTCGTCGTCGCTGTCGTCGTCGGCTGTTGCTGTGGTGTCGTCGTCATCATCGGTGTTTGTGGCTGCGTCGTCGTCGTTGCCTGTGGTTGCGTCGTCGTCGTCATCGCAGGCGGTAAGGGTGGTGAGCGCGGTGAATGAGGCGGCGAGTGATGCGGCGACGAGCAGCGCGGTGAAGAGACGCGGTGCGGCGCTTTGGAGCGGGCTTTTAGAGAGGCGGTGGGTGAAGTCGCGCATGAGCGTCACTATGGACGAAGCGGGGGCGGTGCGAAACCGAAAAGGCGAACCGGGGCGGGCGATTGTCGGCGTTCAGTATTGGCAACGAAACACCTGTGCGGTACGAGAAGTTGTCCGTGGTTTGCATGTGTGGCGGCTTCGCAGCCGCAGTTGAACGGTGAAGGCGGTGAAGTGAGTGCCCGTGCGTGACCGTGTTGGTGATTCGTGTGAGACATAATCTGTCGAGTGATTAGCTCAGTGTGTCGGTTGTGGCGAACGTGACGTGAAGTGACGAAGCGCCACGGCGAAACCCTCGACGTGAACGACTCAACGCAGAATCGAACACCGACGCGACGCTGAATCGAACACTGACTCGACGAACCGAACACCGACAGCCGACTGGCAAGGAGCCGACACCATGCAGAGCGCGACGATTGCGAACGTGACCCCCCTGACCTCAATGACTTCCGCTTCGCGACATGTGAAAGCGGCCACGATGGAGACCAGCATGTCTGACTTTGAAACGGAACACGTCGAGTCGTCGCGCAGCACGGCGAGCGCGAGCGCGGGCAATGGCAAGGGTTCTTCGAAGGTGCAGCCCGTGGTTGCGACGCCGGGGATGACCGAAAAAGAGCGTGCGGCGAAGCTGAAGAACCTCGAGCTGACGCTTGCTTCGATTGAGAAGCAGTACGGCAAGGGGACGGTGATGAAGCTCGACGCCGATGGGCCGATTGCGAACATCGGGTTTATCCCAAGTGGGGCGGTGAGCCTCGATTCGGCGCTGGGGATTGGTGGGTTTCCGCGTGGGCGCATCGTCGAGGTGTATGGGCCCGAAAGCTCGGGCAAGACGACGCTTGCGCTGCACGTGATTGCGCAGGCGCAGAAGGCGGGGGGTGTGGCGGCGTTTATTGATGCCGAGCACGCGCTTGACGTGGGGTATGCGCGCAAGCTGGGGGTGAAGACCGAAGAGCTGCTGGTGTCGCAGCCCGACTATGGCGAGCAGGCGCTGGAGATCGTCGATATGCTGGTGCGGTCGGGCGGGGTCGATGTGATTGTGGTCGACTCGGTGGCGGCGCTGACGCCGAAGGCCGAGCTTGAGGGCGAGATGGGCGACTCGCACGTGGGGTTGCAGGCGCGGTTGATGAGCCAGGCGATGCGCAAGCTGACGGGCACGATTGCGCGGTCGAACACGTGCGTGGTGTTTTTGAATCAGTTGCGGTTGAAGGTGGGGGTGATGTTTGGCAACCCCGAGACGACGACGGGCGGTAACGCGTTGAAGTTTTACGCGTCGGTGCGGCTCGATATCCGGCGGATTGGGACGGTGAAGCAGGGCGAGACGGTGATTGGCAGCCGTGCGCGGGTGAAGGTGGTGAAGAACAAGGTTGCGGCGCCGTTTCGCGAGACCGAGTTCGACATCATGTACGGGTCGGGCATCTCGTTTGTGGGTGATTTGATTGATGCGGCGGCGAACCTCGATGTGCTTGAGAAGAGCGGGGCGTGGTACTCGTTCAAGGGTGAGCGGGTTGGTCAGGGGCGCGAGAACGCGAAAGAGTTTTTGACCGAGCACCCTGAGATGCTGGCGCAGCTTGAGACCGAGACGCGCGAGAAGCTGGGGCTGCCGAGTGTGGCGTCGTCGGTGCCGCGCGAGGGTGCGACGGTGACCGAGATTTACGAGAAGTCGCCGAAGAAGAAGTAGCGTGAGGCGAGCGACGTTTTCGCGAGTGAGACGAGAGAAACCGGGCACGCGTCGTTCTCGTCGGCGCGTGGCTCGGTTATGTTATGTGGCATGAGTAGACTATTTGCGACGGCGCTCGACCTTGTGCCGAAACATGAGCTGAGTTTTTTGATTGGGCGGGCGGCGGCGATACGACTTCCGCGGGTGCTGCGTGGGCCTGTGTTGAGGGCGTTTGCCGGGGCGTATGGGGTTGATGTGGGTGAGGCCGAAAAGCCGTTGGGCGAGTATCGGTCGGTGTCGGAGTTGTTTACGCGCAGGCTTGCGGAGGGGGCGCGTGTGGTTGATGCGGGGGGCGATGCGGTGGTGTCGCCGTGTGATGGCCGGGTGAGCGAGCACGGGACGATTCGCAAAGGTGAGATGATGCAGGTGAAGGGGCGTCACTACCACGTGGCGACGCTGCTTGATGACGATGCCGAGGGGGAGCGGTGTGAGGGGGGCAGTTACCTGACGATTTATCTTGCGCCTTACAATTATCATCGGGTTCACGCGCCGTTTGGTGGTGAGCTTTTGCAGCTCTCGTACATGCCGGGTGCGCTGTATCCGGTGTTTCCGCGAGCGGTGGAGTCTGTTGAGGCGCTGTTTGCGATCAACGAGCGAGTGGCGATGTTTTTTGAGAGCGCGGAGCTTGGGCGGTTTGTGGTGGTGATGGTGGGGGCGCTGGGGGTGGGGAGCATCGAGCTGACGTTTAGCGATTTGCGTACGAACACGAGCGGGTCGTCGCCGCGTCGGCAGCGGTTTGCCGAGGCGCTGCGATTTGCGAAGGGTGATGATCTGGGGACGTTCAATTTTGGCAGCACGGTGATTGTGCTGTTTGAGGCAGGCAAGGCGTCGCTCGTTGAGCGGCTGACGCGGGGTGAGGCGGTGAAGATGGGCGAGCGTGTGGCGACTAGATGCCGGTGACGCGGGGTTTGAGGTGCAGGGTGGCGTCGAGGTTTCCACGGGTGTAGCCGCGCTGCTCGGCGAGGGCATAGCGGGCGATGTCGAGCAGTTCGACGCGGGTGGGTGCGCGGTCGTCGCCGAGTCCACCGCCTGAGAGGCGGTAGGCTTCGCGCCAGTCGTTGGCGAGTTGGGCGAGGGTTGCGGGTACGAGGGTGGCGACGCGGCGGGCGGTGTCGCTGACGTTTGCGTGGCCGAAGCGGCGGGCGCGGTCGACGGCGGCGTAGGCGTCGATGTAGGCGCGGGCCCAGGCGTAGGCTTCATCGCGGTCGTGTGAGTGCTCGACGATGGCGCGGGGTTCGTAGCGAATCATCATGCCGAGTGCGCATGCCTCGCAGGCAAAAAACATGTCTTCGCCAAAGGCGATGTCGGCAAAGGGTGCGGTGCGATGGGCATTGCGGGCGACGGCTTCGGCGGCTTCGCGGGTGATGGCCGAGAAGACGTTGTTGAGCATGGGGGGGTGTGCGCCGTCGCCATGCAGTCGTGCTTCGGCTTGCCCCGCGGGGTCGTGCATGACGCGAATTTTGGCGCGGATGGAGTGGGCAGGTTCGGGTACGTGACGACCGAAGGCGGCGGCGGTGCGGGCGTCGGCGAGGGCAGCATCGACGAGGGTTTGCAGTGTGCGCGGCTCGACCATGCGGGCGTCTTGCACGGTGAAGACGAGCACGCTGCCGGTTGCGCGGGCAAAGGCTTCGTTGCGGGTTGCGCCGTGGCTGAAGGCACCTTGTGCGACATCGAAGACGCGGGCACCGCGCGAGCGGGCGAAGGTGCCGCTGTCGTCGCGTGAGGCGTTGTCGGCGACGATGACTTCTAAGGTGGCGCCGTCTTGCAGGCGCTGGGCGAAGATGGCGTCGAGCACGGTGCGAAAGCGGTCGCCGCCGTCGCGGACGGGGATGATGACAGAGACAATCACGCGCTTGTGCCTTTCGCCATTTGTCCGCGAAAGCGCTCGTAGGCGGCTTTGACGCGATCCATACCCGGGGTTGAAGCGCCTGCCGAGGCGGCGCGTTGAAAGAGGCGCTCGGCCTCGCTGAAACGTCCTTCGAGGACGAGTGCGCATGCCTCACCGGCTGTGTAAAGCGGGTGACCGGGGATGAGGTCGAGCAGTTGTTCGAAGTAGGGCTTGGCTTCGCGAAAGTCGCCGCGCATGAGGAGGATGTGGAGGCCCTGATCGAAGTGGATGTCGGCGAGGGTGCGCAGCTCGTTCATGTCGTAGAGAGCGGCGCGTTCTGCGCGGCGGCGGTCGCCGGTCATGATGGCGGCGTAGGCGGTTTCGGCGCGCGAGAGGATGCGGTCGCAGAGGGCGGCGCAGCGTGGTGACATGGGGCGCTCGCCGGCGGTGGGGCCGTAGAGGTCGCGGTAGCGGCGGATGGCGGCATCGACGGCGGATTGATCGGTGAGCCAGTGGAGTCCGAGAGCTTCGAAGGCGTTTTGACCTTCCATGCGGACGGCTTCGCGACTCAGGCGGTCGTAGGCGTCGTTTTCGGCGGCGGCGTGTCCGGCTTCGAAGCGGAGGGTGACGGCGCCGACGAGGTAGAGGGCGTAGACGGCGTTGCCGGTGCGCGAGCGGACGACGGGGCTCATGCGTTCGAGGTCTGAGAGGCCGCGGTTGCCGTCAATGCAGCCTTCGATGAGGCGCATGATGCGCGAGTCGAGGCCGACTTTTCGTGCGCGTTCGGGTAGCGGGGTGACGTTGCTGGGGTAGCTGCCGAGGGCTTCGCGGAGACGTTTTCCGACGACTTCGGGTGTGACGCGGTTTGCGGCGGCGCGAAAGATGGCGCGCGAGGGGTCGAGTCGCAGCGGGTCGTTGGGGGTGGGTGCGATGTCTTCGAGGGTCCAGTCTCCGACGTGTTGGGCGCACATGAATTCGAGGCGTGCTTCGGCCTGAAAGCGCAGTGCGGCGGCGAGTTCTGCGCGGACGAGGAGGGCCGCTTCGACGAGGGCTTCGCCGATGAGTATACCGCTCGCGGCGGCTTTTTTGGCGACTTCTTCGAGTTTGTCTTCACGCAGTTTGCCCATCGAGACGAGCAGGCGGCCGAGGCAGCGGTCGGGGTCGATGCGCGAAAAGGTGATGGCCGAGAGGTATCCGCGTGAGAAGTCGGCGGTGATGGTGTCGGCGGTGTCTTTCCATGTGATGCGGCAACTGCGGTGCGCGAGGTGGGCGGCGTTGATGGGCTCGACGAGAGGTACGTCGGTGACGCGGGCGGCGGTGGGGACGCTTTCGGGCCAGGGTTCGCCGAGGTTGGGTATGCCTGAGAGGGTGGCGGCTCTGCGGGCGAGGGCGGCCTGAACTTTTTCGAGGAAGGCGGCGACGTCGGGCTGGTTTGCGAGGTTTTGGGTGCCCGGGGCGGCGGGGTTGGTGGCGTTGCTGCTGGCGTTGGCGGCGGCAGTCGAGACGGCGGTTGAGACGGCGGCGGCGAGTTGGCCCTGTGGTGCGGTGGTGGGGCGCGTGGGTGCGGTGATGCCGGTGCCACTTGTAGGGCGCGTGATGGGGCGCGGCGCGGTGGCGATGCCGGGGGCCGAACTGGGGCGCGTGATGGGGCGCGACGTGGTGTCGGTGCCCTGCAAGATGCCGAGGGCCCAGAGCAGCACGGCGAGGTGTCCGCCGCGGCGCATGATGGTTTCGTCGCTGAGGGCCGCGTAGCCACGGGTGATGAGGTCGTTGGCGAGGCGGGCTTCTTCGGCGTCGAGGGCGAGGTCGGCGAGGGTGAGGGGTGGGTTTTCGACGGCGCGCAGTGAGGTGACGAGGGGGGCGAGCACTTCGCGCGCGCGTCCATCGCCGTAGCGTTCGCGGGCGAGTTGCAGAAGTGGTGAGAAGCGGTCGAGGGCGAGGGCGACGGGTGGGTCGCCTTCTACGGTGGAGTCGGTTTGCTGGATTGTGGCGTCGTGGGTACGGCTGGCCTGGACGATGCGCTGGAGAGCCTGGCGGCGGAGGATGAGGCGCGCGGCGTCGGTGTTGACGTGGTTCTCGCGGAGGAGGACGGCGAGGAGGGGGAGGTTTTCGGCGAGGGCGCGGTCGAGTGCGAGGCGTACGTCGTCGGCGCCGCAGACCTGTGCCTGCACGAGCAGGGCGCCGATGGGCAGGTCGGTGGGTTCGCGCAGCACGACGGAGACTTTTCCGCGAGAAAAGCCGATGTAGGTGCGCGACGACGGGAGAGCGGCGACAACGGTGCCGTCGCGCTCGGCGAGTGCGAATTGTGCCATGGCGCGCAAAAGGGGCGCGCCTTCGCCTTTGGTAACGCTCATGCCGACCCCTCCGGCAACCTGCGTGAGAACTGAACCGTGGAAGGAATCTAACACAAATGTTGCTGGTTCGATACGCTTGACTTGTGGGCGGGTGGCTCTTATCGGTCAGTGACGCAACCATAAGGAGCACGCACGATGGCAACGCCCGGTGAAACGACGACGCAGGCAGGCAGCAGCGCGAGTGAGGCGGCGGCGAGTGAATCGTCGGTACGTGATTCGGCGGCGTATGCGAAGGCGGCGGGTGAGGCGGTGCCAGCGGGGTTATTGCCGCCGGTGGAGTTTCTCGATTTTGTCCACTCGCTGGCGGCGTCGGCGAGTTATCATCTGGGGTTGCTGGCCGATGAAGAGGGTGTGAAGGGCGAGGTGAATCTTCCGTTGGCGCGGCATACGATTGATTTGCTCGACATGCTGCAGGCGAAGACGAAGGGGAACCTCAGCGAAGATGAGGCGACGGAGCTGTTGCGTTTGCTGCACGACGTAAAGATGAAGTTTGTTCGCGTGGCGAAGGGGTGAGCTTATGGCTCTTCGCCTTGCGGCTCATCGCGTGATTCTGGCTCTTCGCGCGAGCGCTCATCGCGTGATTCTGGCTCTTCGCCTTGCGGCTCATCGCGTGATCCTGGCTCTTCGCGCGAGCACTCATCGCAGGGCATCTGGCAGAGCGCCGTGGCGGGCGACGACGACGGTGTGGATTCCGCCGCGGACATAGAAGTCGGCTTCGATTTCGAGAAACTTGGGGGCGAGTTTGGCGGCGAGGTGGTCGAGAATCTGGTTTGTGACGGCCTCGTGGTAGGCGCCGACGTCGCGAAAACTCCAGAGGTAGAGTTTGAGGCTTTTGAGCTCGACGAGAGAGGCGTTGGGGACGAGCTTCATGCGCAGGGTGGCGAAGTCGGGTTGTCCGGTTTTGGGGCAGACGCAGGTGAATTCGGGGCATTCGAAGCGGACGAGGTAGTCGCGGTTCGGTGCGGGGTTGGGGATGATTTCGATGGTGTCTTGTGGGGTGGTGCTCATGGTGGTG
>CAZXXB010000163.1:0-8967 GCA_964644185.1 uncultured Myxococcota bacterium
TAGTTCGACAGGTAGTTGCGAAACGCCGGGTCGTCTTGCCGAAAGTAGAAGTCACTCAATGGAATCGGGTGCTGCGTATGCTCGTGAAACCCACGCAGCGCAAAACGGGGCGAGACCACTTCGATGCCCTTTTCTGGAATCACGTCGCGCAGCCGAGCCAGCCACGCGGGCGGGTTCGACTTGTCGATGGTGGGTCCGGCGCACGACAAAGCGGACTTCTTCTGCGAAGTTGTTGCGAGATTCGACCGCGTTGCCGATGAGATCGCCGTCGTCGCGGCCTCAGGGTGGGGGTAGCGCGCACCGAGCCGATGAGAAATTTCACGTAGCGCCGCAGTCGCGCCTGCCTCGCTCGACACGACGATTTCAATCGAAGGTAAAACGTCGGTCCAGCGCAGTGTCTTCCAGCGAATTCGAAACCCATCACTCGACTGCGTGAACGTCGGGTCTATCGTGACGTAAACGTGCAACCACGCGTTTTCCTCCCAAGCGTCGGGCGAAGTCTCTGAAGTGCCTAGAACGTCCAGCAGGTCAGCCTTTGCAAGCTCGAAACCCGGCAAGCCCGGTAGCGCGTTTGTGCTGGCGTCATCGTCGTCAATTCGAAAGAACACGTGATCGTCAAGCTCGGTGCTGCCGGGGTCGGGGCAGCTACCCTCGTCACACCCCGTCATTCCGGTGGCGACTCCCGTAGCGGCGAAGACCGCCACAAGACCCCACACCCACGCCGCACCCGCACCCGCACCCGCGTTCGCAGCCGCGTTCGTGCTCTCGTTACGCCTCGACAACCTGAGCTGCTTCATCGCTCGCCTCTTTCGTGTTTCGAATTCAGACCATCAATTCAGACTACAACGTCGGGGCACAATTACAGGGTGCCTGTGCAGGGCAAAAGTGAAAACTTGACCGCCATCAAGCACGTCAAAACACACTCGCCCCCTCGCGGGTTTGACACCGTGTGCCAAGCTCTTTATCTTCCAAAGGCACGATCACAAATTATCCCTGTCTGCACAACCCATGATTGCACGACAGGCGTGAGGAGACCGCAATGAAAGTCCGCAAACTGCTCGTTCTCGCCCTCGTCCCCGCCGCATCGCTCACCGCGTGCCCACTGGGCGGCGGCAACGTGGGCGAAGACCTCGCCACCCAGGCCCTCAACTGCTGCGATAACCTCGGCGACAAAGACAGCTACGACGGCGACAACGACGCCTGCGACATTCTCGACGACATCGAAATCGGCTGGGAAAAGCGCGCCGGCATCTCGTTCAACGCCCGTCAAGAGTCGCTTCGCACCTTCGAAGATGAAAAGTGCGTCGCCATCGCCGATGCCGAGAAAAAACTCTGGGAATGCCTCGCCGCCGCCCAGTGCAACGACATCGACGAAGACGACCAGCGCGTCAAAGGCTGCGACGACCTCGCTGAAGCCCTCTGCGAAGCCCGCGTCGACGTCGGCGACAAAGACTGCGGCGGCAACGGCCTCGACGAAGACGTCGAGTGCGACGAAAACGGCGCCGACGAAGCCTACTTCCCCCGCGCCACTTCGTTCTAATCGTGCTGGCCGTCGCAACGGCAGCTTCACAATCTTTCGTTCCAGGGGACACGCGGAACATGGCGGGCAGGCGGGGACACCTGCCCCTCACCGCGTCGCAGATCGGGGCCCGCGCCCCATCAACGGGGAGGCCACACGCCTCCCCGTTTTTCTTTGCCCCCTTTTCTCGTTGCCCACCGTTTTTCTTTTCTGAGGCCCCACCACCATGACCCTTCTGCGCGTCAAACGCCTGCACACCTTCGACTTCGCCGCGCGCCGCCATCACGCCTCGGCCAACCCCCTCGATGGCGTCATCGACAACGCCGCCATTCGCTTCGACGACGGCATCATCACAGCCATTGGCCCCGCCGCCGCCCTCACCCCGCTCGTTGACGAACCCACCCTCGACTTCGATGGAACCATCACGCCGGGCCTCATCGACACCCACACCCACATCTGCCTCTCGGCAGGTGCCGACCCCGTCGCCGACATCAAGCGCGAATCGCCCGCCCGCATCGCCGCCCGCGCCACCCTCAATCTCCGCCGTCTCCTCAGCTTCGGCATCACCTGCATCCGCGACATGGGCGGCCCCCACGGCATCGACCTCGCCCTGCAAGACGCCGTCGACGACGGCCTCATCATCGGCCCCCGCGTTCTCGCCTCCGGCTGGGCCATCTGCATCACCGGCGGTCACGGCTGCGGCTGGTTCGCCAAAGAGTGCGACGGCCCCGACGCCGTGCGCACCCAGGCACGCCACAACCTCAAACACGGCGCACGCCACGTCAAGGTCGTCGCCACTGGCGGAATCCTCACCGAAGGCGTTGAGCCCGGCGCCGCCCAGATGACCGAAGCCGAGCTGCGCGCCGCCGTCGAAGAGGCCCACGCCCGCAACGTCGCCTGCGGCTCACACGCGCAGGGCACCGAAGGCATCCTCCGCTCGCTGCGCGCCCACTGCGACACCATCGAACACGGCTTTTTCATCAACGACGATTGCCTGCGTCTCTTTCTCGAAAACGACGCAGCCCTCGTGCCCACCTTCACCGCCCGCAAACGCATGGAAGAAAAAATCGGCTCCGGAATCCCCACCTACATCGGCGAAAAAATCGCCCGCGTCGGCTCAGCCCACGACGCCTCATTCGCCCTCGCCCGCGACGCCGGCGTCACCCTCATCTGCGGCACCGACGCCGGAACCCCCTTCAACCGCCACGGCGACATCGCAAGCGAGATTCACGCCCTTATCGAACGGGGCATCACCCCCCAGCACGCCATCGCCGCCGCCACCTGCGACGCCGCCCGCGCCATCCGCAGACCCGACCTCGGCAGACTCGCAGTGGGCCTCGCCGCCGATCTCGTCGGCTTCACAAGAGACCCCGTCGATCACCCCGACGTGCTCAGCGAACCCGCCCTCATCTTCAAAGCGGGCACCGACTACACATGGCTTGCCGAAGAGCGCCGCGCCGGGCACCTGACCTGACATCTCACCGGCATCGTTGCCTGAACCGCTACTCGAACCCTAAAACGCAAGCCCCGTCTCGCCATCGGTATCGTCGCCCGTCTCATCGCCACCCGTGTCGCCATCGTCGCGACACTCTTCAAACACCGTCCCCTGCGTCAGCCACACCGTCTTGTAATCGGCGCAATCAACCCCCTGTATCAACTGCACGCACTCACGCGCCCTGTCTGCCGCATACACCTGCGCGACATTCGTCACCCGCGTGAGACACGCCTCTTTCACACCCTGCGTGCACTCTGCCTTCTCGCCCCCCATCCCCTCGGCCACAAATGGATTTTCCGATGTCGCCAGCGCCACCCGCTCTTCAGCGCTAAAGCACCCACCCGCAAAAAGCTGACGACACTCGGCCCACGCGCGATCACTGCAATAATCTTCCGGCCCATACCCGCACCCGACACCCAGCCCCCCCCACATCGCGCAGCACAATACCCCCATCGCGACGGCAACCGTCGTCACGCCTGGGCTAACGCTCTGCTCTCGTGCGGTCATCGATCCTCACTCACTGCGCCGCCGCCACAATTACTGCGCCGCCGCCACAATTACGGCGCCGCCGCCACGTCGGGCCTGCACGACCCCGTAGCCTTGCACGTCGTGTCGGTCACAAGGTCAAACGGAAACGGCGCGAACTTCTTCTGCGGCTGCGGTGCCGTGCCCCCATACAGCCCCCCTTTGCCGTCAACCCCAAACAGCCGAATGAACTCGATGTTGTTGTACATCGCCGACAGATGGTGCTGCGTGTCGTCGATTCGTATCCGCTCTTCAGTCAGGTTGCGCCCCAGCCCACCATTCGCCCGCTCGGCATTCGCAAACACCCACGTATTGCTCGGGTGATGTTGAAACGTCATCTGCGCCCCACCCACAAGCTGCATGTACTTCGCGCACTCTTCCGCCTCACCCGGCTTCTCGCGCGCCATGTCGATGCACATCACCGTAAACGCCTCAAAGTGCGTCGGAGAAAAACTGAGCCGCCCCCGACTCTGCGCAATCGCCCCCGCAAAAATCGGCTGCGCGTCGGGCTGCGCTGTGATGTGTTTCAGATGCGGAAGGTCACGCTCAAAAAACCAGTCAAAGTGATCGTCCTTGCAGTCGCGCCGATACTCGCGCACCACATACGCATGCCACTGGTTGATGACCCGCCCCTGCTGCGCCAGCAACGTCCGCGGCTCATCTTTGAACATGTAATCCATCCCCTTCTTCGTCACCGCGCAAATATCAATCCCCGTGATAAACGGCTTCGCGCGATGCAGCCCGAACATCGCCTCACCCGGATAATACGTCGAGACGTGCCCCTTTACGTTCAGCCCCGGCCCATCATGAAAACTCTTGAACGCCCCCGTCGCCGGGTCTTGCGCACCCGCGATATGATTCGCAACCTCCTGAATCATCGAGAGGTACCGCGTCGAACCCGTCACCCGCGCATGCTCTGAGAGCGCGAGCAACCACAGCCCCGCACCACCCAGCTTTGCCGCATTACCCGGCTGCTCGACCGGATACCGCAACGTCTTACCATTTCGCTCTTCGGTGCGACTCTGCTTCACGAGCCACGCAAGCGCGTACTCGAGCGTCTCGAGTGTCGCGGGGTCGCCCGTCAAACCGTACGCCTGCGCCAGCGCCCACGAGCTACCCGCGTGCCTGAGCAGGTTGTAGTCGCGCTCTTCATACCGGTCGTTCGCTGGCGTGTAGACATAGTAAAACCGCCCCTCATCAACCTTCTTCGTCTTGCCAAACCACGCCGCCGCGTCGCGAATCGCCTGCGTCAACGTCTCTTCGCTCACGTTGCCCCGCCGCACACGATGCGCCTTCACCGGCTGCACCACCCCGTTCACATCGGCAAACGATTTCGCCTCATAAACCTCGACCCGCGTGTTCGGCTTCGGAGTCGTAAGCCCCCGCGCCCGCACCGCATTGTTCAAAAACCGCGACCGCTCATCTTTGCGCTTCACCTCGCTGTCAATCGGCTCAACCCCATGCACGAAATCAAACGTCGAAAACACAAGGTCGGGGTTGCCGTGCAGCACAGCAGCATGCCGGTCGGGCTCGAACTTACGCCCCTTGTCGGCGTTCTTAAAATCCTCCAGCTCACCCGCCACAATCCGCGCCCCAAACACATCCATCGCCTCGACACACGCTGTGCCCGTCGCGGCCTTTGCCGCCAGTGCCTCCGCCGCGTACGCGAGCGCCGACCCGCTGTCTGGACCGCGCCCCTCACCCCGCTGATGCTTGCCGTCGCAAAACCGATGCAGCGTCACCGTGTGGTATGGGTCATCTGAAACGATGCCCACGAGCGACCCCGCAAACTTGTCGTAAAGCCCCTTTGCCGGGCCAATCAGCGACCCGCCGTCGCGTTTTGCCGGCACCGCCGCCCGCTCGACTTTTTTCTCGTCGCCCTTCTCACCTTCACGCCGCGCCCCCTCGCGAATCGCCTGCTTGCGTGACGTCGTCTTGCCGCCGCTCAACACGCCAATCGCCGCCCCCCCGCTCACCGCAAAAATGAATGCGACGACGAATGTCCACTTCTTCAGGCTGCTTCGTTGTGCCACGTCAATTCTCCTTGCGTGCCCGTCTGCTCCGGCGAATCCGTCGCGGGCAACTACCATGTGCGGCGATCAGGCGCTACCCGAACGCTCTCGATCCGCGATGAGGCGCCAGCCGAAGAGCCAATAACATTTTGTTGACGACGCGCGACCCTGTGGCATCGTCATAGAGCAATTCCGCACACCTGCGGGCAGGGTCATGCTTTCGCTCTTTTCAAAACACAATCGCCGCGCAAAAGGCGGCAACGCGCGCCGTCGTTCGCGTGCGCTTCGCAACGCCAGGGGTCGCCCACACCCCCACCGTTCCGCATGGTTCGGACGTGAAGGCGCCGTCATGCGCTGGCTCTTTGGCGCGCCCGAAACCGACCATGGCTTTCGCCACTCGACCTTCGGCACGTTCTTCGGCGGTGTCCGCGACTCGATGATCCGCTCGGCACGCGCCGTCAAAACCTCGCTGCGCAAACCCGCCGCTGCCGAAGCCCGCGCCGTCGAAGTGCCCACCACACCAGACGCCCGCAAGCCCCGCCCCGCGCGCGCAAAACCCGTGCAAAGCGTCGCCCCGCGCAGCCCAGGCAACAGAGCCAACAAAGACGCCAACAACAACGTCACCCGCCTCGCCCCGCGCCGCCGCGCCGCCGCCAACAGCGACGCCCAGCCAGAAGCGAGCCTCGCCTCCGGCTCTGAGTGGGGCAAGCGTACCCGAGAAGCCATCGGCCTCTTGTTGCTCGGCTTCTCGCTGCTCGCCGCCGTCGCCCTCATCTCTGCAGGCGACCCCACCACCAACCTCGCCGGACCCTTCGGCCACGCCCTCGCCACCCGCCTCTTCGCCCTCTTCGGCGTCACCGCCTTCCTCTTCGTCCCCGCCGTCGCCCTCGTCGCCCTCGCCGCCCTGCGTGTCCGCGTCTTGCGCGTTACATGGCTCGAATCCGCCGGCTTCGGCGCACTCCTCTTCTGCTGCGCCCTCTTCCTGCAAGTCGTCGTCCCCGACCACCGCTTCTACGCCGAGCCCCCGGGTGGTGCCTTGGGCGTCTTCATCGGCACCCGCCTCCAAGCCGTCGTCGGAGCCTTCGGCGCTGCACTCGTCGCCGTCGTCGCCGGTGCCATCAGTGTCGTCGTCGCCTGCGGATTCACCTTTGGTGCCGCCCTCGAAGCCCTGCTCAACGCCGCCATCTGGCTCTCGGCCCAACTCGCCAAAGCCTCGTGGTCGACCCTCCGCTGGTTCGGCTCATTGATGCGTGAGAGCGCCCGCGACATCGGCGACGTCGTCGGCAACTACCAGGTCGAGCGCGCTGAACGCGCCGAACTGCAACGCGAAGAAGAAGCCGCCCAGCGCGAACTCAAGAAAGTCGAAGCCCGCCGCAAGGTCGAAGAACTGCACGCCCAGACGCAGGTGATGCTCGCCCAGCTTCACGAAGAGAACGCCGCCGCGGGCGAAACCCTCGCCGCAAGCGAACTCGTCAGCACCCGCCGTGTCACCCTCAAACTCGCCGCCGGTGCCGAACGCCTCTCGTCGCCCGGCCTCGACGACGACCTTGGTGACCGCGACCCCGCCCCGGCAGCCGCCAACGACGATGGAGCCGCACTCGCGCGCGAGCTTCAGGCACGCCGCAAAAAGGGCTCACCCGCCGACGCCGCAAACCTGCGCGTCATCGACGGCGGACTCTCGAACCCGGCCTCAACCCGGGCACCATCAGCCCTGCGAGCCCCGCAAGCGATGCTCCCCCGTGGGCCTCAGGTGACGGCACCGCCCCGCGCCCCCCGCTCGTGCTCTACTCAAGCAACCCCAACGTCGATCTCTCGGCCCTCACCGTCCCCGGTGTCGCCGTCGCCCCCGCCTCTGATTCATTTGCCGCAGCCCCCGCCGCCGACACAGCCGATGCCACCGCATCACCCCGCGCCGCCCACCACAGCACATCGGGCATGCAAATCATCGACGTCGCCGCCCAAAACGCCGCACGCGAAGAGCTGCACCACCCCGCCCGCCGCGAAGTCGACGGCCCATGGAAACTCCCCAGCACCGAGCTGCTCGAATACCACCGCAACGGCACCGCCGAAGAGCAGGAAGCCGACCGCGCCCAAATCGAAATGCAAATCAAGCTCCGCGCCGAAAAACTCCGCGCCACGCTTGAAAGCTACGGCGTCACCGGCAAAGTCATGGAAATCCGCCGCGGCCCCGTCGTCACCGTCTACGAGTACCTCCCCGACGCCGGAGTAAAAAGCGCCAAGGTCACCACCCTCGCCAACGACCTCGCCCTTCAACTCGCCGTCTACTCGGTCCGCGTCGTCCCCAACATCCCCGGCAAAGGCGTCATGGGCATCGAAGTGCCCAACGACACCCGCGCCGTCGTCTCCTTCCGCGAAGTCTGCGAGTCGCGCTCTTTCCTCGAATCGAAGAGCAAGCTCACCCTCGCCCTCGGCAAAGACATCGAAGGCGCCCCCTTCGTTCAAGACCTCGCCAAAATGCCCCACCTGCTCGTCGCCGGAGCCACCGGCACGGGCAAGTCAGTCGCCATGAACACCATGCTCATGAGCGTCCTCTTCAACGCCACGCCAGATGAAGTGCGTCTGATTCTCATCGACCCCAAGCACGTCGAGTTTCAGATGTACGAAGACATCCCCCACCTGCTGCTCCCCGTCGTCACCGACCCCAAACAAACCTCGCTCGCCCTCATGTGGGCCGTCGACGAGATGGAAAGGCGCTACAAACTCTTCGCCTCAGAGCGCGTCCGCAACCTCGCCGGATACAACAAGCTGCTCGAAAAGCGCGTCGCCGACGACTCATGGAAAATGATGCGCGACGCCGACGGCAACCTGCTCACCGAACCCCCCAAGGCGATGCCCCAAATCATCATCGTCATCGACGAGCTGGCCGAACTGCTCATGGTCGCAAAAGAGGTCGAGACCGCCATCGCTCGCCTCGCTCAAAAAGCACGCGCCGCCGGACTGCACCTCATCATCGCCACGCAAAAGCCCTCGACCGATGTCATCAGCGGCGTCATCAAAGCCAACCTCCCCGCCCGCCTCTCGTGCAAAGTCTCTGCCGGATACGAATCGAAGGTCATCCTCGACTGCATGGGCGCCGAACAACTTCTCGGACGCGGCGACATGCTCGTCCGCACCGACACCCAGGGGCTTGTACGCGTGCAGGGCGGCTTCGTCTCTGACGAAGAGGTCGAGGCCGTTGTCACGTTCCTCAAAAATCAGGGTACCCCCGAGTACGACGACCGCATCCTCATGCCGCGCGATGACGACGACGATGGCGGCGGCGGCGGTGCCGGCGGCGGCGACCTCGACCCGATGTACCATGAGGCCATTCAGCTCGTGATGGCCGAACAAAAAGTCTCCATCTCGTGGATACAGCGCAAACTCGCCATCGGCTACCAGCGCTCGGCCCGCATCGT
>CAZXXB010000164.1:0-230 GCA_964644185.1 uncultured Myxococcota bacterium
CGATGCCATCACTGCGCTTGGTGTGCATGACATGAAGCTCGACGAGTGGGGCGTCGATATTTGCGTGACCGGCTCGCAGAAGGCGCTGATGCTTCCGCCCGGGCTGGCGTTCGCGTCGGTGTCGGAGAAGGCGTGGGAATTGAACAAGACGGCGAAGTGTCCGCGGTTCTATTTCGACTGGGCGAAAGAGCGAAAGGCGATCAAAGAGCCGACAACGGCGTACACGTCGC
>CAZXXB010000164.1:240-961 GCA_964644185.1 uncultured Myxococcota bacterium
GGTGGCGTTGCATGAGGCGCTGCGTTTGATGAAAGAAGAGACGCTGCAAGGTGTGTTTGACAGGCACACGAAGCTTGCGCACGCGACGCGCGAGGCGATGAAGGCGCTTGGGCTGACGCTGTTTGCGAAGACGCCGGCCAACTCGGTGACATCGGTGGTGTCGCCGGAGGGCATCAGCGCGAAGGCGCTCGTGAAGCACTGGGACAAAGCCTATGGCTGCATTCTCGCTGCGGGTCAGGACGAGCTCGAAGAGAAGATTTTTCGCGTGAGCCACATCGGCTACTTCGTCGATACCGACATTTTGCAGTGCATCGCCGTGATCGAGATGGGGCTCGCCGATTTTGGGTATCCGGTCGAGCTGGGTAAGGGCGTTGGCACGGCGGCGGCAATTTTCCGCAAAGGGAAGGCGTAAGCGAACGAGGCGTAGCGTCTGGGGCGCTGCGCGAATCAGGCGACGTGAGTGCGAAGGGTCAGCGAGGTTTCTCGACTGGCCCTTTTGCATTGCAGGTCACCCGTTGCTCACGGCAAGACGATGGTTGCCGAGTAGATGATCGTTTCAGCGCCCTGACCCTCGGCCCATGTGGGGTCGGGGTCGTTTTCTCCGAACGGCGAGGTGTAGTTGTAGAGCAGGAACCGGCCTTCGCCGAGATCGACGGCGCTGGCAAAGCAGGTGTCTCCGCGTGATGGAAGGTCGTCGATGTAATCAACTGTGAGGGTGTCG
>CAZXXB010000164.1:981-1206 GCA_964644185.1 uncultured Myxococcota bacterium
TGAGCAGCGCTTTTTGAGGTTGCTGTAAATCGCCTGATATTGAAGAAGCTGGTCGTTGAACGAGAGTTCGTCGCGCTGAAGGTCGTAGGGCGCGGTTTCGCCAGTCTCTTTGTCGAGGTTGCGACGCCCGACGAGGTAGACGTCGTCACCTTTTTGAATCACGAGCGGCGAGTCGTACTTGAGCGGGTCGATGGCACACTCCCAATCGGCGAGTGCGTTGGCGGG
>CAZXXB010000164.1:1260-6164 GCA_964644185.1 uncultured Myxococcota bacterium
TCTTCGTTGCGCATGACGGCGACGATGCTGCCGTCGCTCAGGAGAGCGAAGTCGGTCTCGCTGCCACCACCGTTGTTGACGACGGGCTTGTCTTCGACAACTCCGCGCCATGTTTCTCCGTCGTCGGTGGTGAGAAAGTTGACCTGGGTGCGTACGGCGTCTTCGTCGCAAAGTACGGCCTCGTCTTTGTCGAAGTCGTAGATGTTTTCGCCGCCGGTGTAGCCGAGCAGGTAGGGTTTGCCGTCGATGACTTTTGCGCGCCACGGGATGAACGTTTCAGAGAAGGCGTCTTCGGGCGTGCTCCACATGCCGGGAGCGAGCATCTCGCTGCGCGACATGCCGTCGGGGGTGAACTGCCATGCGTTGACGCCGAGACGGGCGAAGTAGAGCCAGAGTCTACCATTGAGCGAGAGAAAGCGTGGTTCGCGCAGGTCGCGGTCGAGGTCGAAGGTCGCTTCGAAGCGCCACTCTTTTTCGTCGGTGGTGCTGACGACGTGCAGTTGCACGCGGTCGCTGGCGAAGTGGTTGGGGCCTGTGCGAAACGCGAAGTAGAGCCTTCCGGCGTGGAAGATGATGTCGAGGTTGTTGTTGGCGCGTTGAACGCGCGAGCCACCGGTGAGAGCGGATTTGACGCCTTCACTGGGGACGATTTGGGTGACGTTGGCGATGATGGGTTTTCCCGCCTCGCACGGGTTGGTCGCGCAGAAGGTTTCGGTGTCGATGCAGGCCTCGGTCAACACCTCACACGGGGCGGGGGCCGCACCGATGTCGTCATCGTCATCGGATGTTGTCGTATTGTCGTCGTCGTCTGCGGCGCCGGTGTCGGTGGGGTCGCTCGCGTCGTCGTCATCGCCGGTGTCTTCAAGATCGGTGTCGTCGTCGTCGGTGGCACCCGCGTCGGTGTTATCTGACGCGGTATCGTCGGTCGTCTGGCAGTTGAAATCGCAGAGAAGGTCTTCGTCGCCGCAGGCCGTAACGTGGGTGACCATGGCGGCGAAAGCGACGAGCGTCACGCAGCGGGCGCGGCCGGTCGGGCAGGGCGTATTTGACAGAAAGTGAAGCTTTGACATGAACGTGGGCTCCCGCGTGGAAGTCTGATTGCTGGCACAAGAAGTTTGCACACGCGTGAAGAAGCGTAAAGCGTCGGCGCAACCGCTTGTGTGACAATTGACAAGGACTTACTGTCTCTGCCGCCGTGCATCTGGTGCGGCACGTTGTCTGGGAGGGAACCTCGCATGATTGCATTGTTCGTCATTCTCGGTGTCGCGGCGCTTGTGGTGCTGTTCGTCATCGGTGCCTACAACTCACTCGTGACGCTGCGAAACCGCTACAAGAACGCGTTCGCGCAAATCGACGTGCAGTTGAAGCGCAGGTACGACCTGATTCCGAACCTGGTCGAGACCGCAAAGGGGTATCTGAAGCACGAGCGCGAGACGCTCGAGGCGGTGATTGCCGCGCGTAATCAGGCTGTGACGGCGGCGGGCAGGGCGAGCGCGAACCCGGGTGACCCGACAGCGATGTCGGGGCTGGCCAGCGCCGAGGGGATGCTGACCGGTGCGCTGGGGCGGCTCATGGTCGTGTCTGAGGCGTACCCGGAGTTGAAAGCGAACCAGAACATGCTCGCCATTCAGGAAGAGCTGACCTCGACCGAAAACCGCATCGGCTTTGCGCGGCAGGCGTTCAACGACGCGGTGACGCTCTACAACACGGCGCGCGAGAAGTTTCCGAACGTGCTGTTCGCGGGCATGCTCGGATTCACGCAGGCGCAATTGCTTGAAGCGACCGAATCGGCGGAAGAGCGCAAGGCTCCGGCGGTCAAGTTCTAAACCGCTCGTTCGCGTAGCGAGACCGTCGTGAACTTTTTCGAGCATCAAGACCTTGCGCGGCGCAACAGCCGCTGGCTCGTGGTCGCCTTTTTCGTCGCGATTGCCGTGGTACTGACGGCGATCTACGGCGTCGCATTGCTGATCTTTGGCGGCGTTGTGCTGGCCGATGAAAATGCGACTGCCTCGGCGTCGCCCGTCTCGCTTTTCAACCTCAACACGCTGCTGATGGTCTATGCCGGCGGTACGCTGCTCATGGGTGGGGCGTACCTGTTGAAGCGCTTCGAGCTTTCGGCGGGAGGGCAGGTCGTTGCCGAACAACTGGGTGGCAAACTGGTGCAGCGCAGCACCAGCGACCCATATGAGCGGCGTTTGCTGAACGTGATTGATGAAATGGCGCTTGCGGCGGGGGTGCCCGCGCCCCAAGTCTATCGACTCGAAGGGCAGCAGGCGATCAACGCATTCGCGGCGGGAAACTCGCCGGAAGACGCCGTGATCGGAGTGACCGATGGATGCATGCGGCTGATGACGCGTGACGAGCTGCAGGGGGTAATCGCTCACGAGTTCAGCCACATCGTCAACGGCGACATGACGCTGAATATTCGGCTGATCTGTGTTGTGTTTGGGCTGATGGTGTTGAGCGAGACGGGTCAACTCATCATGCGCAGCTTGCGGGTCACGGGGGGCTCTTCGCGGAACAAGAAGGGTGAGGGTAACGCGGCAGTCGCGATACTGTTGTTTGCGCTCGCGCTCGCGATACTCGGGTACATCGGGGCAATCGCGGCGACGATGATTCGCAGTGCGCTCTCACGGCAGCGGGAGTTTCTCGCCGATGCGTCGGCAGTGCAGTTCACCCGCAACCCTGAAGGGATTGGCGGGGCGCTAAAAAAGCTGCTTGGGCTCAGTGAGCATGGGCGGGTTGATACGCCGCGGGTCGAAGAGGCGGCGCACATGTTTTTTGGCAACGCGCTTGCGCCGGGCTTTCTGCATGGCCTTTTCGCGACGCATCCACCGCTTGAAGAGCGGATACGGCGGGTCGTGCCAAACTGGGATGGCAAGGCGCCGAGCATTACGACAAGTTCGCTGGTTGAGGTCGAGGGGGTGCCTGGTGCGATGGCGGCCGCGCTTTCGCAGCTCGCGGGGGCGCCGGCGAGACGCTCAGCAGCCGAGGTGGTGGCGTCGGTGGGCCAGCCTTCCGGTGCGCCCGCGCGACGGCATCCGGTCGCGGAAGTGCAGGCAGGGCTTGCACCAACGAAATACGGCACATGGGTCGGCGGCAACAAGGGTGCGTCGGGTGGGGTGCAAGACACGCTGTCGCAGGCGCAAAGCCACGCTGACGACGCAGGGGTGCCGATGGAGTTGCTGATGGCGACGCGCGAGCCGTTTGAGGCGGCGGCGCTGGCGCTGGGGCTACTGGTTGCCGATGATGTCGAACTTGCCGCGACCCAGCTCGCAGAGGCGGCGGCGTTGACGGGGGCGACGATTGCAGCACGCGCCGAAGAGCTTGCTCTGACATTGCAGGGGGTCGAGCGGGGCGCCCGACTTCCGTTGTTGTCGCTGGCGACGCCCTCGCTGCGTCAACTTTCAGACCCGCAAGCCGAGGCGCTGCTTTCCGCGGCACAGGCGATGATTGAGGCCGATGGGCACGTAACGATGTTCGAGTTTGCCGTGCTCACATTGCTCAAGGCGCGATTGCGGTTCTCGCGATCGGCGCGGCAGCGGGGGGCTGGCAGTTTTGACGAGGTTGCTCGCGAGGCGGGGCTTGTACTGGGGGCGTTCGCGTCACTCGACGGGGTCGCGACAGATCGTGCGATGGCGATGGGCCTATCGGGCGTCGCGGGCAGGCTTCGCGGGCGTATCGAAGCTGCGGCGACGGCGTCGGTTGAGCCGGGCGAGTTACTTGCCGCACTCGAGACGCTACATCACGCGGCGCTGACGGTGCGCAAAGGGGTGTTTGAGATGTGCACGCGCGCGGTGTTTGAAGACCGCACGGTCACGGCAGACGAGGCGGCGCTGCTTCGCGCGGTTGCCGAGGTGCTCGGTTGTCCGTTGCCGCCGCTGGGTTGAATCGAGACTCTGGGCCCGCTCGTTCCACCACGAACCTGAAATGCGAAAAACGAGACGCCAGAAAGGCAAAACGGGCAGATCATCGCTGACCTGCCCGTAGAGCGTGCCGAACGTGTCGTGCCGCGTTACGCAATAACGACCTTTTCGCCGCCGCGCGGGAACACCCCTCGCGTGTCGACGACGACTTTGGCGTTCTTGCGCAACGACTCGTAATCGAGTCCATCGTGGTCGGTGGCGATCAACACGAGGTCGTATTCGCCGGCCTTTTCGATCGGGGTGCTCTTGCGTCCGGCGTATTGTCCGTGCTCACGCGACGGGCGAATCACGGGGATGAACGGGTCGTGATAGTCGACCGATGCGCCGCGCTTTTCGAGAATCTCGATGAGCTTGTAGCCCGGCGATTCGCGGTCGTCATCAACGTTCTTTTTGTACGCGAGACCCACCATGAGAATCTTCGAACCCTGAAGCGGCTTGCCGTGGTTGCCCAGCGTCTCGGTGATACGCGAGACGACGTAGTAGGGCATGCTGGTGTTGATTTCGCCCGCCATCTCGATGAAGCGGGTGGGCATGTCGTACTCGCGCGCCTTCCAGGTGAGGTAGAAGGGGTCGATGGGGATGCAGTGACCGCCGAGACCCGGGCCGGGGGTAAAGCGCATGAAGCCGAAGGGTTTCGTCGAGGCGGCGTCGATGACTTCCCACACGTTGATGCCCATGCGCTCGAAGACCATCTTCATCTCGTTGACGAGGGCGATGTTGACGGCGCGGAACGTGTTTTCGACTGCGCCGAGCGACGAGACCTCGACAGTCTTGACGACGACCTGCTTGTAGAGCGTCGACGAGGCCTTGAGGCACCCCTCGGTGTAGCCGCCGACAACCTTTGGAATCGTGGCAGTCGAATACTTCGGGTTGCTGGGGTCTTCGCGCTCGGGGCTGAATGCGAGGTAGAAGTCGACGCCGGCCTTTAGCCCCGTGGCTTCGAGAATCGGCTTCATCACCTCTTCGGTGGTGCCGGGA
>CAZXXB010000164.1:6225-6820 GCA_964644185.1 uncultured Myxococcota bacterium
CGTCTCGACGATGTAGGTCATGTCGGGTTCGCGCTGCTTCGTGAGCGGGGTCGGCACGCAGATGAGAATCGCGTCGCACTCTTTGCTGCGGGCGAAGTCGGTCGTGGCCTGAAGGCCCTTTTCGACCGCTTCGGCGATGTTCGCCGACGGGATGTGCTTGATGTAGCTCTCGCGGGCGTGGAGCTTGTCGACCTTGTTCTGGTCGATGTCGAGCCCGAGCGTGCGGAAGCCCTGGCGGGCGAACTCGATGATCAGCGGAAGTCCGACGTAGCCAAGGCCGACGACGCCGACGGTTGCATCATGCTTTTCGAATTTCTGTACGAGATCCTGCCACGACATGGGTGGGCTCCTTTGGTCGCCTGAGAAGGTGACGCTCTCTACCGCAACGCGTCAGGCCATTCAAGCCTTGCGAGGGTGGCCGGTACGAAGTTTCGTTCGCGACGGCAGTTGTTGGTCAGTTGCGTTTGGCGCGGGCAAGTGCGGCGAGGTCGGGGTGGTCGAGGTACCATTTGACGAAGTTGGGCACGCCAACGTCGATGTTGGTTGTGGGCTCGTAGCCTGTTGCGGCGTGAATCTGGTCGATGTCGGCAAAGGT
>CAZXXB010000164.1:6830-7124 GCA_964644185.1 uncultured Myxococcota bacterium
CGCGGGCACGTCGCCGGGCTGCATCGGCAAGAGATCGATTTTGGCGGTGACTCCGGCAGCGGATTCGAGAAGTTTGACGACGCGCATCAGGTCTTCGCTGTTGTGGTTGCCGATGTTCATCACCTCGTAGGTCTTGAGGTTGGGGGTGAACATGAGCTTTTCGACGCCCTGCACGATATCGTCGATGTATGTGAAATCACGCATCATTTTGCCGTGATTGAAGACCGGGATGGGTTCACCGGCGAGCATCTTCTCGAGGAAAATCCACATCGCCATGTCGGGGCGTCCCCATGG
>CAZXXB010000164.1:7150-8524 GCA_964644185.1 uncultured Myxococcota bacterium
GTGAAGAAGCGCAGCCCGACGGTTTGGAGGCCGAAGAGGTGTGAGTAGCTGTGGGCGATGAGTTCGTTGGCTTTTTTTGTGGCGGCGTAGAGGCTGATGGGGGTGTCAACGCGCTGCTTTTCGCTGAACGGCATCTCGGTGAGTCCGCCGTAAACGCTTGAACTTGAAGCATAAACGAAGCGTTTGACGCCGCGGCGCTTTGACGTTTCGAGAACGTTGATGAAGCCCGTGATGTTCGATTCGGTGTAGGCGAAGGGGTTGATGAGTGAGTAGCGGACACCGGCCTGGGCTGCGAGGTTGACGACGATTTCGGGTTGAAACTCGTCGAAGCAGCGTTCGACGGCGGCGAGATCGGTGAGTTCGGCGCGAAAGAGCTTGAAGCGAGCGTCGGCTTCGAGTTCGGCGTTGCGGCGGTGTTTGATTTCGACCGCGTAGTATTCGTTGAAGTTGTCGTAGCCCGCGACTTCGTGTCCGCCAGCGAGCAGTTTGCGTGCGAGGTGGAAGCCGATGAACCCGGCTGTGCCGGTCACGAGGATGCGCATGGTGCTGTAATCCTTTGGTTTTTGGCTGCTGTGTGGCGCGCGGCGTTGCGCGGTTGCGCGTCAGCAATGGGCGCGGGTTGAAGGGTTCGAGGGGTCAGCTTTTGGTGTCGGATTGCGGGGTTTCGCGAAGGAATCGGCGCTTGCGGTTCCATTCGTCGAGCACGCGTTTGGTGCGGGCGAGTTTGTTGTAGACGATTTCGAGGTTGAGTTCGCGCAAGAGCTGGTACGAGACCATTTTGAGGGGGCGCGGGGTGGCTTTGCGGGCCTCGCGTCCCCAGTGGCGGGCGAGCTCGAGGTCGCCCACGTCGTAGGCTGCCTTGGCGAGGCGCCATGCGTGAATACCGTATTGTTTCGGGTGCTTACGCAAGATGTCGCCGTGGCGTTCCATGATGCGCTGGCAGCTTGCGAGGTATTTGCGGTTGACGGTGCGTGAGACGCTGGGTTTGTTGATGACGTAGTAGTCGAAGAGCACTTCGGGGATGCATTTGACGGTCCAGCGGCCGGTGCGGGCGAAGCGGATGCCGTGTTCGACGTCGACGAGAACCGAGAGGGCGGTGTCGAAACCGCCGATGACGTCGAAAACTTCTTTGCGGTAGCCTAAGCAGCAGGTGCCGGGGGTCCACGCCAACATGGTGGGTATGAGCCTGTAATCGTTGGCTTTTTCGAAGGGGTTGACGAAGGCGACGCTGCGAAAATTGCCTGAGGGCCAGTCGTAAATTGCGCGGCGGGACCAGACCATGCCGAGGGCGGGGTCGCGGGCGAGTTCTTCGTAGAAACGCTCGCAGCAGGTGGGTCGCATGACGTCGTCGCTGTCGAAAATGATGATGAAGGG
>CAZXXB010000164.1:8568-8943 GCA_964644185.1 uncultured Myxococcota bacterium
AGTCGGTAGTAGCGCAGGCGGGGGTCGGTGTAGCGGCGAATGACCTCGTCGGAGTTGTCTGTCGAGCAGTCGTCCACGACGATAAGTTCAATATTATCGAGGGTTTGGGCGAGTATGCTGTCGATGGCACGGTCGATGACATCGCCACGATTGAAGTTGCTGACGATGACCGACAAGAGCGGGAGATTGTCGCTCGCCGAGGCGCCCGAAAGGGGGCTGGGTGCGGAGTTTTCTGAGGTCATGGGTACCTTTTGGCGCTGAAACCGGCGACAAAGTAGGCAACCCGCGAGATGCTGTCAATGCGATGCGTCGAGGGGGGATCGGGCGGCTGAAAAGCGCGGCCAACTTGTGGCAGATTATGCAATGAAATCAGGC
>CAZXXB010000165.1:0-8743 GCA_964644185.1 uncultured Myxococcota bacterium
CAGATATCCAGACTGGTGAAGCTTTCACACATCGCGAAATGCCGCCGCTCTGCCTGGCAACAGAGCGGCGTCGGGTCACCTGCCCCGCGCACCACGCGTGGGAACCGGTTCGCCACCTTTACGGCAACGGCGGAAGTGAACCGTCGTTGTTGAGTTTCGGCAGGCGGGTTTTGTTGTTGAAAGGGCTGCACGATGAGTCGGTGCAGGCATTGACCAGGAGGTAGAGTTCGGTCTTGCCCTCGGGGCAATCGAAGCAACCGTCGGGACCGTCGCACTGCGCGACAGGCGTGACGTCATCATCGTCGTCGTCGTCAGCGGTCGCGTCGTCGTCATCGTCGTCAGCGGTCGCGTCGTCGTCATTGCCGAAGTCGTCGTCGTCGTCGCCGAAGTCGTCGTCGTCAGCGGTCGCGTCGTCATCGTCATCGTCATCGTCGTCGTCGTCGCCGAAGTCGTCGTCGTCAGTCGTCGCGTCGTCGTCGTCGGGGGTAATGAACCCGTCGGTGTCTTCATTGGTGTCGCCAACGATAGGGTTGTCGGGTCCGGTGTCGATCGAGTCGTCATCGTCGCCGCAGGCGGTAAACGAAAGGGTGAGCGATGAAAGTAGCGAAGCAAGGACAAGCGAATTGATGCGTTTCATTTACTTCACCTCGCAGAAGCCGAAGCGGCAGACTGGGGCCGACGGGTCAATGCACTCGGCGTCTGAGGTGCATGGGGCCGCATCGGTCGTACCGGTGGCACGCTTCTCGAAGTAGCCCTTGCAGGGCTTCGCGGGTTGGTAGCTGTAGAGGGGGCCGATGTCTGCGTCGCGCCAGACCTCCATTGCGCATTCTGGGATGTTGCCGTTGTCGATGGTGATGTCGAGCAGCGGCAGGTCGTCGGGCAATGGCTCGTCGCCGGTGAAGTAGCCAATGACGCGGCGGGTAAGCGGGTTGGTGATGTCACCTGAACCGTCGACGGGCGCGTAGAAGTTGTAGGCCGACCAGAGGTAGTAATGTCCATCGCGAACATTGCGCTTGTCGAAGGCGGTTGCGGTGGAATCTGGGGTGTATCCACAAGCCTGGTCGGTGTGCTGGTAGGCGAGCGTGCGCACCGATGTGCGGTTCAAATCGGCAACTTCGGTGCTGACAAAGCCGAGCGCCGCGTTGACGTTTGAAGAACCAGCGACCGAGGTAATCATTTGCTGGTTGGTCTTCTCGTCGGTGCCAACATTCGCCGCCATTTTTTCCGCGGGGATGCCTGCCGCAAGGGCAATGGCGATGAGGGCGGCAGAGGTTGCGTTGCGACCCTTCAGTTCGCTTTTGACCGTCCAGGGTGCAGCCTCGCTGGCCTCGGGGCCAAAACCGTAGACGAAATAGAGTGCTTCTCGGCTTATCGATTGCTCGGTCGAGGCGGATGGGACGATCAGGCTCCACGAGGTGACTGGACCCCCAAATTCTCCAACGGTCGCGGGCAGAGCGGTGACGCCCTGGCAAAGGGTGGCTTTGGTACCGAGCATGCCGAAGTCTGGGGTGAGGCCAGTGATAGGCAGCTTGCAGGTTTTCTCAGCCCCGTCGGATTCCCAGTAGTTCGCGGTACCTGTAATTTTTGACCCGTCGATGAACGGCGTGATGCCGAAGCAAGCGCCGGGTGCCTGATAGACCAGGGTCACAGGATCGGACGCAAGGTTTCGAAGCGCAGTGCCCACGGCTTTGAGCAGGGGCTTACTGGCACTGCCGCCTGCGCCGATAACAACGTTGGGCAGGTCTTTGCAGTTGACCTCTTGCGCCAGCGCTGGACTCGCAAGCCCGGCGACGAGAGCAGAGGTGCAAAGACAAATCAAAATGCGGTGCATTGCGGTGCTTTCCTTTCGCCCCGAGGGCACCTTGAAGGCGACCCTGCCAGAACGGGTTGGCCGGAAAAGAGCAAAAGCCTTGCCAATCTCGAGTACGTCTACCGCTGATGGGGAGATTGCCGCGCTGCCGTGTTGCATAATGGCGTTGATCAAGACGCCATGCTGAATGACGGAAATTCCATCGTCGGCGCGGGCCACGGTCGGGGGTCGCCCGGCCATCGCGAGCAGCCGTGATAAGTGCGGGGCAAGGCCAGTATCGGCGACGGACACCGAAGCCGTGATGGGTCACGGCCCGTGATGGGCCACGGGTAATCTGTGGCCGGTGCGTGCCGACGCGCGGCAGATCGCGCCGTGCCCCGCGTGGGTACCGCGAGATCGCATGCTGGGTGAGATGGCTCGCGGATTGCTAACCCGATGCGGATTGATGTCGGACGAACCTGGAGAACAGACAAATGCGAGGGCATGTGAGTCGCGGGTGCATCACCAAGCTGAGTACCATTGCGTTAGGGTTGATGGTCTACCTGTCGGCAGGTTGCAAGGCTGAAGGGGCGGGCGGTGGTGGTGGGCGAGGCGATGGCCTGAGCGGCGCGGCGGAGTCGGCCTCGTTGCAGGGCGCGCGTGCGAAAGCGACGGCGAAGGTGTTGACGCTGGGTGCGTACACGACTCCGCGCGAGGCATACGGCGACGGCGTGCTGCCCGTGTATCGCAGGCTGCGCGAACAAATCGGCAAGCCTGAGGTGGAGATTCGCGAATCGTATCTTGCGAGCGGAGCGCAAGCGCGAGCAATCGCCGCCGGGTTTGAAGCCGATATCGCGGCCCTTTCGATGGAACCTGACATCGCCCTCCTCGAAAAGGCGGGGTTGGTGGCAGCCGGTTGGAACGACGGCAAAGTCGGAGGCACGGTGACGAAATCGGTCGTGGTGATAGGTGTTCGCAAGGGGAATCCACTCGGGATTCGCGAATGGGCTGATCTCACGAAACCAGGGGTGAAGGTACTGACCCCCAATGTGCGCACAAGCGGCGGAGCAAAATGGAACATCGTCGCTATCTTTGGTGCGGCGATGCGGGGACATGCGGGCGTACCGAGGGGCGGCGTGAACGCCACAGAGCGGCTCACGGCTGAGATACTCGCCAACGTGCGTGGTATGGACCGGAGCGGTCGCGACTCGATGTTGAGCTTTGAGCGCGGTATTGGTGACGCGATCATCACCTATGAGAACGAGATGCTCGTGGGGCAAAAGCGCGGGCTCGACTACGAGTATGTGGTTCCAGCTTCGACGGTGGTGATTGAAAACCCGGTCGCCGTGGTCACCAAATACGCGACCGCACACGGCGTGCTTGACGAGGCGCGTGAGTTTACGTCGTTTCTCTTTACGCCAGAGGTGCAACGCATTTTTTCGCGACACGGACTTCGACCGGTTGACGAAACGGTCGCGAGCGAGACGAAGGCGAGCTTTGCGGCGGTGCGAGATACGTTCAGCGCTCGTGACCTTGGCGGGTGGGATGCCATCGAGACAGAGTTGTTCGCGAAGGGCGCGCTGTATGATCGCGCGCTTGAGGCGGCGCACAAGCGGGCCCCTGAATGATTGGCGACGCTGCTCATCCGGGTCAGGTGCGTCCGGTGCGCCCGCTCATGCTGCGCGCAATCGTCGCGCTGTACGTTGGTGTTCTCGTTGCCTTGCCGATGGGCGCGGTGGTGGTGTTGGGCGCGAGCGAGGGTATCGACGGATTGTCGGCGATGCTTCGTGACGGCGCGACGCGACACGCTCTGTGGCTGAGTCTATGGACTGCGGCGGTCGTGGCGGTAGTGAATCTTGTTGTCGGGGTCATCATCGCGTGGGTTCTCGTGCGACATGACCTGCCGGGACGCGCGTTGGTGTCGGCGCTTATAGACCTGCCACTCGCGTTGCCGACGCTCGTTGCGGGCATCATGCTCGCGTCGCTTTGGGGCCCGTCTTCACTGTTGGGCACCCACTTAGCCATGCTGGGCGTGGAAGTCATCTTTGCGCCGACAGGCATTGTGCTGGCGCTGCTGTTTGTGACGGTGCCTTTCGTCGTGCGCGCGGTCGAGCCAGTGTTGAGCGAGGTAGAAGAGGCCGAATACGAGGCGGCGGCTACACTCGGCGCTGGCGCCTGGAAGACGTTCTGCGTGGTCGCCTGGCCCGCGATTCGTCCAGCGGCGATTTCGGGCGCGGTGCGCGCGTTCGGACGCGCGCTGGGTGAGTTCGGTTCTATCGTCGTGGTCGCGGGCAATCTGCCGTTTCGCACACTGACGGCACCGGTCTATATCTTCGGTGAAATCGAGAGCGCGTCGCTGTCAACCGCGGCGCTGGCGGCGTCGTTGCTGTTTTTGGCGTCACTCGCGATTCATGGGGCGGCGTACCTGATTGAGCGACGCGCGGTTGAGGGCATAACGAGTGAGGAAGCGACGTGACCGCCACTCTTTCGACGACCCTTCACGCGCGTGGCGCCAGTGTGCGGCGGACCCTACTGTTTGGGGCGGTGTATGTTTACGTCGGTTTGCTACTTGCGCTGCCGGTGGCTGCGCTCGTCGTCACGACCGTTGGCACCGATCTGGGCACGCTTGCACGGGCGCTTATCGAGCCAACCACGGTGCACGCGCTCACGCTCACGTTTTTGTTGTGTCTCGGTTCAGTTGTCGTCAACGCCCTGGTTGGTACGGCTGGCGCGCTCGTGATTGCGCGCCAGCGATTCTTCGGGAGGGCACGGCGCGCGGGGCTGGCGGATCTTCCGCTTGCGGTTTCTCCGGTGGTTGTGGGGCTCGGTTTCCTGCTGCTGTTTGGGCGGTCCGGCGTGTTTTATCCGCGGCTCGAGGCTGCTGGCGTGCGGGTGGTGTTCAACACGACAGGGCTTGTGATCGCGACTCTTTTCGTGACGCTGCCATTTACGATGCGAGAGGCGGCGTATGTGCTGGACGAGTTGGGCGATGTCGAAGAAGAGGCCGCGCGGACGCTTGGCGCATCGCCGTGGCAGACATTCTGGTACGTGACGTTGCCCAATATTCGGTATGCGCTCGGCTACGGTCTGATGATGACGGCGGCTCGCGCGCTGGGTGAATTTGGCGCGGTATTGATACTCGGCGGTGGGGTCTCGGGTGAGACCGAGACGGCGACGGTGTTCATTCACAACATGATTGAAGAGCGCAACGAGATTGCCGCGTTTGGGGTTGCTTCGCTGCTCTGCGCGGCGAGCTTCACGGTGCTCGCGTTGCTTGAGTGGGTGCGTCGGCGACGCGAAGAAATGGCGGGTTGATTCGCGCCCGCGAGGAACAATGATGAGCGCGATTCTTGTCGAGCACGTCTCGAAGTCGTTTGGCAGCTTCACGGCTCTGAAAGACGTGTCATTCGAGGTGAAGGGTGGTGCTCTCGCCGCGTTGCTTGGTCCATCGGGCAGTGGGAAGAGTACGATTCTGCGGCTTCTCGCAGGGCTCGAACGGGCCGACGCGGGTGCGATCACCATTGACGGAGAGCCGTTGACGGTCGGCACATCGGCGGGGGCGATCGGGTTCGTGTTTCAACACTATGCGCTGTTTCGGCACATGACCGTGCGTGAAAACATCGCATTTGGCCCTTACGTGCAGGGGGTCGCGAAAGCAGACGTCGAGGCACGGGTAAACGAATTGCTCGCGTTGACGGGGTTGCAGGGCATGGGGCATCGGTATCCGCGTCAGCTTTCGGGCGGCCAGCGTCAGCGGGTTGCGCTTGCTCGTGCGCTCGCGCCTAACCCACGCCTATTGTTGCTTGATGAGCCATTTGCGGCGGTCGATGCGAAGGTGCGCGAAGAGCTGCGTTTGTGGCTTCGGCGGCTGCACGACGAGACCGGCGTGACGTCGATCTTCGTGACCCACGATCAAGAGGAGGCGTTCTCGGTGGCGGATCAGGTTGTCATTTTGAATCGCGGGATGGTGGAGCAGTCAGGTTCGCCCGTTGAGATTCTCGAACACCCAGCATCAGAATTCGTCGCCCGGTTTGTGAGCGAGGCCAACGCGTTCGAGGTGGTCATGGCCGGGGGCGATGCTGTTGCAGGGGCGCTGAGTGTCGCGCGCGACAGGCTGATTGACGGCGATCTATTGAAAGTGGACGTGGGGCGGGCTCACCTTGTTGTTCGGGCGTACGATATACGGCTCTGGCGCGACGACCCCGGCATCGGTACCGTTCAGCGCGTGATTCCGCTTGGTGACCGAGTACGGGTCGAGGCCGAGGTGGATGGCCTCGGTGTGGTGTTCGCAAGGTTTCCTCGACGATCGAGTTTGCTGAATGGAATCGAACCAGGCTGCCGGGTACACGTCGAGGTGACCGCTGCGCGTTGTTATCCGATCAGTTGAGTATGCGAAGGGAAGCGTTTCTGTGAGCGAAGAAACGAGCAAGCGAATCACTTCAGCCGACGAACTTTCGGCGCGGATGTGGCGAGAGGTTGCAAGGCACGCCTCGTTGGCTGATTTGCTGCCGACACTCACCGACTTGCTCGCAAGTGCTCTGCCAGTCGATGAGATCGTGTTGCGCAGATTCGACGCAGAGTCGGGGCGGTTGTTGTCGAGTGCCGCGGCTGTCGTTGGTGCGAGCAACGCGCATGAGCCGGCCCATGTGCGCACCGACCTCACCGATGACGAAGCTGAACGGGTCGTTGAGTTTATTCTGGGCGACGGCATCGCGGTCGTTGCATCCGCTCGCGACGAGCTACGTCGCTTGTTGCTTCCACCTGCGTTTCATGATCCGGCGATTGTCGTGGGGCTGGTGCACGAGGCACGTCCCGTGGGGGTTGCGATTGCGCGGCTTGTCGACTCAGCGCGCAGCCAATTCAGACTTGACGAATCGACTCGTGGGCTGTTCGCGGCATCGGCTGAGCCACTTGCGGAGGCGTTGGCAAACGACACGCGCGAGCACGAGCAGGTTCGCCTGCGTGAAGCGCTGGAAGCTGACAAGCAAGCACTGCTTTCACGGCTGCAGCGGGTCGAAATCGCAGATTCGATCGTGGGTGAGTCAAGCGGTTTGCGGGAGGTGATGGAACGCGTCGAACAAGTGGCGGCGACAGATGCTCCGGTGCTGATTCTCGGTGAAACGGGGTCGGGAAAGGAAGTCATTGCCCGTGCGATTCACGCTCGATCTCGGCGCTCGGCAGGGCCAGTTGTACGCGTCAACTGTGGGGCGATTCCATCTGAGTTAATTGATTCAGAGCTGTTCGGCCACGAACGAGGAAGTTTCACGGGCGCCGTGCGTGCGCGCCAGGGGTGGTTTGAGCGTGCCGATGGAGGGACGCTATTTCTGGACGAGATTGGTGAGCTCCCGCAGGCGGCGCAGGTACGCATGCTACGTGTGTTGCAAGATGGGTCGCTTGAGCGGGTCGGGGGCCACCACGTGATAAGCGTCGATGTGCGGATCGTTGCGGCAACGCACCGAAACCTCGACGACATGGTGGCGCGGGGCGAGTTTCGCGAAGACCTGTGGTACCGCATCAGCGTTTTTCCGGTGCGACTGCCAGCGTTACGTGAGCGGCGCGAAGATATTGAGGCGCTGGCGAAGCATTTCGCGGCCAAAGCTGGTTTGCGGCTCGGAGGTAGTCCGCTTTTTCCGGAGAACGATGATGTCGAGTTGCTCAGAACGTACGACTGGCCGGGCAACGTGCGCGAACTAGCCGCGGTGATTGAGCGAGCGGTGATTCTTGGAAATGGCAAGCGTCTTGAGGTTGCGAAAGCGCTGGGTGTCGCTGGGACACCAGGCAGGACACGGATCGCGACAGACGCAGGAACAACGACCGAGCTCTCGAATCTGGAAAGTAGTGAGATGACAACCCTCGACGCCGCAATCACCCTTCATATTGAACGTGCGTTGCGCGCGACGCGTGGGCGCATCGAAGGTCCGTTTGGCGCGGCAAAGCTACTGGCAGTCAACCCGCATACATTGCGAGCACGCATGCGCAAGCTAGGAATCCGTTGGGAGTCATTTCGCGCGGAGTGACGGGGTTGAGTACTCGCTCAACAAGCACAATTCGGCTTGGCCGACTTTAGAAGATGGTCTAGCGACCCTGCACTGGCCCAAAAAGCCGGTAGCTCGGCAAGCAGGATCCGAACTTCGGTTTACCCCCGTTCCCGGCAGACTCGTCGTCGACATTCACCATGCTGCCCGCACGGCTCAGCCACCAATCTCCTCTCGCGTCGTTCGCGAAATCGCCCGAAAAGCGCTTGAGGTTCAGCGCGAACAGAGGGCTGTGACTTGACGGTCCGCGCCCGTGCAGACGCCGATTCACGGCGGCACGCGGCGCGGCGCGAAAGGTCAGAGCCATGTCGAAGAAACGGTCAGAGCGGACTTTGGAATCCACGTCGTTGCCTGGGGTCGAGGAGCACGACGAGTCCGATGCGATGCGCACGCTCTCGGAAGAGCTTTCGTCGGTCGCGACGATGTCGCACGCGTCGCTCGTCGCGCGGTACACCGAGCTTGCGGGTCGCGCGCCACGTTCGCGCAACACCGCGTGGCTGCGAAAGCGGGTCGCGTCGCTCGTGCAGGAACAGGCCAGTCCACGCCCGCCGCTTCCACGCGAGACACGCGTCGCACTCGAGAAGATGGCCGACGAGGCTGAAGCGCGGCTCCGCACGCGAAAGAGTCGTCCGCAGCCGCGGCCAACAGCACCCAACCCCGTACGCGTCGAGCGGCAGCGGTTGATTCCGCAAGCGGGCAGCACGATCACGAGGGTCCACAACGGCGTCACGCACGTCGTCACGGTGCTCGACGATGGCGGATTCGAATACGCGGGCGCACGCTTCAAGAGCCTTTCTGGCATCGCAAAGCAGATCACCGGCGTCACGTGGAACGGTCTATTGTTTTTCGGCTTCGTGAAGCGCGAAGCCTCGGCGACTGCGGCGAAGAAGATCGAGGCGGCGAAGTGAAGCGTGGCCTG
>CAZXXB010000166.1:0-307 GCA_964644185.1 uncultured Myxococcota bacterium
ACGTTCTCCAGGGACTCTGGGGCAACGAACCCCTCAAACGTAATCACCGTCGCGTTCTTCGTACCGAAATCCACAAACGCGAACTGCTCGGGCGGAAACACCCTGTCCTTCGACCGCGGGTCGCTCGACGTCACCTTCAACGGATTCGCCGCGCTCGCACCCGGCCCACACATCACTTCCCAAATCCGCGACGTCGGCCCCTCCGCATCGATCCGCGCAACGTACTCCATGTGGAAATCGCCCGTCAGAAACACCACGTTGCGAATGTCTTGCGTCAAAATCCAGTTCAACAGCTCTTCACGCTGCG
>CAZXXB010000166.1:326-8687 GCA_964644185.1 uncultured Myxococcota bacterium
TGCGCCGGAAACCCCTGCCACCGGTCATCTTCCGACACCGCGAACGTGAAGTTCAAAATCGGCACCGAGTTCAAGATCACCTTGAACACGCATGGACTCGAATCGAGCGCCTGCTTCAACCAGTCCATCTGCTCGCGACCCAGATACTCCGCATCGGGCCCAAGCCGCGTCGCCGGGTCGCGATGCAGCCGCGAATCGACCACGAAAAACTCGACCGAATCACCCCACCGATACGAATCCCAGAACCGCACCTCGCGACCCACCGTGTTCGGCTTCAGGTTCGGCACCGGCAGCGCCTCGAAAAACGCCTTCATCGCAATCTCGTACCGCTCGGCAGGCTCGCTGTAGAGTGGCCCGCTGTCGATGATCTCGTGATCATCGAGCGTGATGTACGACGTGTTCTTCTCCAACACCGCCTTGTACCCCGGCTCGATAAGCGTCTCTTTCCAGCACGTGCGATACTCTTCAATCGTCCCCGCCAGCGTCTTGCCCAACACCTCTTCCGCATCATCCATATAGACGAAATCGCCAAGCTGAATGAACGCATCCAGCTCTTCTTCCGCCATCAGCGACAACGACGAATACGGACGGAAATTAAAGTTCGTGCACGTCGTCGCGCCCACCGTCACCGGCAGCAGCGCACCCGGCGCAAACGCCGTCTTGAACCGCCCGATCGGTGAGCGATTCAGCGCCCCTTCATCATTCGCCCGGTCATCCGTAAAAAATGCGTAGAAGTACGTCTGGGCCGGCGCAAGCCCATCAATCGCCTGCTTCAGATACTTCTCGACCGGCGTCACATCGACATCTTTCACCAGCACAATCGAGCCCGGCGTCTCGCTCGCGCGCCACACCCGCAACCGCTTCGCCGCCCCGTCTTCCGCGTAACCCGAAATCAAGATCGAATCAGCCCGCGCCGCACCAGCAAGCACCGACCGAAACAGCGTCAGGTCTTCGCTCACCGAAGCCGCGTCAAACGTCACCTCGGTGCCGCCATCAATCGCGCTCGGATCTTCGGGCGTCGTGTCGTCGTCATCGTCGCCCGTCACGTCGTCATCGTCGTCGCCCGTCGCCGTCGCGTCATCATCGTCGTCACCCGTCGCCGTCGCGTCATCGTCGTCGTCGCCGGTGTTGGTCGCATCGTCGTCATCGTCACCCGTATTGGTCGCGTCGTCATCGTCATCGTCGCCACATGCGGCGAGCGCCCCCGACAACGGAATCGCAGCGGCCGCGGTTGCCGACAAACGCAAAAACTCACGCCGCGCCAGCTTGCTCGTCGGCGTATCACCTTCGGGCCCCGTCACCGTCACCGTGTTCTGCTCGTCATTCGCCGCGACGGCTGAATCCAGCGTCGAACCTTCCACGTTGCCCGCTTGCTTCTTCATCACTTTTCTCTCTTCGCGAGGTGCCAGCGACACACACCCTGAACCTCGCAACGCACGTTGTTCACCTTGCGGAACTCCCTCCGCCGCAGGTGCCGCACCGTGTAGCGCGCGTTCGTGCGCCGTGCAAGAATGACGCCCTCAACCCCGTGCGTTGTTTCCCGTTTGCCACAGAGAGACGAACCACGTGCAGTACCAACGTCAAATCATCGCCTATCACGGATGCCTCCGGCCCACGTTTGAAGACGCGCTGCTCCACGGAAAGCACCCGTCCCCTTCCGACCAGCCTTACGATTGGCTAGGCCGTGGCATTTACTTCTGGGAGTACGGCCCGGATCGTGCCCTTGAGTGGGCCCGTCTGAAAGCCAGACGCGCGAGCAAACCAGCATCCGAAGCCCGCGTGCTCGGCGCCATTCTTCAACTTGGCGTGTGCATCGACTTGCTCGACACCAAATGGACAAGACGCTTGCGTCAGGCACACGAGCTGCTGCGAGAGAGCTGGGGCGCCACAACCCCCTTCCCCGAAAACCGCCTGCCAGCGCAATCATCTGGCGAGCCGCAATTGCGCTATCTTGATTGCGCCGTCATCAACGCCGCAGCGAAATTCTATGCGAACGAAACCGGGGTCACGCCACAAACGATTCGAGGCGCATTTTGGGAAGGCGACCCTGCGTACCCGGGTAGCGGCATCTACGAGAAGTCCCACGTCCAAATCTGCGTCCGTGACACATCGTGCATAATCGGCTACTTTCGAGTCGGAGGTGACGCTGCATGAAGTCCATCGACCCACAGGCGGAGATGCTCGCCGCGTTCGACCGCGGCCTCGCGAAGTTCAAGCAAAAGTCGCTCGAAGAACGCCGCGCGTTTCTCGTCGAGATTGGCCTCACTCACCCCGACGGCTCACTCACGCCTCGCTATGGCGGTAAGCCGCTACGCACGAAGCGTCAGTCAAACAAGACTTCCGCTTCTACCGCGACCAAGACACCTGCAGCAGCGAAGTAGCCTCGCCCCCAGCACGCCCAAACGCACCTCACGTCTCACTCAACCAAGACGTCTCACTCAACCAAGCGCCGTCTCGCTGTCGATGTGCTTGTTCGCCGCCGTGCGCGCCTTCGCGTAGTCGATCAGCATCAGGCACACCTCGTTCTCAAACTTCGCCTCACCCTCATACGTCGCCTCGCCAAAAAACCGCTGCGGATTGAACGCCTTGCCCTTGTGCATCGCGACACGATACGTCGCCCCGTCATCCACCACCTCTGTCATGCGCACCGCCCAGTCTTCGCTCTCGCCCACGAGCGCCGCAATCGCCTTCAACGTCGCACCAGTCATCGCAACCGAATACATCGCGTTCCAGCTCGACGTGCCCGCCGGCTGCAACTCAACCTTGTACGCGTCGTACATGTCTTGCGCGTTGACCGCCCCCGCGCTGATCACGCCCCACTGCGAATCGACATCAAGCACCGCCGCGTCAACCTCGAGCATCTCAAGGCACGCACCCGCCGTCATCCGCATCACCGCCCGCTTGTCGAGCTGGTTCTCGGCATACCCCACCGCATCAAACGCCGTCGCCGAGTGCTTCGCAAAGGCCGCCTTTGCCAACGTCTCGAACTCCGCATCCGCCGGCATCGTCAACCCAATCACCGGCTCGAGTTTGTACGCGTACTCGGTCACCTTCTTCGTCGCCAAATCAACGTCGAGATCAAGCCGCGCAACCCACGCCAGCGACGACCCCGCCTGGCCGATGATCGTCCCATTCGTCACGTCTTCTTTGCCCAGCACCGTGTGCGAGTGCCCCCCCAGAATCACGTCAATCCCATTCACCTCCGCCGCAATCGCCTTATCCGCACCGTAACCGAGGTGGCTCAACATCACCATCAGATCAACGTTCGCCCGGTTCTTCTTCACCACCTCCGCGGCAATCGCCGGCCACTCACTATCCGGCGACGTCGGAAAATCAGGCAAAAAGTCGCCGATGTACCGCTCATTCAACTCGTTCCACGGACCCGACACCATGCCGAACACACCAATGCGAACCGCGCCGCACTGAATCTCCTGATACTTCAACGCCCCATACTGCTCCGGATTCGGCCCCGTGTAGCCCACGTTCTCACACAGCACGAGCGCATGCGGGTCACGCGTGTACGCAAGGTACTCTTCCGCACCCCACGCAAAATCGTGGTTGCCCACCGTCTTCAGGTCAAACTTCATCGCGTGCGACAACTCGCGCACCATCGCACCCTTCGAGAACACCTCACCCACGCTGCCCTTCTCGTAATCATCCGTACCGTTCGTGAAAATCGTCCACGGATTCTCAGCCTTCACCTTCTTGTAAAAACCCACCACCCGGCTCGCCGGAGACTCTGCATTCGGCAACGGAAAAAAGTTCGCGTGGATATCATTCACATGCACGAACGAGATGCGCTGGCTCGTCGCCCCCTCAGGCACCTTCGGCCAACGCTTCGATATTTGGTGCACACCCTCGGGCAGGTCGATCTCGCCATCGGTGTCGCCACCCGTCTCGTCGCCCGCCTCGCCACCTGTTTCACCGCCCGTCTCACCACCCGTCTCGCCCGACGTCGCATCATCGTCATCATCGCCTGCGGTCGCGTCGTCATCGTCGTCGCCCACCGTCGCGTCGTCATCGTTGCCCGGCGCCGCATTGTCTGTGTCATTCGCGCCAGTGTCGCTCACGTCGGTGTCGCCCGTGTCGGTCGCATCCGCACCCGTGTCGTCTCCGGTGTCGGTCGCATCGTCATCGTCATCGTCACCACACGCCGCAATCGTCGCCGCCAGTGGAAGCGCCGCCACAGCCCCCGCGCCAAGCCGCAAAAACGCGCGCCTGTCGAGCTTCGATGCCCCTTCCGCAACGACACCATCTGTCGGCTGACCTTCGACCCCTGCCTGCACCGCCACCTTGCGCCCGTTGTTACGCGTCTTGCTCATCGCGACCTCTCAGTGTTTGAAAACCGAAGTCGCATATGACGTGACGCTCGCGGCGAATCGACACCCGCTCGTGAAACACTTCTGTGACAACACGCGCACCGTCGCCACACAGCACGCCCCGCAACGCCTCTCGTCACGCGAAGAGCAGCTACGCGAAAACGCTTGCGGAGTAACGGCTCAACAGGCCATCGGTGAACCGCGTCTCAACCTCAAACCCCATCGTTTAAAAATTCTTGGGGGCAGCTTTGATTTCGGCGTCGATCAGCGCCGCCACCGCGGGCGTTATCCCCATCAGCTCGACACCCATCCCCGGCGGCACCGCACCCGACGCATCACCCCGCACCCAACGCACCACACCCTGCAACAGAATCGGCTCGGCGCTCTTCGGAAAATACAGCTTCAAATCAACCACGCTGTCTTCTTCCAGCGGACGGTTCGTCTTGATGAAAAGACCCCCGCTCGACAGGTTCAACACCTGCGCCGTCGGATAAATGTACGTCGTCGTCACGATATCAACGTGCATGCGCACCTCGACTCGCGGCGCAATTCGCTGTTCGGGCTCACGCGGAAACATAGCAACCCCCTTCTCGCGCACATGCCGAAGCTCGTGCCAGATTCGTTCGCGCAACCTGATCGCGCGCAACCGGGTCACGCGCACCTTCGCTTGTCACTTCTTCCCCCCACCATAGTCGCGCGCCGCACCCACGGCAAGGTTGGCGTTCCACGTCCTCGATCATTCGAATTTGAGCCATTGCAAGCGGCGGTGCGACTCTCGTAAGCTTCTCTCCCCGACGTGAGGTTTTTCGCATGAGCGATTCCGTGCGCCCAGTGACAATCGAGCGCGAAGGCACAACCCCTGCGGCTGCCCTCGCTGGCGCAGCCTCGCCCAGCGACGGCGACGTCTTCAAAAAACGCATCCGCGACGCCGCCGATGCCCTGCGCCTCTACGAGCGCATGGTCTGGTCGCGCAAAGCCTACGCCCCCTCAAACCGCAACCGCCGCTCGATGGAAGCACGCGCCGTAGAGCGCATGAAAGCCTTCCTCGCCGAATACGGCGAGTTCGACATCACCATCACCGAAACCGCCATCGAATTCGACGACCAGATGATCGAAAAGATCGCCGACGACAAACAACACTATGCGGGCCGACTCTTTCGCGATGGCGTCCGCCGCGTCGTCTTTCTCCCCGACGCCACAACCGACGAACTCCTCGCCTTCGCCGACGTCCTCAACGACCAGTCACGCTACTCAGGCGGACAAAACGACGACCTCGCCGCCGTGCTCTGGCGTCACGACTTCAAATCCATCGAATACGAAGCCTTAGAAGACATCGAACTCACCGAATTCGCTGGCGCCGGCACCATTCACGAAGACATCGCCGCCCTCGTCCGCGAGCTACGCGAACGCGCCCCCATCGAAGCCAACGATGAACGCGTCTCGGCCATGCTCGACGAACCCCTCGACGACGAGACCCGCAAACGCGCCATCGCCAACGCCAACGACGTGCTCGCAAACCCCCTGCGCTACCAACTCACCGAAGAAGAAAACATCCGCCTCTTCCGCGACGTACAGCGCATCCTGCAAAACGACTTCACCGCCAAATACATCGGCCTCGCGCTCAGCCTCTACACCATCGGAGGTCCACGCCGCGTCGAGCAACTCGAACAAATCCTCCGCATCGTCCTCGAATCGGTCTTTCGCAATCGCCAGTTTCGCCAGCTTGCCGACTTCGTCGAGGCCCTGCGCGACCACCGCGTCAACCTCGACGCCGACGCACAAGCCGTCATCGACCGCCTGCTCGAACAAATCGCGAGCGAAGACCACCTGCGCCAGATGGCCGAGCTACTCTCGAGCGACCATCTCGCCATCGAACCCGACGCCATCGTCCGCCTCTTCGACGCCATGGGTGCCGACGCACTGCCCCCCCTTGTGCAACTCTACATGATGATCCCCGTGCCGCAGCGACGCGCAGAGCTAAAGCCCGTCCTGCTCCACTACGGCAGCGAGCGCCTCGACGCCCTCAAACCCATCCTCCTCGGCGAAGACCTCGTCATCGCCGCCGAAGCCGTCAAACTGCTCGAAGAACTGCACGACCCGCGCGCCCGCGAACTCATCTTCGAGCTGCTCGAACACCCCGACGCCGACCGCCGCAAGCTCACCGTCTACGCCATGACCCGCCCCGAACTCTGCGGCCCCGCCGAGCTGCGCAAAGTGCTCAACGACGCCGACAGTGAGGTGCGCGTACTCGGCCTGCGCCTCGTCATTCGCATGCGCGACCGCCACGCCTTTCCGCTGCTCAAACGCCGCATCGAGGGCAAAGACAACGTCACCTGCGAACCCTACGAACGCGGCTGGATGTTCGCGGCACTCGCCATCGCGGGCGGCAACCACGCCGTCGAGGTGCTCAAACCCCTCACCGAAAAAGGCACCCTTCTGCGTCGCACCGCAGCCGAAGAGCGCCTCGCCGCCCTGGGTGCCGTCGCCCTCACCCGCTCGCCCGATGGCGAAGCCGTGCTGCGCAAAGCCGCCCTCGACGACGACGACAAAATTCGCGACTTCGCCGTCAAGCTGCTCGAAAACCCAACCCTCTTTGCCCAACAGTTGCAGCGCCAGCCAGCGCCGGAGCGTAAGACACCATGAGTGCCGAAAACGCCGTTCACGCACACGGGCAGGGCGCCACGGCAGGCGCACAGAGCACGCCCGAAACCCCGACACCGCGCCCGCAAACCGGCGAAGGCGTCGCCGACGCCACCGTCGAGCGCGAACGCCTCCGACAAAAACTCGTCCTCAACATCTACACCCTCTTTCGCAACCTCAGGCTCTACCACGTCAACAACGCCGTCTTGCGCCCCGCCATCGAGGGCTTCTCGACGCTCTTGCGCGACCTCATCGCCCGCGACGCCGTCATCACCATCTCGTTCATCGGCCCCGACGTCTTCTTCAACCGCTCGCGCCTGCGCCTCAACGTCGATGAAGTCGAACGCATCGCATGGCTGCGCGCCGAACTCGAACGCATCGGCGTCGGGGGCTTCCGCTTCAAGGTCCCGCTCGGCCCCGAAGAAACCTCCGCCTTCTTCGATCTGCTCGCCAAGTGGGGCTTCGATGCCGAGGGTGTCGAGGCCGCCGCCGCCAGTGTCGAGGGCAATGCATCAGGCGCAGAGCTCGCCGCAAAGCTCGAAGCCGCCGCCCCCGACCATGCCCACCATGCACCCGAACAGGGCGCAGCGGGCAGCCTCGTCGACACACGCGGAAAACACCGCGACGCCGACACCATCCGCCTCGAAATCGAAAAGAAACTCCGCGAACTCTTCGGTGAAGGCGTCAGCGTCCAGCGCGTGCAAGACCCCGAAGACAAACGCACCGTCCGCGAAGACCTCGAACTGCGACTGCTCGCCTGCGTCTCGTTCGCCCGCCTGCGCGTCTACGCACGCCTCGCCTTCGCCAACACCGACCGCACCCTGCGCATGCGACGCCTCTACAAGCTCGTCCGCAAATCGGTGCAGGACATCGCCCTCATCTGCGTCAAAGACGCCTCGGTCGTGCTACCCCTCGCCAGCATCAAAGACGGCGACGACTACAACGCACGCCACGCCGCCACCACCGCCATCCTCGCGTGCGCCATCGGCGCCCGCCTCGGCATGTCGCGCGCCATGATCTGCGAGGTCGGCATGTCGGGCTTCTTCGCCGATCTCGGCATGGCTCGCATCAACGCAAACATCGCCCACAAAGGCCCCCTGCAAGACGCCGAACGCGCCGAAGTCGAGCGCCACCCCGAACGCTCCGTCGCCGCCCTCTTCGACTCCGGACTCGTCTACGAGGCCACCGTCCGACAGGCCCTCGTCGCCTTCGAGCACCACATCGGCGTCGACGGCAAAGGCTACCCACACTCGACCTACGCCACCCTGCCCGAACTGCTCGCCCGCATCGTCGCCATCGCCGACGCCTACGACGCCATGACCTCCGAGCGCCCACACCGCGTCGCCCTTTTGCCCGACGAAGCACCGCGCGCCCGGTTACTGCATCAACCGCAACGACCTGG
>CAZXXB010000167.1:0-656 GCA_964644185.1 uncultured Myxococcota bacterium
CGATGGCAAACTGCCGCAACCGCGCACACTTGAACTCGGTGATCATGCCAATCGTACCGGCCATCACGGTGAAGTCATACGCAATCACCGCGACGCGCCGCCCGTTGACGAGCCCGTGTCCCACCACCACGCCATCGGCGGGCGTCTCGCGGCCCGCCATCATCGGCGACTGGCTCTGATGGTGCGCGTGAATCATCATCTCGACGAACGTGCCCGCGTCGAACAGAAGCTCGACCCGCTCGCGCGCCGTCAACTTACCCGCCGCGTGCTGCTTAGCCACCGCGTCCGGGCCACCCATCCGCTTTATCTTCTCGACGCGCTCATGCAGCGTCGTGATCTTTTCCTTCAGGCTCTTGCTCATCGGCCCTTCCATTGCGGATCGCGTTTCTCGAGAAACGCCGCAATGCCCTCCATCGCGTCTTCGGTCATGAGATTGAACGAAAGTTGATCGTGCAGGTAGTCGAGCGCAGCGTCAAAACCCATGTCGTGCTGACGCGCCACCGCTCGCCGCCCAAGACTCAATATCGCAGGCGACAGCCCCGCAAGCCGCGACGCCAGCGCAAGCGACTCGGCAAGTACCTCACCCCCATCAACCACCTTGTTGACCACACCCACCTCAACCGCCCGCTCACCCGACACGCTCTCGCCGAGCAACA
>CAZXXB010000167.1:694-8683 GCA_964644185.1 uncultured Myxococcota bacterium
ATCATCGGAAACATCCCTCGCCGCACTTCAGGCGTACCCAGCTTCGCCTCGCGATGCGCCACCGCAAAGTCGCACGACAGCGCGATGCCAAACCCGCCGCCAAGCGCCGCACCATTCACCGCCGCAACCGTCGGAGTACCAAGCCGTCGCATCGTGCGCAGCAACCCCGCAAACGTGCCTCGCGACGCATGCACATCCAGAAACCCGTCCCCACCCGGACCCGAACCCAAATCGCCCCCCGCGCAAAATGCCTTGTCACCCGCGCCAGTAATGACGATCGCCCGCACCGTTTTGTCGGTATCGGCCTCTCTCAGCGCCTCATCGAGCGCCACCACAAGCTCGACCGACAGCGCATTCCGCCGGTCTGCCCGGTTGAGCGTCAAGAGGCGCACACCCGCGTGCCCGTGCGGCGCATCTTCAACAAGAACCAGTTTCTCTTCGCTCATGCCCCTGACCTCCCTGAGCGACACTAGAAGCCGAGCAGATGCCGCGCGATGATCTCGCGCTGAATCTCGCTCGTCCCCTCACCGATCGTGCCGAGCTTCGCGTCGCGCATCAGTCGCTCGACCTCAAAATCGTCGGTGTAGCCCCACCCACCGTGAATCTGCACCGCCTGATCGGTCACGCGCACCGCCATCTCGGTCGCATAGAGTTTCGCACAACTCACGATGTCGGCGCAGGGCAGCTCTTTGCTCTTGAGCCACGAGACGCGCCGCGCCAGCAACCGCGCGGCATCAATCTGTACCTTCATCTCGGCAATCTTGAAGTGCACAGCCTGCTTCTTTGCAATCGGCTTACCAAACGCGACGCGCTCTTGCGCATACTTCATCGACAACTCCATCGCCCGCTCGGCAATGCCGATACCAAAGTGGCACATGCCGACGCGCCCCCACTCTAGCGTGCTCATCACCTGCTGCCACCCCCTGCCCTCCACATCGAGCAAATTCTCGGCACCGACCTTCACGTCGGTAAACGTGATGCCTCCCGTCGGCGACGCTCGCAGCCCCATCTTGCGATACGGAGCTGATCGCGTAATGCCCGGCGCGTCGAGCGACAACACAAACGCACTGAACCCAGACCTGCCTGCCTCAGTCTCGGTCGCCGCAATCACCACCGCAAAATCGGCGATCGGCGCGTTGGTGATCAGCGCCTTTTCCCCGTTCAACACCCACCCGTCGCCACGTTTGCGCGCCGTCGTCTTGATGCTCGCCACATCGCTACCGGCACCCGGCTCAGTCAGCGCAAAACAGCCGATCTTTTCGCCGCGAATCAGCGGCTTCAGATACCGTTCGTGTTGCTCGTTGGTACCAAAGTTGAATATCGGCCCCCCACACAGCCCAATCGACGCCCCCGCCGACAAAAACGTCGCCGCGCATGCCTTCGCAAGGTGCTCTTCGGCAAACGCCCGCGTGAACACATCGGCCCCAACGCCCCCCACCGATTCTGGGTAGTACAACGCAAAGTAGCCAAACTTCGCGAGGTCGCTCCACGACTCGCGCGAAAGCTCACCCCTGCGATCTGCCTCTTTCGCGCGCGGAGCAATCTTCTCGGCGCAAAAGCGCGCAACACTCTTCTCGAACTGCAACTGCTCTTCGGTGTATGAAAAATCCATCGCCTGCCCCCTTTAGAATCCGAGGTCGAGAATCGAGCGCGCCACGATGCTGCGCTGAATTTCGTTCGTGCCACCGCCGATGCTGCCAATCAGGCTGTCACGCAAGAACCGCTCGGCGTGGTACTCAGGCGTGAACCCGTTGCCACCATGAAGCTGCACCGCATCGCGCCCCATCTTCTGCGCCGCTTCGGTGATGAAAATCTTGCAGATCGCCGCGTCTACGAGTGGCGGATCATCGCTCTGGTCGAGCTGCCACGCCACCCGATACACAAGCTGCTGCGCCACCTCGTAGTTCATCTTCATGTCTGCCAGATACGCGCGCACCGCCTGAAACGACCCAATCGGACGCCCAAACTGCTTGCGCTCTTGCGCGTACCGCGTGCACCGGTTCACGAGCCCACGCATCGACCCAATCGACGGCGCGATGAGGCAGCTACGCTCCCAGCCGAGAATCAGCTTTGCCGTGATCATGAACCCGTAGTTCACCTCACCGAGCAGATTCTCTTCCGGAACCTCGCAGTCTTCAAAAATCAATTCCGACGTCGTCGAGGTCCGCATCCCTGTCTTGTTGATGTGCTGCCCGACACGAAACCCCTTAAATCCGCTCTCGACGATAAACGTCGAGATACCCGCAGCCCGCGCACCCGGCTCGGTCACCGCCGTCACGATGAAATGGTGCCCAATCGGACCATTCGTGATCCACATCTTGCTGCCGTTGAGTATCCAGCGGTCACCCTTCTTCTCGGCCCGCGTCCGCATCGCCGCCGCATCCGAACCCGAATCGGGCTCTGAAAGGCAAAACCCGCCCGTCCATTCGCCCGTACACATCTTCGGCAGGTACTTCTGCTTCTGCTCTTCCGTGCCAAGCTTCCAGATCGGAACCCCACACAAAATCGTGTGCGCACCCCACGCCAGCGTCACGCCACCGTCGGTCGAGCCCTCGCCGAAACCCTCTTTCACAAGGCACGTCTCAAAGCACGAGAGCCCGGTGCCGCCATACTCTTCTGGAAACGGAGCACCCAGCAGACCCGCCTCACCCATCTTGCGCCAAATCGGTTCGCTCCACTCAGCCCGTGCGTCGCGCTCGAGAATCGTCGGCGCCACTTCGCGCTCGCCAAACACCCGCGCACCCTCACGCAACTCAAGCTGGTGTGCTGTCAGTTCGAAGTCCACGTCGCGCACCTCCCCGCCGCAAACGCGGCGCAAATCCAGATACTTCTTTGCTGAGTCGAAAACGTACCGGAACTGACCTCGGAATGACAACGCGAAACCAGCTAAAACACCGTGTCCTTCTTGCGATTTCTCGCCCGAAACACCGCATCAGCAAAATGAATCTCGCTCAGTCTGCATTCCGCATGTTGCCGCATTGCAGCAATGCCCCTCGGCACCACCCCCACCCGGTCGATCGGTGCGTGCTCCACGCCACATAACGCCCCCTGCGTGCCTCGCGCCGCCGACCGATCAACGACACCCACCGCGCACACGCCACCTTATCGAGCCCACCTTCGACATTCGCTGCATCTCGCACCGTCGCCGCCAACACATCGAGATCGTGTATCTCGCCCAACACATCCTGCACCCGCTTCAACTCACACAACAGCTCGCCCGATGACGCCGGAAAAAAATTCTCGACCACGTACCGCAGCTTCTTCACCCCAATCCGCACCGCGTGCAGCGCCTCTGGCTCGCCCGACGCCATCGCCACCTCATGCAACGCCACCACCTCGCCAAGTCGTGCCTCTGCCTCAGCGACGAGCGCCCCTTCATCGAGCCGAGACGTCGCCACGTGCTCTGGCAACTCAACGGAAAGTGCGCGCCACGCCGCTACATCGAACCCTCTCAGCGCCACCATCGCCTCGCGCGCACCGCGCGCCTCGCGCTCGGCCAGTAGCGTCAGCAAACCGTGCGCAAACGCCCCTTCACGCGCAAGACGACGCGCCCAACCCAGCTGCACCTGCGTGTCGCGCAAATCACTCAGCGCACGAAACACCACTCGCGCCAGCCGACCCGCCCGCTTCCATCCACTGCCGCCAACGAGCGTGCGCAGTGTCGCAAACATCGAACGGCACCGACGCAACGCGGTCCGAAAATCGTGCACCGCCTCAACCCCAAACCCCTCACGCAACAGCACCTCATGCAATTCCGCCGCGCGTTCCATCCAGCTCTGCAAATTACGCGCACACAGAACCGCCGTCGCCACCCCCTCCTTCTCCTCGTCTCCGCACGCGCGACCCTCTTGCATCACGATGGCCGTTCAACCTTGAAAACAAGGTCCTTGCCGAACGTCTCTCGAAAGAACGGCGCCTCACGCTCGGCATCCCACAACTCAAGATCAAGCGGACTCTTCGACTGCAACCGCAACGTCACCGCCTCACCCACAACCCGCGCCTTCACCTCCTGCACATACCCCTGATGACTCCGATCGAGCGCATCCGCAATCCGCAACAGCATCGACATCTGCCGCACCGTGCGCGTCTGCGCGAGGCTCAGCCCTTCGAGCGCCGGATGCCCCTTGCGCGGCGTGCTGCGCCGATGAAACCGCGCGATCAACGCGACGATTCGCTTCTCTGCCCCCGACACACCCGGAATATCCGCATTCTCGATCAAATACTGCGAATGTTTGTGGTGCCGATACCGATTCACCACGTAGCCGATGTCATGCAGAAGCGCCGAAATCTCGAGCAGGTCACGCGTCTCTTCACTCTCACCATGCACGGCGTTGAGCCCGTCAAAGAGCATGCACGCAATGCGCGCCACCTGCCGGTGATGCTTCTCATCAAACCCAAGCCGCCGCCCATACCCAACGGCAAACCCCGCACCCGTGTGGTCGTGCACGTGCATCGCACGCCGTGCGAGATCGACGATCAACCCCTCGCGCAACCCTCCATCACACGCCGTCACCGCGTCGAGACGAATCCGCTGCATCACCGCTTCGAGAATCACCGACCCCGCAACGATAATCTCCGCCCGCGACGCATCAAACCGCGCGGCGCGACCTGCAGGCCCCATATCGACAAGCTCTTTCGTCGCTCGCGTCAGTTGCCGCAACGTCAGCGTGTTCGCCCCGGTCGGAGCACCAAACGCCACAAGGTTGCGTATCGTCCCCGAACTGCCAATCGCTACCTTCGGCGTCGTCGTCGGCCATTCGAGTATCGACGATTCCACCACCTGGCACGCATACCGCCGCATCAGATCAAGATCATCATTCGACGCCGACTGCGCACCGCCAAACAATTCGGTCAATCGCACCGACCCCAGCGGAACACTCAACAGCGTCACCGCCTCTTCGCCGTTCGCAATCGCCACCTCGGTCGAGCCACCACCAATATCAATCAGCACCGACTGCTCGCTCACAGGCTTACCGTGCAACACCCCAAGGCAAATCAACCGCGCCTCTTCCTGACCTGAAATCACCTCGAGCTCGATACCCGCCTCTTCGCGCACGCGCGCGATGACCTCATCGCGGTTCGACGCCTCACGCAGCGCCGACGTCGCAACCGCCCGCACCACCGCGTTTTGCTTGCGCGCCATCATCGCGTAGCTCGTCAGCGCGGTCACAAGCCGATCCGCAACATGCGGCGGTATCCGCCCCGTCTTAAAAACCCCCTCACCCGGACGCACAGGGCTGCGGTCGGTGTGCAACGTCTCCCAAGCCCCATCCGCGATCATCCGCACCACCACAACGCGCGACGCGTTGGTGCCAACGTCAATCGCGGCAAACACCGTCCCCGGTGAGGCGACTGAGACAGATGAAGGGTGCGCGCTCGTGCGCGTGGGCGAGTGCGCGGCCATTGAGGCCGTTCCGGTGCGCGAAGTTGCCATGGGCGTGCAGATACCACCCGCAATCGAACACGTGAAGAGGCGCAGCGATTTGACGTTTGTGTGACAAGAACCGCCCCAACCCCACCGCCCACCGCAACTTACTTGCGAACCCCGCGAAGACTCGTCACACTGCGCACCTCTGTGACGTGGCGACCAGACATGAATCTCGAAGACCCAAGCCTCTACATCAACCGCGAATTGTCGTGGCTCGCGTTCAACGAACGCGTACTCGAAGAGGCCGCCGACGCAGCGCTGCCCCTTTACGAGCGCCTCAAGTTTCTCGGCATCTTCTCGTCAAACCTCGACGAATTCTTCATGATTCGCGTCGCCGGCCTCAAGCAGCAGATTCTCGGCAGGGTCACCGAAACCTCCGCCGATGGACTCACCGCGGGTGAGCAACTGCTCGCCATCTCGCGCCGCGTGCACGACCTAGTCGAGCGCCAATACGAAACCTGGAACAACACCGTCCTGCCTCAACTCGCTGAGCGCGGTGTCCACCTCCGCTCACCCGACGACTTCAGCGAACGTGAAGCCTCGGCCTGCCACACCTACTTTCGCCAGCACGTCTACCCGGCCCTCACGCCGCTCGCCGTCGACCCCGGCCACCCCTTTCCCCACCTGCGTAACAAATCGCTCAACATCGCCCTCTTTCTCGAACGCGACGGACTGCCAAAGCGCCGCGACAAGACCGCCACCCTCGCGGTGATTCAGGTGCCGAGCGTCATGTCGCGCCTCGTGCCCCTGCGCGTCGATGCCGGTATCGGCTTCATGCTGCTCGAAAGCATCATCGCACGTTACGGCGGCGAGATGTTCCCCGGCTACCGCGTCCACGAAGCCGCCGCTTTTCGCGTCACCCGCAACTGGGACCTCAACGTCGACGAAGAAGAAGCCGACGATCTCCGTTTCGCCGTCGAAGAAGAACTTCGCCGCCGTGACCGCGGTGCAGCAGTCCGCCTCGAGCTCGACGCCCGCGCTTCCGTCACCATGGCGACCGTGCTCAGCAAAGCACTCAACCTCGAAGTACCAGACATTTACCACCTCAACGGCCCCATCCAGCTCAATGACATCATGGCGTTAGAGTCGCACGACCCGCGACCCGAAATGCGCGTCGAGCCCTTCGTCTCGGCGCCCCCCATGATGCTGCGCGCCGACACCCCAATCTATGAGCAGATTCGTGACCGCGACGCGCTGCTCATGACCCCCTACGAGTCATACGACCCCGTCGTCCGCTTCATCGCCGAAGCCGCCGACGACCCAAACGTACTCGCCATCAAGCAGACCCTGTACCGCACGAGCGGCGATTCACCATTTGTCTCGGCCCTTACCCGTGCCGCCGAAAATGGAAAACAGGTCGCCGTCCTCGTCGAGATCAAAGCCCGCTTCGACGAAGCAAACAACCTCGCATGGGCACGCCAGCTCGAAGAGTCTGGCGTCCACGTTGTCTACGGCCTCGTCGGGCTAAAAACCCACTGCAAGGTTTCGATGGTCGTCCGCCGCGAAGGCGACAAGCTCCGCCGTTACATCCACCTCGGCACTGGCAACTACAACCACCAGACCGCCCGCTACTACACCGACCTCTCGCTCTTCACGAGCCGCACCGAATTCGCCGACGACGCCACCGACCTCTTCAACATGCTCACCGGGCTCTCCGAGGCCCCCATCTGGCGCAAGCTCGCCGTCGCACCAACCAACCTGCGCACCCGCATCATCGAGCTTATCGACGAGCAGGCCGAACTCGCCCGCAAGTCCCGTCCCTCGCGCATCCGCGCAAAAATGAACTCGCTCGCCGACCCCAGCGTCATTCGCGCCCTCTACCGCGCCAGCATCGCCGGCGTACCCATCGACCTCAACGTGCGCGGAATCTGCTGCCTTCGCCCCGGTGTACCCGGCGTCTCCGAGACGATTCGCGTCACAAGCATCGTCGACCGCCTGCTTGAACACAGCCGCATCTTCTCGTTCGGCGACGGCGACGCCGCACAAGTCTACCTCGCCTCGTGCGACTGGATGCCGCGAAACTTCCTGCGGCGTGTCGAAGTCATGTTCCCCATCGAAGAGGCAGCCCTCCGCAAGCGCATCCTCGACGAGCTGCTCCCCACCACGTTCGCCGACAACGTCAAAGCCCGCGCGCTGCAACCCGACGGCACTTACCTCCGCACCCCTCTCGACGGCCCCCCCATCCGCAGTCAGCTTGCGATGCTCGAAATCGCGCGCATCGCCTCTGCGACTGCACAACCCAAAACAGAATGGCAGCCGCTGCTACCGGGCACCGGCATTTCCGATCGAGGACGTGCTCATGCAGGTTTGTCTCTTACGCCACGGGATAGCGATTGACCCGTCTGAAGAGGCGTGCCCTTCCGACCCCGAACGCTGGCTAACCAGCGAAGGCATCGAAAAAACCGAGGCCGCCTGCCGCGGTCTGCGCCTGCTTGGTGTCGAGCCCCAACTCGTTCTCACGAGCCCCTACCTGCGCGCACGTCAAACCGCCGACATCGCAATGCGCGTGCTTGGTCTTCCCGTCGAGCAACTCCGCGAAGAACCCAATCTCATCCCCGGCG
>CAZXXB010000168.1:0-8621 GCA_964644185.1 uncultured Myxococcota bacterium
GGAGCCTCCGCAGGGGCACCGCCGGTGCACGCCGCATTGAACGCCGCAAAGGCGAAAAGAAGGGTGGTCGAGACGATAACGAGAACCTTACGCACGAGAGCCTCCAGGCGAGGGCTTAATGCCCCAGCAGAGTTCGTTGGTTTTGCGAACCCAGCAAATTGACGCGGCGTATTACTCGCTTTGAACGCCGGTTGCAAGAACTTTTCAAGTTTTTTGCGCTTCACGCCAGTATCGCCGCTGAAGCGTCAAATTGCAACCGCAAACAAACACTTTCTGAGTTCGCCGCTCTACTCGCCCTTACCCAGAAGCTGATCCATCCGCTTGCGGTTCGCCATCAGAAAATTGCGGTCGAAATAGAGCTCTTCACGCGTGTACGACGGCGGAACATGCACGCCGGTATCCATGTAGATCGCATCTTTGGGGCACGCCTCGACACACATGCCGCAGAAAATGCACCGCAATTCGTCAATCATGAACTCTTTCGGACGCTTCTCAATCTCGGGCCGCGGGTCTTCTTCAGCAACGATGTGAATGCACTTCGCCGGGCACGCCGTCGCGCAGCAGTAGCACGCGACGCACTTCGGCGACCCATCGTCGCGTAGCGTCAGCCGGTGCATCCCACGAAACCGCTCGGGGTACGTCCGCTTCTCTTCGGGGTATTGAATCGTCTGCGTGTATGCGTCTTCGCCGCCCATCAGGTTGCGGAAGAAGTGACGCACCGTCACGCCCACGCCCTTTGCCACCTCAGGCACAAACAGCTTCTCAGACCACGTCATCGCATCGGACGTGTCGTTGACGCGCGCCGTGTGACTTTGCGCGACCGGCGCCGCCTTGAACACGTCAACGTCGCCAACCTGCTTGCGCTTGAATTTCACGTACGACATCAGAGCCTCCCAGAGGGTCCACCCATCGGGAAAAATCACCAGAACTTCAGCCCACGAGCGCGACAAAAATCGCCGTCACGATCACGTTCGCGAGCGACACCGGCAGAATCATCTTCCAGCCCAGCGCCATCACCTGATCATAGCGAAAGCGCGGCACTGTCCAGCGAATCACGAGCGACAGCCAGCACATGATGATCACCTTCACGCCCAGCGTCAGCGCCTGCGTAAGCCCCATGAACAACGGCGGAAGAATCTCAGCCGGCGCCTTCTCGGGCGCGCCAAACACAAACCCCGACACGTCGCCCGAGAGCAGAGCGCCGAGGTTGCCGTTCGCGAGGGCCGCGACGAAGAACACCGTCGCCACCGGCCCAAACACGAACAGCACCTGATTTTTCAACGCATCTTTGCCCCGCACGAGCGGCGCCAGCGAGTTGAACAACACCGAGAACAGAAACACCGCCAGAAACGCCACGCACCCCGCCAGAATCAACGGCGTCGCAAGGCTCACGTACGACTCGGGCGTCATGTACGGAAAATGGTAACCGCCCAGAAACAGCGACGAGAAAAACGAGCTGATCACCACCACCTCGGCAAACTCGCCGAGAAAGAACATGCCGAACTTCATCGACGAGTATTCAGTGAAATACCCCGCCACGATCTCCGACTCGCCTTCGGGCAAATCGAACGGCGCGCGCTTGTTCTCGGCCATCGCGCACACGAGAAAGCAAATCGCACCCACCGGCTGCACGAAAATGCCCCACGCCGGAAGCACACCAAACAGCGTACCCGCCTGCTGCTCAACGATGTCACCCAGCCGCACCGACCCGTACAGAATCATGAGCCCGATGAGCGTGAGGCCCATCGTCACTTCATACGAAATCATCTGGCTCGACGTGCGCAACGACCCCATCAGGCTGAACTTGTTATCTGACGCCCAACCCGCAATCGCCGGACCATACGGCGCAATCGAGCTGATCGTGAAAATGTAAAGCAGCCCAACGTTGAGGTCGGCGATCTGCAACCGAAAGTTGCGCAGATCGACCTCGTGCTCGCCGAACAACAGGTACCGACCCAAATCGATCTCACCCGTGAACGGTATCACCACGACCGCCGCCAGCGCCGGAAACAGCGAAATCAGCGGCGCCACAAAGTGCAGGTACTTGTTGCCCTTTACAGGCTCGAAGTCTTCTTTGAACATCATCTTCAGGCCGTCAGCGACGACGTGAAGCAACCCGTTCAACGCAACTTCGCTCTTGTTGCCAATCAACCCACGTGGAATCGACGCGCGGTTCGGACCGACGCGGTCTTGCATCAGCGCGCTCCACTTGCGCTCACCCCACGTCAGAAACGACGCGAGCGGCATCACGAAGAGCATCAGCACAATCAGCGATTTGATGAGGCCCAGTACGACAGCAGTCAGCATCGCTTACACCGCCGCGCTCGCGACGGCCTCCTTCGCGTGGGTTGCGCCAGTCACCTGAGCGGAAGGTATCGGCCCCGTCAGGTCAAAGCCCTGCTCGCCGATCATCCCCGCCTTCATGCCCTTGAATGCCCCTTCGAGCGTCGCAAGCTGATTGAAAACCTGCGCCGGGTCGGTGAACCCAAGCGCCATACCGAGCGCACGCCCGAGGTCGCGCAACAAGAGATACCCCTCGCGCGACATACCCCGCGACGCGAACGCCCGACGAAACCGCTGCGCGCGCTTGAACTCGTTGACGAACGTGCCAGACGACTCGGCATGCGACGACCACGCAAGCGCAACCTTCGCCCGCTTCACGAGCGCATCGTCGGTGCGGCTCATCACCACCGTCTCGACCCGTGCAAGCGCCGCGGCAAGCCGATCATCGGGCAACTCGGTGCCCACGAGCAGCACCTTCGTCACCTGCCCCGCGTCAATCGCCTTCAACACATCATCGATGCTCGACGGCACGACACCCACAGCCGAGAGCGCCATCGCAACCCCCGCCCGGTTCGGATTTTTATCCGCCCGACGCAAGAGCTTGTCTTCGACCCCATGCGGGTTGCCCGTCACCGCCACGTGCGCCGCGTGAATGCCGTCACGCGCCACGAGCGCCGCAAGATACGCCTCTTCGACCGAGGCTTGCGCGCTCAACAACACCGCCACGCCGCCACCCTTCACCGCTTCCGCCGCCGCCGCAATCGCCGCCGACGTCTCGCTCAACTCACCGCCCACGCGGTGCGACAAAAGCCGCCCCTCGTTGAACGACGCATACGTCATGCGCCCGTCGTCGCACATCCACGACTCGTTGACCGCATCGTTATCACGCGGACGCAACCGATTGACGATGCCGTTGTTGTGGTCGATGAACATGTTGCAGCCGCGCGAGCAGCCGACGCAGACGCTCGGCGTCTTTTTGAGCCACCAGACGCGCATGTTGAAACGAAAATCGCTGCTCGTGAGCGCACCCACCGGGCAGATGTCGATCACGTTCATCGAGTACGGGTCGTCGAGCGGCTGACCCGGGTAGGTGTCGATCACCGAGTGGTCGCCACGCTGAAACAGCCCAATCTGCGAGTTGCCCGCCACCTCATCCATAAACCGAACGCAGCGCGTACACTTCACGCACCGCTCTTGATCGAGGTGCACGTGCGGACCAATCTGCTTTGCCTTCTGCGCATGCACCTTCTGCGACTTCTCGATGCGCGCGTCGTACTGCCCGTGCAGCATGTAATAGTCTTGCAGCTTGCACTCACCCGACTGGTCGCACACCGCGCAATCGACCGGATGATTCAGCAGCAAAAACTCCATCACCGACTGCTGCACGTCGAGCACGCGCGGGCTCTGCGTGTTGACGACCATCCCTTCGCGCACGGTCATCTGACACGCGGGCTGAAGCTTCACCTCTTTCGTGAGGTACGTCGTCGGCATGCCCGCGAACTCGACGAGGCACATGCGGCAGTTGGCCGCAATCGACAGCTTCGGGTGGTAGCAGTAGTGGGGTATCGCGACGCCGATCTGCTTCGCGGCCTCAATGACCGCGATGCCTTCTTCGGCCTCGAACTCGACCCCATCAATCGTCAGTTTGACTAGCTTGCCCATCGTTCTCTCACTGCCTGCGAGATGCGGTCTCGCCTGCACCTCAGCGGTCAATCTCTCCGCCGATCATGTTCATCGTGTCGAACGTCGGAATAATATCGGCGAGAAACCCGCCCGTGCTGATGTGCGACAGCGCCGCCACGTTCGTAAAGCACGGCGGCCTCACACGCACACGGTACGGACGCCCCGAACCATCGCTCGTGATGTGAAAACCAAGCTCACCGTTCGCACCCTCTGTGTACCCATACGCCTGACCCTTCGGTATCAGCGTACCTTCCATGATGAGCTTGAAGTGGTTGATCGTCCCCTCAATCGACCCATACGTTTTCGCCTTCGCCGGCAACGCGTAACGCGGGTCGTCGGTGATGTGACGCCCTTCTGGAATCTGCGCCAGCGCCTGGTCGATGATGCGAAAGCTCTGGCGAATCTCTTCGAGCCGCAACAGGTAGCGGTCGTAGTTGTCGCCTCGCGTACCCACCGGAACGTCGAACTCGAAGCGGTCGTAGACGAAATACGGCTTGTTCTTCCGCAAATCCCAGTTCACGCCGGTGCTGCGCAAAAACGGCCCCGTGATCGAAAAGCTGATCGCGTCTTCTTTCGAGATGATGCCCGTGTTGCGGCACCGGTCGATGAAGATGCGGTTCTTCGTCAACAGCTTGTCGACGTCTTTGAGCCAGCTCAGCACCTTCTTTTTCGTCCACTCGTACTTCTCAGCGAACCCTTCCGGAAGGTCATGCTGCACGCCACCGATGCGCCCGTAGCTCGTCGTGAGCCGCGCCCCCGACGTCTCTTCGATAAGGTCCCACAACAGGTCGCGCGACTCGATGCAGTAGAAAAACACCGTGAAGCCGCCAAGCTCCATGCCCACCGCCGTCGTGCACGTGAGGTGGTCGCAGATGCGCGCGATCTCGCCCATGATCACGCGAATGTATTGCGCCCGCTCGGGCACCTCGATCTGCGCCAGCTTCTCAACCGCCTGACAAAACCCGAAGTTGTTCAACAGCGGCGAGCAGTAGTTCAACCGGTCGGTGTACGGCTGACACTGGTTGTACGTGACGTTCTCGCACATCTTCTCGAAGCCGCGGTGCAGGTAGCCGATCTCGACATCCATTCGCACGACGGTTTCACCATCGACCTCGACCATGAACCGCGTCGTGCCGTGCGTCGCGGGGTGCGACGGGCCGAGCTGCAAGAGCATCGTCGAGGAAGGTATTTCGCGGGCGATTTCACTCATGTTCGTACCTGAATCTCACTGCGCAAATCGCGAAGGGTTCACAAAGGCTTCAGACCTGCCCACCCCAGACTTACAGCTCAACAGACTTACAACTCAGCAGACTTACAACTCAGCAGACTTACAACTCAGCAGACTTTCGTTCCGACGCCATCGAGGGGCGCGATGAGCCAGCATCGCAACATTCGGTAGCCCCCCAACTCGCGGGCGAGTCCCCCCCTCTCAGGGGCAGTCGAGCGGATGCTCGACGGGGGTGATGATTCAGTTCACCGGCCCCACGCGCGGCTGACGCCCATCGACCGGGTAGTCTTTGCGCAATGGAAACCCTTCAAACTCTTCGTACATCAGTATCCGGCGCAGGTCGGGGTGACCCTCAAACGTCACCCCGTACATGTCCCACACCTCACGCTCGTACCAGTTCGCAATCTTGAACTCGTGAAACAGCGACGGGACCGTCGGGGCGTCTTCACTTGCCGCCACGATCAGCTCGACACGCTCGCCCGTCACGAACGAGTGCAAAATGTAGTGCAGCCCAAACCGCTGCCCCTGCGGCGCCATATCCGGAAGGTCGAGGTAATCAACCGCCGTCAATTCCACGAGCTGCTTCATCGCAAAGCCGGGGTCGTCGCGCAAAAACCGAACCACCTCGACAAGCGCCTCGGCCTTCACATACGCGCGATCGTCGCCCACGCGGGTCTCGGTCGCGATCACCTTCTCGCCAAAGCGCGCGGTCAGCGCGTCAAGCACGCGCTGGCTCATCGCGCCACCACCTTTCCGCGCTCGGTGAACCCGGCAAACAGGTCAGGCTTCTCGCTCTGCACCTTCGCCTGCATCAGAATCAGCGCGTCGAGCACCTGCTCGGGCCGTGGCGGACACCCGGGGATATACACATCGACCGGAATAATCGTGTCGCACCCCTGCACCGTCGCGTAGTTGTCGTAGAACCCGCCCGTCGAAGCGCACGCCCCAAAGCTGATGACCCACTTCGGCTCAGCCATCTGGTCGTAAATCGTCTTCAAAAACGGCGCGAGCTTGTGGTTGATCGTGCCCACCACAAACAGCAAATCGCTCTGCCGCGGCGAAAAGCGCGGAAACTCCGCACCGAACCGCGAAATGTCGTAACGCGGCGCCCACGTCGACATGAACTCCATGCCACAGCACGCCGTCACGAACGGATACTGAAAGAACGAGTATTTTCGCCCCCAGTTCACCAGCTTCTGCAGGTAGTTGATCGCGTCGTTGCGCCGCGTGACGATTGCCACCTCGTGCAACAGCCTGGGGTCGAGCGTATCGAGATTTGCTGCCATGTCGTACTCCGCCTCCGCGGAACCAGTCCCCGAAACCGAGTCATCAATTCACTGAGTTACACAGTGACCGAGTTACAAGCCAACCGAGTCACAGGCCAATCGGAGCCACCGGCAACCGGGTCGCGACAACCGCACAGCCGTCGTCACTCCCAGTCGAGGCCGCCCTTCTTCCACTCGTAGACGAGCCCCAGCGTCAAAATCGCCAGAAACGGCGCCATGATCGCGAGCCCGTACCCGCCAAAATCGCGGGCCTGAATCGCCCACGGGTAGAGAAACACGACTTCGAGGTCGAACAGCACGAACAACAGCGCGACCACGTAAAACTTCACCGAAAACCGCTTCAGCCCCGCGCCTTCGCTCGGGTTACCGCACTCGAACGGCATCCCCTTGATCTTGGTCGGGTTGTACGGCCCAAGCCAACGCGCCGCGAAAAGCAACGGTGCCCCGAGAATGCCGATGACGATCAAAAACGCGATCATCATCGGAATATACTGTTCTGGCATCTCACAACCTCACGTGCGCGATGGCTAAGCCCCACGGCACCTCTGGCACCGTGTCCCCACCCGTTTTCAAACGAGGCACCTAAACCAGAAAGAGGCCGTTCAAGTCAACGCGAACCAGCCCGCTTCGGGGCAAAAAACCACCGCCGAAACCGATAGTTAGCCGCACAGGGTTTTGTTAGCCACGCCTACATTCGGCGACGTCCCTCGCTACTTCCGACTCGCGCTGCCGAAGCCCATTTCACTCTCACCCCGCTCTTGACCTGAACCCAGCCCGAATCTCACCTGAAAGCGAACACACACGCATCAAATCCTTACGCCCGAACCAGGCACCAAATACTCGCGCTTTTCTCGCTGCCAAGTTATCTGGCGCGCCGTTTTGCCGCTACTTCGCACCGCAGCGCCCCCCTGCGGTGCCGATCACTCATTCGCCCGCACCGCCGCCGCGCAATCCGCGTCCGCGACGATGTGTGGGTTCGATGCGTTCGAGGAACATCATGTCACGCACGCTTTATCTTCTCGCCGCCCTCGTCACCACGTTTGCAGTCGCCCCGCTCTCACTCACCGCGTGCGATGACGACGAAAACGATACCGTCTCGTTCGACGATGACGATGACGACGATAACGACGACGATAACGATGACAACGACGACGCGACCGACGACGACGACGACGACAACGACGACGACGCGACCGACGACGATGACGTGACCGACGACGACGACGACGACGCGACCGACGACGACGACGACAACGACGACAACGATGACGACGCGACCGACGACGATGACGCGACCGACGACGACGACGACTGCATCCCCGCTTGCGACGACAAAGAGTGCGGCACCGACGGCTGCGGCGGAACCTGCGGCACCTGCGGTCCCGCTCCCGCCGACGAGTGCATCGACAGCACCACGTTGCTAAACTACTCGTCGGCACCTGCCACGTGCAGCGCGGCAGGAATCTGCACCTACACATCAAAAGAAGACACCTGCTACGCTGGCTGCGAAAACGGTGCCTGCAACCCCTGCACCCCCCAATGCACCGGCAACGTCTGCGGCGACGACGGCTGCGGCGGAACATGCGGCACCTGCACCGGCGAAACCGAATGCGACGACGGCGGCTGCGTCAGCACCACCGCCATTCGCCGCATCGACATCAGCGCTGGCGGATACCACGCCTGCACAGTGACCAATGTCGGCTCTGTCCTCTGCTGGGGCTACAATGGCTCGGGTCAGGTCACCGGCCTGGGCGACTCGACCGGCTACACCCTGCCCCGCCAAATCACCGGTATCACCGAGGCTGCCCGCGTCGTCGCTGGCACGCTGCACACGTGCGTCATCATGCGCGACGGCACCATGCGCTGCTGGGGTACCAACACCGAGGGCACCCTCGGCGACGGCAGCACCACCACCCGCAGCGCACCTGTCACCGTTACCTCGCTCGCGAATGTCGTCGAAGCCTCCGCTGGCGGCAACACCACCTGCGCCATCATCGAAGGTGGCGCCGTCAAATGCTGGGGTGACAACGCATACGGCCAGATCGGCGATGGCACCTCCGGCAACGACCGCTCATCGCCCACCGCCGTCACCGGACTCACCGACGCCACCGCCGTCTCGGTCGGTTACCGCCACGCATGCG
>CAZXXB010000169.1:0-8489 GCA_964644185.1 uncultured Myxococcota bacterium
ACGGAAGTAAAGTCCCTCGGAGCCGATGGTACTGCAGGAGTGATCCTGTGGGAGAGTAGGACGCTGCCGGCTTTTTTCTTTTCATGCGACTGCGTGCGGCGGGTTTGGACCCGAGCACGCAGTTTTTTTTGGGGTCAGTGCTGTCGCCTTTGACGCGGGCAACGGGCATTGTGGCAGTCGAGGGAGACGCCAGAGGTGAGGGGGGCGTCGCCCGGGTGCGGTTTCGTCGGATTTGCGTTGCTCTCGAATTTAGAGGGCCGTCGGGATAGCGTATGGATGCGTCGTCTGTGCGTTGGGTGAATCGTCTGGTTGCCCTGGTTTCGGCGCTTCTGGCAATGAGCGCGTCCGAGTTGTTTTTGCGTTGGGTCGATCCGACTCCGCCCAACCCTCAGGTTCTGGCACGTGATGACCGTGGTTGGCCGATTTTCGGTCGTAAGGCGACTTCCGAGGAGCACGGTTGCGGGAGAAGGGTGTCGATTAACGCGGACGGATTTCGTGGACGCGAATTTGCGGGTGCGGTCGAGGGGTCGGTCGGAGCGGATGGCCGTCAGTCGCTGCGGGTGATTGTCGCTGGAGATTCATTTGCCTGGGGCTACCTTGTCGAAGATGACGAGACCGTCGCCGCGCACCTTGAGCGTGAGCTTGTGGCGCGGGGTTTTCTTGACCCGCGTGTAGTGACGGTCGCGCGACCGGGCGCGCATATGGCTGCGATCGAATCGATGCTCGACGTGTATGTACCGATGCTGCGTCCTCAAGCGGTTGTGTTACTGGCTAATGGGAACGATTCGGGGACGTTACCGGGAGATGTGGACGTTTATTCCGGGTGTGGAATAGAAACAACGTTGTTCGAACGTCTTGCGGCGCAGTTGTTAGACGCGTCGCGGCTGTATGCGCGCGTGCATCCTTTTGTTACCGGAGATGATTTGTGCGTTAAGTCGACGTGGTGTGGGGCTTCTGCTGCGGAGGATCAGAGGCACCTACCGCATGTACGCTGCTATCTGGCGTCGCTTTCTCGGACTCGGGCGAAGCTTGCGGAGCGTGGGGTTTGCGCACTTGGTGGCGTCTACCCTGCGACAGACGTTTCGACGAAGAGTGAAGACAAAAGCGCGTTTTGGGGCGCGGAGCAGTTTGCTTCTCGGGCCGTGGTTGAGGCTGGGTGGGAGGTGGTTGAAATCGAGCGGGTCGTTCGCGGTATTGCGGTGGGTGAGCGGGCGGTTTCCGTGGAATGTGCTGATGCACCCGCCGCTGACCCGCACCCAAACGGAAGGGCAAATCGGGCGGTCGCTGGGGAGATTTCGGAAGCCCTTCTCGCGAGCCCGTGCGTTGGTGCGTTTGCGTTGCGTGCTGGTAGGGCGCGCTGGATGCGCGAAGGGGACTCGGTTCGGATAGGCAACTGAATGGCGGGGCCGCGAGGTAACCCATTTGGAGAGCAGCATGGCTCGGCTTGACGGAAAGATTACGCTTGTGACTGGCGCCGCGCGTGGTATCGGGCTTGCGGTAGCGCGCGCGTTTGTGCGTGAGCTGGCGAGCGTCGTGCTGACTGACATTTCGGATGAGGCGGGGGTGGTGGCGGCGCGCGAACTGGGTGCGCTGGCTGCGTATCGGCGTCTGGATGTCCGCGAGGAGGGCGACTGGCAGCGGGTGATTGACGAGGTGTTGGCGACGCATGGTCGGCTTGATGTGGTTGTCAACAATGCGGGAATCACGGGGTTTGAGTCGGGCTATGTGGCGCATGACCCGGAGCATGCGACGCTCGATAACTGGCACGCGGTATTGAAGACGAATCTCGATGGGGTTTTTTTGGGGTGCAAGCACGCGCTACGGGCGATGCGACGGCGGGGTGAGGGGTCGATAATCAATGTTGGTTCGCGATCGGGCGTTGTTGGGGTTGCGGGCGCGGCGGCGTATGCCGCGAGCAAGTCGGCGGTGCGCAATCACACGAAGTCTGTTGCGCTGCACGCCGCCGCGACGGGGCTAAAGGTGCGCTGCAATGTGATTCAGCCGGCGGCGATACTCACGCCGATGTGGGAGCCCTTGCTGGGTGATGGCGCTGACCGTGAGGAGCGGATGCGGGAGTTTGTGCGTGAGGCTCCACTCGCGCGGTTTGGGATGCCCGACGAAGTGGCGGCGTTGGCGGTGTATCTGGCGTCGGATGAGTCGTCGTACGCGACCGGTGCCGAGTTCAATCTCGACGGCGGCATCATGGCGGGCACTTTCGATGCGTCGCGTGTCGGGTCGCAGTGAGCGAGCTGGCGGTTTTTCTGGGCGGACGATCAGCGTTGAGATTTTAGGAGGTCGCGAATCTCGGCGAGGAGCCTTTCTTGCGCGGGGGGCTCGGGTGGTGCCGGTGGGGTTGCTGCTGCCGCGGCGGCGGCCTCTTCTTTGGCTTTTGCGGCGTTCATCGCCTTGATGACCATGAAGAGCGCGAAGGCGACAATGACGAAGCTGACGACGGCGTTGAGGAAGAGGCCGTAGTTGAGTGTGGTGGCGGCGATTTCTTTTCCATCGGTGCCCACCTCGGCGGCTTTGAGGATGATTTTCTGGTTGGAGAAATCGACGCCGCCAGTCATGAGTCCGAGCGGGGGCATGACGATGTCGCTTACGAACGAGCTGACGATTTTGCCGAAGGCTCCGCCGATGATGACGCCGACGGCCATGTCGACGACGTTGCCTTTGAGAGCGAATTTTTTGAATTCGTCGAACATGCTCATGGTGTGACCCCCTTGCGCCATGCGCTGAAGCGCGGTGTGCACGCAGCGTGCACGGTGGAACGAACGTGTCGGGTGAGAGGGTAACGAACGCCACACCGAATGGCAATTCGGTGCAGGGCGGTTTGGCGAATGGCGTTGCGGCGAAGCGGTTACTCGTTGGCGTCGTCGTCGTCGGACGCGTCGTCGTCGTCGGATGCGTCGTCGTCGTTTGTGCTGGGCTGGGCTGCGACGGTCATGGGTAGTTGTTGCACGGACTCGTCGCGCCAGATGACGGTGAGGTTTGTTGTTCCGGAACGGCGGGGGATGAAGACGTATTCGAAGACTCCGGTGGCGCCGTAGCAGTTGTCGTAGCCGTACTCGTCGCGTGTGCATCCGCCGTTGCCGCGAGACTGTTGGGTTTCGGAGACGTCGACGATGGTGGGGTCGGCGCTTTGTAGCTCGAAGTAGGTGCCGTCTTCGCGTTCTTAGTGGTCGCGGTCGGTACCGAAGGAGTGGACGTCGAGGCGGGCTTCGACGGTGACGCGGACGGGGACGCCTTCGAGGAGGCTGATCGCTTCGGCGTCGAAGGCGACACCCTCGATGGGTTGTGAGACCTCGCTGAAGCGCAGGGCTTCGAACGCGGCGGGCTCGTATTTGGGCTCAACGTATTCTTCTTCGCACGCGGTGATGCCGAACAGGGCGACGAGCGCGAGCAGGGTGTGGTGGCGTGTGGTGAAGGTTTTCATCATCGCTTACTCCTCGCTCGTGTCAGTGTTGTTGGTGGAGTCGTCGTTGTCGTTGTCGTCGTCATCGTCGCCAGCATCTTCAACGTCGTCATCGTCGGCGTCGGCGTCGTCGCTGGGTGGAAGGGGTCCACCGGGAGTGGCGACGCGGATGGCGTAGCTCTGGGTGAGATCGCCGATGGAGACGGTGAGGGTCGCCTCGCCGGTGCCGAAGGCGCGAATCGTCGTGGCGGCGCGCGAGGGGTCGATGAGGAAGTCGATTACGTCGGGGTCGCTTGATTGCCAGGTGAAGCCCGACATTGAACCGGCGAGCCAGTTGCCGTTTTCATCAACGAGCAGTGCGCGCACGGGGCGCTCTGCGCCGACGCTGAGAATGCGCTCGGGAGGTGGGCGTCGCACGCTGTATGGGCCGTCGGCGACGACGCGGTCGTCGACGATTTCGATGCGGCTCGGTGCGATGATGGTGACGTCGAGGTAGTCGCGCACGTCGCCGCGTGCGGAGTCGCGGACGACGAAGGCAGCACGACCGACGTTGCGGGCGACGAAGACGTTCCACTCGCCGTCGAGAAGGTTTGTTGAGGTGGGGGTGACGATGCCTTCGCGCTGGGGCTCGGTGCCGGGCAGGTAGTAGCGGACCTCGAAGCGGCTTTCGAGGGCGACGCGTTGCGGAAACGTCTTGCTCTGAATGGCGGGTGAACACTGGGCGTCGTTGGTGTCGGTGCAGAGATAGGTAAAGCCACCAACACCGATGGCGCCGCCTGATGCGCCATCGTCGTCGTCGTCATAGCTGGGGTACCCGTAGCTGCCGGTATCGTAGTCACCGAGTGATGCAGCACTTTCCGATGAACAGGCGGTGACGAGTGAGAGCGCGAGCGGGGCGAGGCACGCGATGAGGCGCCCGTGAGGCAGACTCATTTGAGCGAAACGCATCTGAGAGAAACGCTTTTGAGGCAAACGCTTTTGAGGCAAACGCATCGTGCACCTCCACGGTTACGGGAGACGTGATTGTTGATTTGTCGATTCGTGCATTTCATGTGCCAGCGTTGCGGTTTTGAGGCAGAACGTGGGCAAAGTGGTGCTTTGCGGTGCGCAGTGTGGCACCGAATGATGGAAATTCGTCACGAAATTTTGACGAGCTTTCAGGTTGCCTGAGGTTTGCCCGCGAGACGTGCGCGGAGGCGTTCGGGCCAGTCGCGGTACATGAATGGCTTTTCGAGGAAGACGAAAAAGAGGGCCGAGACGACGAAGACGGGCGGTACAATCAACAGCGCCTGAACAGCGAAGTTGGCGAGATAGCTCGGGCCGACGTAGATTTTATGGGTGAGCGGCGCCATCAGCTCGGTGACAATGTCGTGGTAGAGATAGACCGAGTAACACATGCCGCCCGAGACGGCGACCCACGGCAGGGTGACGAGCTGTTTGAGCGCGGGCCCGCGAAAGGCGCCGATGAATCCGAGTAGCAAAAATGGGGGTGTGACGAGGTTGCGGTAGATGCGCAGGTAGAGCAGCAGGGCGAGCATGAGCCATGAGCCGAGGCCGATGATATCCCACAGGCGGGTGGCGGAGGGCTTTGATTTCCAGTCAACGAGGTAGAGGTCGACGAGGAGGAAGCCGACGAGGAAGTAATGAAGCCACGCGAAGAGCTGGAGGGGGGCGCGGTAGAATCCTGGAAAGACGAACTCGGCGAGAAGGCCGGTGGTGAGTGCGGTGGCGGCGATGACGGTGCGGCGAATTACGGTGTTGCGTATCGAGTAGACGTTGGCGAGTAGCGGCATGAGCACGTAGAACTGAATCTCGATTTCGAGTGACCAGGCGACGTAGTTGATGACACTGTATTTGGCGAAGATGAGGTTGTGCAGGTAGACGAAGCTTGCGCCGAGGTGTTTGAGCAGGGTGACAGGGTCTTTGCCCCAGACGGTGATGAGCAGAATGTAGCAGATGAGGAGGTTGATGATGTAGGGCGGTTCGAGGCGTGTGACGCGGCGCCAGAAGTAGGGTTTGAGGGGTACGTTGGGCTCGCCGCGGAAGTGGGCTTTGGCGAAGGGGAGGGCGAGGATGAATCCGCTGATGGCAAAAAAGACGGGGACGCCGAAGTTGCCGGCGCTCATAAGGCGCTTGAAGGCTTCGTCGGCTGGGGTCAGGTCGAAGTGGAAGCCGCTTTTTTCACGGAGCGAGATGTTGAGGTGGAAGAGGACGACGGAGGCGATGGCGATGAAGCGGAGTCCATCGATTTCTGGAATGAGTGCGCCGCCGGTCGTGACGCGTGAGAGCCGGGCGAGCAGGGCCCGGTTCCATCGGGTGAGTGTAGTCATGAAGCGAATCTACCACCGCACCCATCGACCGGGTGCGAAACCGTTGACGTAACGTATGAACCGGGCGGCACATTAGGCGGGCCCGACGCGGCGCGCAAGCGAGGGCGGTGGGTTGGTGCGGGTTTGTGGGGCGCTGCGGCGGGTCTTGGGGCGGGGTTATGGGCGGTGGTCGCGGACGAAGTCGATGCGGGCGCGGACGAGGGGGCCTCTGCCGAGGGTGTAGGGTGCGAGTCCCCAGCCGTCGGAGTAGAGGCCGGCAGAGAATTCGAAGTCGATGACGCGCAGGGGGAAGGTGTCTTGTGAGGCCCAGACGAGGGCACCGTCGCCGCCGGGGCACCATGCGTCGAGGTTCTCTTGCTGGACGAGCGTGACGTTGCTGACGCGCAGGCAGGCGTCGCCGGGGGCGGGGCGTTCGCGGCGGACGATGGTGATCTCGACGGTTGCGTTTTCGTCGCGACCGCCGAGATCGGCTGCGTAGGCGTTTTCGTGTCCGGTTAGAAATCTGGTGTTGGGTTCGGCGGCGAGGCGGGTTTCTACGCCCCACTGATGGACGTGCCAGAGTTTGCCGGGTTGGTCTTTGCGTTGTTCGATGGCCCACTCAGTTGCGGCGTTTGCGGCGCGGGCAAAGCGTGTGTCGGCCCACTGGACGGTTGCGCCGACGGGGATGGTGAGGGCGGCAATGATGGCGGGGGCATGGGTGCGAACGAGGTGAGGCGAGGTCGCGCGGCGCAACGCGAATTCGATGGAGAGGAGGATGAAGGGGAGGGCGGCGATGAAGTAGCGCGCGTTGGTAAATGAGACGCCGAACGATGCGAGCAGTGCGAAGGCGAAGAGGGCGGGTGCAGCAAAACGGGTGACTGGGTCGAGTGTGTGGGCGGTGTCGTCGCTGTGTTTGTGAAGGTTGAAGAGGCTTGCGAGCGCTGCTCCACCCGTGGCGCCGAGGGCGGCGGGCCAGAGGGCTTCGCGGAGTGGATACTGGATGGAGAGTGCGGCGACGAAGGTAATGAGTGCTGCGAGCGCGGCCATGATGGGTACCGCGCGACTGCGCGTGACGACGAGCAAGAGTGCGCCCACGAGGGGGCTAAGTAGTGCTGCGCCGATGGTGGGGGCGAAGGCGCCAACGCGCTGGGCAAGCGGGCTGAATTCTCCTGAGAGGGTAATGCCGAGATGCTTGACGTAGTAGACGAGCGGCAGTGGGTGGGGCATGCCGTAGTTGTATGTGAAGGCAAGTTGCCAGAGGGCGAAGACGGCGAGCGTGCCGAGAATGTGGGCGAGCGCGAGCGCGCGACGGCGCGAGTCGAACGCGGCAACGACGGTGGCGAAGAGCAGGGCGACCCCGGGGCGATAGCGGACGAGGAGGGCGAGTCCGGCGACGATGCCACTCGCGGCGCCGCCGATCGTTGTGGGTGGGTCGAGTGCACGGATGAGGAGTCCAAGTCCGAGCACGCTGGCACCGGAAACGAGGGGTTCGTTGTTGCCGCTCGTGTACGAGGCGAGGACGATGGGTGAGTAGACGGCGGCAAGTGCGAGGAGAGGGGCATTCTGTGAGCGTTTGGCGGTGGCGAGCCACGTGCCGACGAAGATGGAGAGTAAGCCGAGAACGGCGGTGAGCTGAGACCACGCGATGGGATTGATTCCGATGGTGGTGGCGGCCTCGGCCAGCCAGAGGACGATGGGTGGGAGGAATCCGTAAATGGCGAAGTCGGCGGGGTCTGCGACGCAGACGAACTTCGAGCAGTAGCCGACTTCGACGCTGATTTGCGGAGAGGCGACGTGTAGTGTGTGCGAAAGTGGCCAGTCTGAGTCGACGTGGGGCGGCTTAAAAAGCACAGAAGCGCAAGCGGCGATGAGCAGCAGCGCAATGATCGATGCCTGTGGCGACGCCTTCGTTCTCGTCTGCGTCACGGCAAACCCTCGTGTCCTTTCTCGCGATCCGTCGAGCGGACTCGTCGAGGAGAATCCCGATTGTGAGGAAAGAGTACGATTCATCGAGTAGACGCGCAATGAGACGGGGAGTTCGCGAGGAAGTTTGGGGCGGAGGCAGCGCCGGGATGCTTGCGGTGACCGACGGGGGTGCGTAGAGACGCGACATGATGCGTGACGGAGCACGACAGAGGGCGCAGTTTGTCCGCACGACGGTGGCACGGGCGGCAGAGGGTGTGACCGCGGCAGCGAGGCTGATTCGGTATGCTCGTGATCCGCTCGAGTTTTATGGGCGGGCAATGCGGGTGAATCGGAGTGCGGTGTTGACGATCGGGGCGCGTCGCTATGCGATGTTTGCCGGGGTTGCGGAGATCACGACGGTATTGCGTGAGCATGAAGATGTGCTGGGTTGTGGCCGGGCGCTGGATGACGTGCGCGATGTGATTGGCGGGGGTCTTTTGCATGCGGAGGGTGAGGCGCATCGGACGCAGCGGCGTGCGTTGCAGCCGCTGTTTTCACGGGCGCGGATTCACGCGCACGAGCCGCGGTTTTGCGAGACGATTGATCGGGCGATTGCGCAGGTTGTGCAGCGCGCGTCGAGCGATGTGTTTGATCTCGATGGGTTGAGCGCCGCGCTTGTGGTGCAGCTCGTAACGCCGTTTCTGTTTGGTACTCCGCTGCCGCGTACGCTTGATTTGGTGGCCGCTGAGAGGCTTGCGAACGCGGCGCACACGCTCGCGATGGTGCGACGGGTCTCGATTGTTGGGCGGCGCGTTGGTGTTTCTCCGTTGCCGAACGAGCTTCGCGCGGCACGCGGCACG
>CAZXXB010000170.1:0-3125 GCA_964644185.1 uncultured Myxococcota bacterium
GCTCAAGCGGCGTCGTCTCGACAATCGCCCGAATCGGACGAATGAACCCCATGTCGAGCATCCGGTCGGCCTCGTCGAGCACCAGCACCTCTATCTGCTCGAGGCTCACGAGCTTCTGCTCCATGAGGTCGGTGAGACGCCCCGGAGCTGCCACGATGACGTCGGCACCGGCACGCAACGCACGCACCTGCTGGCCCTGCGCCACGCCGCCGATCACGACCGCGCAACGCACGTTGCCCGCGCTGTAGTCGCGAAAACTATCCGACACCTGCACCGCAAGCTCACGCGTCGGCACCAGCACCAGCACGCGTGGATGCCGCCCCTTGCGCGGCGTCGAAAGCAGTCGATGCACGATCGGCAGCGCGAACGCCGCCGTCTTGCCCGTGCCCGTCTGCGCAAGCCCCAGCAAATCGCGACCCTCGAGAATTTGCGGAATCGCCTTCGCCTGAATCGGCGTCGGCGTCGTGTAACCCTGACGCGCAACCGCCCCCTGCACAATCGGGTGCAGATTGAGGTGCGCAAACGTCAGCTCACCCGATGCGGCGAGCGCCGCGAGATCGGTCGCGACCGCCCCGCTGATCGGGCTTGTAATGGCAGTCTTGGTGTTGGCAGGCTGCGAGTTGGAGACAGTGTCCGAAGACGAAGAAGAAACCGAAGCATGTACAGAAGTCACAAAAGCACTCTCTTGCGTGCGCGCTCGATCAAAGCGAAACGCCACGCGACCACGGGCGCGTGAATTCGCGCCGCGTAAGTTGGAGCTTGTTTGGGGGAAGAGAAGCGGTCGAGAAGTACGAACGTTCGCCAGACAGGCTCGCAAGCAGGGCAATTGTATAGGCGATTTCATCCCAAAGTGCAAATCAATTCGCACCCGCCGCCGATTTCGTACACTGCCTGCCCCCCCCCACCAGCCCCCCCCCCCGTCGCCCCCCGCCCCCGCCCCGCGTCCCCCCCCCACCGCCCCCCCCACATCGCCCCCCACGTTGCCCCCCACATCGCCCCACACATCGCCCCACACTTTACCCCCCGCGCGCCACCTCACCTTCAAGCACCACATACGGAATCTCATGCTCGCGCGGCACACGAATCGACCGCAGCCCCGCCGCCGCCATCACCTCACGCACATCGCTCTCTCGCACCCCTTCGTGCATCAGCCACGCGCGAAAAAACGCCCCACGCGCCACCCCAAACGTCTTCACCGCCCGCAACAACGCATCCGCCGAGTCGGCATGTGCCCCCTCACCCAGCAGCACCTGCCCCCCCTCACGCGTTACCCGCACAATCTCACGCAGCGCCTGCCCCGCATCAACAAAATGCTTCAGCGCGCCAAACACAATCACCCCGTCAAACGACCCGTCTTCAAACGGCAACGCCTCCGCACCCGCCTCTTGAAACGTCAGATTTCGCAACGGACGCTCACGCTGGTCGGCATACGCGTAACGCAGCATGTGGCGACTCGGGTCAACCCCAACCACCTCGGCGTTCGGGTACCGCCCCGCAATAATCCGCGTAATCTCGCCCGACCCACACCCCACATCGAGCAACCGCGGCGGCACACCACGCGGCTCGCGAATCAGACTCGCGCCAAACATGTGGCACTCTCTCGCCCGCGGCATGAACACATGCCGATAGACCAGCGCCTGAGTCGGAGTCATCGGACGCTTGTGACGATGTAGAGACGGCAACACGAAACGAATCCCTCACGCGACGGCATCAATCGCCGAACCCACTCGACGCTCACGTCGACGAGCCAAGACCCCGGCGAGCTTGGCATCCAGCGCCGACGAAAACCCCCACAACAATTCGCCCCCTGCCGCCACCGCCGCCCGCGCCGAACGAAACAGCCCTTCGTCACTCTTCGTGAGGTAGCCCGGCGCACCCGCGATGTCGAGCAACGGAGATCGCAATTCAAGCACGCCCGCGCGGTAATTGAACATCAGCAACGGCTCAAGCGGCATCCGCGTCACACCCACGGGGTCATCGACGGCAATCGTCCCCGGCCCATACGCCGCAAGCGCCAGCCGCGCATCACGCCGTGGTGCGACGGCACCATAACCCGACAGGTCGCGGGCAAAATGCGCCCGCATCCAGCCCACGAGATCGTGCGCCAGCGTGCGCACCATCGGCAACCGCGCACCAACCCTGGGCATCACCGCTGCCTGCGCGTCAATCAGCGTGTCGCGCACCCCCTGGGTAAGCTCAATCTCAAACTCGCGCTCAACGAACGCAAGAAACTCGGCCACGTACGCGTGCCAGTCAACCACCAGCAGCGAGCTGCGCAAAAACACCCGCACATCAAAATAGTCTCTCGGAAAACAGGCAAGCAGCCGCCCCAACGTCTCGCGCAACGCCGCGAACTCACCACGCGACGGGTCGTCGTACCAGCGCAGCAACCGCCCGACGACCCGCGATGCCGCAACCCCATAGTCCCACCGCAACACCGTCATCGCGTGCCGAAGCGAACCGAAATTGACCAGTACCAGATACAGCCGATGCAAACGCGCCATCGTCACCGCGTCAGCCTCGGTAAACGAATGCGTCGCCACCACATACCCACGCTCGTTCACCTTCACGCCAAACCGCTCCACGTACTCCGGCGCCGCCATCGGACTATTGGGCCACACACTCGTCTGATACGCTCGCAACCCCACGTCGCGATCAAAACAATAGTCAAAATCGCTGAGCACCTTCTGCGGTGTCTGCCCCGGCAACCCAAGCATCAGGTCGGTCGTCACCGCGATACGCCGTCGGCGCAAACTGCTCACCAGCGCGTCGTACCGCTGCGGATGAATGTTCGCCCGCTCGACGTTCTGCAACGTTTCACCGTCGAGCGTCTGAAACGCGATCATCGCATCCGTCGCCACCTTCCCCCGCACCAGAATGCTGCAAATCTCACTCACCCGCTCGGTCGCGTTCTTCGCGTAGTTCACGTACGCCTCGCGCGGATACCCAAACCGCATCCGCGTCCGCACGATCATCTCAGCAATCGCCACGTCACGATCGAGTATCCCGAAGTTCGCGTCGGCTAACCAAAGCATGTGAATGCCGTGCCGCCCTATCCAGTCAAGCTCGGCCTCGACCCGCTCCAGCGAAAACAGACGCAGCTTCTGCAGCGTCGCGGCGCCCCA
>CAZXXB010000170.1:3135-3441 GCA_964644185.1 uncultured Myxococcota bacterium
GTCGCAAAACGAGCAGCCATACGGACATCCGCGATTCGTCTCCAACGTCGCCGAGAGGTAGCGGTGCCGATTCACACCATCAAACACACCGCTCAGATACGCCGACTGCAATTCATCAAGCGCCGTCGGCATCGTCGCTGGCCCCGTCAACACCGCCTCGCCCTCGCCCACATCGCGCCGTATCGCGAACCCACTCAACCCCTGGGGGTTCGCCTCCGCTGATTGCGCAAGCGCACGAACTGACGGACCCGTCTCGGCGATGCGCCGCAACAGCGCCACAAACGACTCTTCGCCCTCACCCAGCGC
>CAZXXB010000170.1:3451-7163 GCA_964644185.1 uncultured Myxococcota bacterium
GGTCGTTTGCGCATGTACTCGCGCAACATCACCGGGTCTCGCGGAACCGAAGGCCCGCCATGTACCGTCATGAGACCCGGACGCAGCAACTTCACCGCGCGCGAAAAATTGGCGTGCGCCCCGTCGTTCCACATGAAGTCCGAAAAGACCACCAGCCCGCGCGCATCGGCACCGCGCGACGCAAGCAGCGACATCACCCCCGCGCGAATCTGTTCATCAAACGCAAACTCGCGGTGAAGCCCCGCATCCGCTCGCGCCGACGCAATGAGCGCACCCAACCCCAGCGGTGTAAAACTCCACCGCCAAGCGGCGAAATAAACCGGTATCGCCGCGCCACGCACCGACCCCGCGCGCAAACCGTTTGCCGCCGAGGAAAATGCCGCACGAGAGCGCAGATGGTGCACCGAGTTCCCCATGCGCACAATTCCGCTCTGCGCTCGCAGCGAAGTCAAGATGAGACTGCAAGACGCGAATTTTTATGACGACCGCTGCATGGAGCACCAACGATCGACGAACGCCGCCACCTCATCAATCGACGCCAGCACCGCCCCCCGCGCCCGCGGACGAATCAGCGCGTACAGCGCTCGATACGGCGCGATCCGGCTCGCCGCAGCCCGCTCGTCGGCCCGTCGAAGTAGACTTTCGGCAAACACATCGGCTTCACCCAGCACCGCCTCGCGAACCGTCACCCCCGCCGCATCCGCACGCGATTGCCACAACGCAAGCTGCGCATCGGCATCTTCGATAAACAGCACCACCGTCCACTCGGCGATCTCGCGATAACCAAGCGTCATCGCGTAATACCCGGTGCGAAGCGCGGCCCCCGTCACCCCACCCGTGCGCGCCATGATCGTCTGACCAAGCGTGACCGCCTCACGAGCAAATTGCTCGCGACGCCCCGGCACTGCCCCAAGCGAGATCATCGAGGCAGCCCGACCTGCCCTGTCGCCGTCGCCGACGCCCCATCTCCGACCGCATCCGCACTCGCCGCTGCCGCCTTCTTCGCCGCACGTGCCTGCGTCAGATTTCGCACCGAAAGTTCCAGTTGCGCGGCATTCTCACGATAGCTCGCACCCGACAACGCCAGAAACTCGACCGGAAGCGTCGTCTCGAGCGCGCGAAAGTTTCCCGCAAGCCGAATCGCCGCCGGTAAATCCGGGTTCGCGGTCGCCACGAGAAACGTCGCCCCCGCATCTGATGCGGCATCGAGCATCAACTCTGCCGCGTGCATCGGCGCGACCGTCGCGTCATACCGCCGACGAATGCCTGCCGCGACACCCCGCTCGGCGTCGGAAAGCAGCGACGTCGTGAGATACAACGCCCGCGTCTGCACGTGCGTGCCGCTCAGGTATTTCTGCGCCAACTCGTACACGTCGATCGACCCTTCAAGGTCAAACGCCCCTCCGATGTAAACGATGAGATCGGGGTGCAGGTCGCGCGCATAGAGCCGCGTCGCCTCTGCGATCTGCACGATGCGATACCCCGGCGTCGCCGCGTTCACGACCTCAAACGACGCACCAAGTTTCGCCTGCATCACGCCCGTTATCGACTCGGGCTCTTCTACGTTGTAGCCAAACGCGTGCTCGCTGCCGACCACCAGCACCCGCGTCACCCCCTCGGGCGCATAAGAGTCGAACTCACGTGACGCACGCAGCCCAAGCCGGTTGGTCTTCCACGTCACGGGTTCATTGAGTGGCATCGCCCCACCGCTGCTCTTCACGCTGACGTCGGGCCGCAGCGCAAACAACCGCTCGTCAGGCACCCTCACCATCGCTTCGGCAAGCGAAACAAACGACGGCAGTGATGTCGTGAGCCACACCTCTGTCGCACTCACGGCCGCAAGGCCAAGCGCCAGAAGCACTCCAACGATGATGGCGATGGCGCGTACGAGATGGGGTTGCAACACGACCTCCGCAACACGGGACTCTCACGACCTCGCGTCACTCACTCTCGAACCACGAAGCGCCCGGCGATTGCTCGCCTCGATGGCACCTCAAACGACCCTCTCAAACCTCAATCAACGTATCTGTTGCCTAGCAGATTTCGCGAAACAAAAACAGCACTCGCACGCGCTTGTTGCCCCAATCGACACAGGTCGGTAGGGTTATCTGGCAAAGTGCCGCCGGGGGTGACTCAGGCTCTCAAAGGAAAACAGCAGCATGCGCCGAAAAGTTCACTGCGTTCACGAAGCCAGCGACTACATGCCGCTCGCGCTCGGAATGGTGGTCGCGCACGCAAAAACGGCACGCGGCGGTGAGCTCAACCGCAGCTTCGACTTCGACACCACCCTCTACAGCAGCGCCGCACAACTCATCGCCGCCATCGCTCGCAACCGACCCGGCATCGTCCTCTTCTCCCACTACGTCTGGAACGGAGAGCGCAACCTCGACATCGCCACCGTCGTGAAGCGCCTCTTTCCCAACATCATCACCATCCACGGCGGCCCCAACATCCCCCGCCGCGAAGGCGAGTGCGAAGCCTTTGTGCGCGACCACCCAGAACTCGACGTCGTCATACGCGGTGAGGGCGAATCAACCCTCGTCGATGTGCTCACCGCCATCGCCGCCCACGATGCGAGCACCGCGCGCGATGACACCCGCGGCTGGCGTGACGCCGTCTCGCGCATCGAAGGCGTCACGGTACGCCTTGATGACGGTCGCGTGGTGCGCGCACAAGACCGCGAGCGCGCCGTCGAACTCGACACCTACGCCTCACCCTACCTCACCGGATTCTTCGACGAGACCGGTTCGGCAACCCGCCTCTGCGCCACCATCGAAACCAATCGCGGCTGCCCCTACGGCTGCACCTTCTGCGACTGGGGCGCCGCGACGTTGCAAAAAATCCGCTCGCTCGAAGACGACCGGGTTCGCCGCGAAATCGAATGGTGCGGCGAACACAAAGTCGAAGTGCTCTGGATAGCCGACGCAAACTTCGGTGTCTTTCGCCGCGACGTCGAGATTGCTCAGTGGGTCGCCGAAACCCGCCGCAAGACCGGCTACCCGCGTCAGGTGCAGGTCAACTACGCCAAAAACGCCACCGAGCGCGTCGCCGAAATCATCCGCCTCTGGAACGCCGAAGGCATCGCCGCCGAAGGCATCATCGCGGTGCAGTCGGTCGATACAGGCGTGCTCGAAGCGATCGACCGCTCAAACATCAAAACCAGCAAGCTCACCGAACTGCTCAAGACCTTCCGCGCCGAGCGCCTGCCCATCTCGACCGACATTCTCGTCGCGTTGCCGGAGGCGACCGTCGACACCTTCTGCAACGACCTGCAATTCTGCTTCGACCGTGGCGTTCACGCCAAAGTCTACCACACCGCAGTGCTGCCCAACACGCCTATGTCTGAGCCCGCCTACCGCGAAAAATACCAGCTCGTCGTCGACGAAGCGGGCTTCATCAAATCGACGCGCACGATGACGCCTCTCGACATCGCCGACGCCTACCGCATCTACGAGATGTACACTGCCCTCATCGAGTTCGGCGCGCTCAAGTACGTGCTCTACTGGCTGCAGGCCGAGCACGGGGTCAAAGCTCTCGACTTCATCCGCACCCTCGACGACGCTCTCAATCGCGGCGACGACGACCTCGTACTCTTGCGCAAACTCTTGCGCGAGCAACTCGCCCAGCGCTTCGACATCCGCGTCGGATCGTTGCGCTACTCATCGAGCCTGTTGCTCTTTCCGTGGCGAGCCGCTGGCGAAGAGGCCGCGCG
>CAZXXB010000170.1:7177-8485 GCA_964644185.1 uncultured Myxococcota bacterium
GGCTGCACCTACGACGACGCCCTCGACACGGTGCTCACCGCGCAAGAGGCCGTCACCCCCGCCCTCTTCAAACCCGCGAAACAATCCGTTCCTCTTCGCCACGATCTCGCCGCCTACATTCGCATGATGCGAGACAGCGACGAGGGCATCGTCCCCGAGGCCGGCACCCTGCCCCGCCTCTCAACCTTCGCCCCCACAACGCTCGTCGTCGAAGACCCCCACGCACTCTGCCGCACCCCACTCGAATTGCTCATCCCCTACGGCGCCCACAAAATTCACTTCGAGTTGCAGAGCGACCTCATGTTCGACGTCAGCGAAACCCGCTTCATGTACACCCCGCGCGAGTGGCACCTCAGCGAGGCCGTGCAGAAGTTCGCAAAAGCCGGATTCGCGATGGCACGCCGCGTGCGCAACAACGCCGTCATCCGCGTCGAGCATCACGCCGCAAACCTGCTCACCGCACTCTGACTCACCGCACTCTGATCGACTCAAACGTTTCACGCCAGATGGCGCGCCTCGACACGCACCTGAAGGGGCGTTGATGGGCGCAACGTGAACCGCGTCACCGGCGCGAGCGACACTGGCTCGACCGGCACAAACCGCAACGCGCTCGCGAGCCTCGCCACGATCCGCGGCCCAAGATGCAGCGCGAGATTTTCTCCGAGGCATCGCCGATACCCGCTGCCAAACGCGATCAACTCAGCGTCGCGATCTTCCGCCGCTCGCTCTTCGCGTGCCGCGAACCGACACGGCTTCACCGTTTCTGGGTCATGGTACGCAGCCGGGTCGCGACCCGCCTCATAAAGCAGCAACGCCACCCGGTCCCCCGCTCGCAGCCCGTGCCCGCAAATCTCCGTCGCCTCTTTCACCTCCCGCATTACGCTCCACACCGGCGGACGCAACCGCAGCACCTCGCGAAAGAACGCCGTTGTCCGCGGCAGCGGGTCACTCGTGCGTTCTTCCGCGCTCGGCGTTGCGGCGACATACGACCTCCACTCATCCTCAAGCGCAACCATCCGCGACGCATCGTCGAGCAGATACCGCCACAACCACGCCACCCCCGCCGCAAGCGTGTCGTAACCCGTCACCATCAGACTCGCGCACCGCTGCTCAAACGGCGTGAACGCACCCCGCGCGCGAAGCCCCGGCGTCAAACCCTCGCGCTCCATCTGCTCAAACGCCCCCGCTTCTTCGCGCGTCGCATTCGTCAACGCCGCAAGTGCCGCTCGCATCGTGCCGCGTGCCGGTCGGCCCGCTCACGCGCAGCGTCCCGCCTGCCCGGACCCAAGGAGTCAGCGCCGGGCGGAG
>CAZXXB010000171.1:0-252 GCA_964644185.1 uncultured Myxococcota bacterium
GCTCCCACTGGCCCCACGCCCCCCCATCCCACGCGTCCCACGTCCCCACTGGTCTCACCTCCCCCCCCTCCTCCGGCGCGCCTCGTGGACGTCTTCGTCCACACCGCGATGAGCGCTTGCGCGAAGAGCCAACAAAAATTTCTCTTCACCCTCTCTGCGTCATGCGCAGAGGGTCGGCGTCCTCGCCGGGGAGAGGTGCCCCCCGCCGCACCCTCTCCCTCCGGGGGAGGGTCGGACCGTCTCCGGTCCGGG
>CAZXXB010000171.1:381-8470 GCA_964644185.1 uncultured Myxococcota bacterium
CACCGTCTTCCTCATCTCAAGCGCCAACGGCGCGGCTCTAATGTGAGCCTGCGGCATCGCCGCAGGATAAGCCCCACACCGCTCACTCCCTCCACTCTTGAAGCGCCAACGGCGCGGCTCTAATGTGAGCCTGCGGCATCGCCGCAGGATACGCACCACACCGCACCATCGCGGGCTGAAGGCCCGCGCTATCGCACGGGGTGGTGTTTTTCGGCTTGTTCACACGTCAGCCCCGCGATACACGATCTTCGGCCCGCACCGCTCTCATGCGGCGAGCGGTTGTCTGTCGAGGGTCCGCCATGCCGCAATCTCTCGCGCTTGTTATTGTCCACCTTGTCTTCAGCACGAAGAACCGTGCCGCGCTCATCCCCAATTCACTTCAACCGTCACTCCACGCGTACCTCGCAACCGTTGCCCGCAATCTCGGCTGCGACTGCCATCGCGTCGGCGGCGTTGCCGACCACGTACATCTTGCGCTCGCGCTCCCCCGCACGCTAACGATTGCTGACCTTGTCGAAGGTCTCAAAACCGCCACGTCAAAATGGCTGAAGACACAATCACCAGACCTTACCGAGTTCGCCTGGCAACGTGGCTACGGCGCATTCTCAGTTGGACCCGATAATCTGCCTGCGTTGTGCTCATACATTGACGATCAGGTCGCGCACCACCGCAACCGGTCGTTTCAAGACGAATACCGCGCGTTCCTCACGCACTACAAGATCGACTTCGACGAACGTTATGTCTGGGACTAACGTTTGTGATCTTGACCGCATCTCACTCGCGTGACTAGGCCGGGCCATTGGCCCTCATGTTGGTGTGACTGGTCGCGCAACCTTGGCCGTTGGCCAAGGCTCACATTGTCTTGAGGCCGTTGGCCCCACCAACGCCTCCGCTCGAAATGGAGAGTACGATGAATATCACAACCCTCTTGCTCGCCGCCGAAGGCATCCTGTTCATCGCCTTCGGCGTACCCCTTGCGATCTCAAAGATCCCCCCAAATCGCCTCTACGGATTCCGCACGAACGCCACGCTGAACAACGCCGCGATCTGACTCCGGGTCAAGCGCAATTTCGGAATCGAGTTTTCCCTACTCGACGCGCTGCTCGCCATCTCGACGCTCCTCGCCGCGACGGTACTACCGCAGCTCTACCCTGCCCATCTCGTTCTGGTGCATGTGGCGATCACGCTCATCGCACTGCTTGCGATGACAATTCACGGACTCATTCTCTCCCGCGCACGACCCAACCCATAGCCTCGCAACCCTGCCGTCCCGAAACGCCAACCGCCCGTAGCGCGATGAGCGCTCGCGCGAAGAGCCATGTCTCTTTGAGCCTGCGGCATCGCCGCAGGGATACTTGCGCCCCAACTACCCTCAACGCATACTCCGCAAATGCGCCTCATACCCAAAGCACACATCGCCTTCGCCTTCGTGACCTTGATCGCGTTCGCTTCGTGCGACTTCGCCGCCAACGGCACGACAGGCCCCAGCAACGCGAACAACGACACCGCCAATGCACCCACCGTTGACGACGACAACGATCTCCCGGCCCCCACCGACGCTACGTCAACCTCGGGCGACGACGATGACGACACCACCTCGACCTCGTGCGCGTTTGGAGGCTATGGATGCCCAGTCCCCGGAAGGGACTACAATCGTGTACCATGACCTCGACGCGATGGGCTCTCAAATTGCTTTCGTCGACCGTTATTTTGCGGTAGCCGCTGTTTGCTTATTGGTTTCCGCTCTACATGGATGCGATGTGAACGCCAAAGATATCGCTGACCATGACTCGGCTGATGAAAAATGCGAAGCCCCGGTTAGCGTTCATCATCGCCTCGCTGCCACATGTGGCGAGTCTGAAGATGTCGCCGATACAGCATCCGCACTGACTGTGCCGCTCGTGGTGCCTTCGGGCTCTGATTCCGCAGCCACAGCCACGTTTTCAGGTGCGAGGGGAAGCCCGTATAGTCTCACTTTATTGACGGATGAGTTTACAATCGATGTCCGATGGACCCTTCCGGCTCACTCAGATGCGCAGGTATTCCTCAGCGATGGCACAGCGCAGGCAGGTCCGTGCGATCAAAGCACCATGTACTCGAACTTCGTGCAATTTCGCTGCAATCGAGCGGCTCTTAACACAAATGTTATCTTCATTTCTGTTTCTGCTATTGATCAAAGCGGGGTTCGGGTTGCTGTTGCAGCGGTGCGTGTTACCCTCGTCGGATTGCTTGATAGGAAAGTCCCTGTCGAGGATTTAGAGGTCTTAGAGGTGTCGCGTTGTTTCCTCATCGACGAGGTACCAGGACTCGTCACGTCTAGTGGCCTGGACATCACTGCGTTACCGGATGGCAGCGCCCAGTTTCTGGTTCCGCCTGGAGAGAGAATAATCGTCGGCACGACCGTGCCTCTTTCCACGCAAGTGTGGCCTGCCAACAACTCTACGATTCTGTGGACGACCATAGGCGGACGGGTGCATCCTTTGAGGGCATTGCCAAGGGTTGCCCCGCCAAGCGTCGGCGAATGGCTTTCTGTATTGGGGGTCGAGATCAGCGCGGCTGAACTTGCTGAGATGAGCGGCCCGAACGGCGTCGAGGTTCGTTTTTTCTTCGACGCTGACGTTACGCAATGCGTCGATGCCTACGATTCGGAGTTCCTTTGGTGGTTTCCTGTTACAGTGTTTTTCGTTAGCGGATAGTGTGGTGACGCTTCAGTCACTTCCGGTTTCTTCGAGCGGCTTCATTGTCTTGTCGGCGTGGTGGAGAGATTCTGTGCCCTCCGGCGGCGATGCGCTCGCTCCGTGGTCGAATGATCGCCCCCCCACTCCCCCACACTGCTCCCCCACTTTTCCCCCACTCCAAAAGTGGGGAAAACGCACCTAACCCCCCGAATCACAAAGCAAATCTGCCCACCCTTAAACAAGTGCGCGGAGACATGCCACTTAACCCACCGATTTCATTGCATAATTCGCCACCAGCCTGAAAACACGCGATCCCCCAAAACACCCCCCCCTTTGCAGCCGCACCGTCACGGGTGATAGTCTCCCCAACCTGCCCGAAGGGAGCGCCACGTGTCCGAACGTTACGTCATCATGCACGGCCATTTCTATCAGCCACCACGCGAAAATCCGTGGCTTGAAGAGGTCGAGCAACAGCCCAGCGCCGACCCGTACCACGACTGGAACGAGCGAATCCTCCACGAGTGCTACCTGCCAAACCTCGTCGCCCGCATCCTCGCCCCAGATGGCCGAATTCGCGATATCGTCAACAATTACGCGCACATGAGCTTCAACTTCGGCCCCACGCTCCTCTCGTGGATCGAGAAAAAATACCCCCTCGTCCTCGAAGGACTCGTCGAAGCCGACCGCATGAGCCGCGAACTCCGCGGTGGACACGGCAACGCCATCGCCCAGGCCTTCAGCCACCCCATTCTACCCCTCGCAACAGAGCGCGACCGCGAAACCGAAATCGAGTGGGGCATCTCCTACTTCTGGCGCATCTTCGGACGTCGCCCCGAATCCCTCTGGCTACCCGAAGCCGCCGTCAACGCCGCCACCCTCCGCTCCCTCATGCCCTTCGGCCTCAAATACATCCTGCTCGCCCCCTCACAAGCCGCCCGCGTCCGCCCCTTAGGCGCCGGAGAAGACCAGTGGCGCTCGGTGCAAGACGGCACCATCGACACCCGCATGCCCTACCGCATCTTCGTCCCCGACAAGGCCGGAAAACGCGACCCCCAACGCTTCATCGACGTCTTCTTCTACAACGGCACCCTCTCACGCGCGATCGCCTTCGACAAAATGCTCGGCGACGCCCCCAAACTCGCCGACCGCTTCGAAAAAGCCTTCGGAGACCCCTACTTCGACCGCCGCCCCCGCGTCGTCAGCGTCGCCACCGACGGCGAAACCTACGGACACCACGAACACTTCGGCGACCGCGGACTCAGCTTTCTCCTCAAACAAGAGTTCCCCAAACGCGGACTCACCCTCACCAACTTCGGAGAATTCCTCGAAAAATTCCCCCCCATCTGCGAAGTCGAACTCGCCCAGTCCGAACACGACGAAGGCACCGCGTGGAGCTGCACCCACGGCGTCTCTCGCTGGAAATCCGACTGCGGCTGCAACGCCGGCACACCCAACTACCACCAGCGCTGGCGCAAACCCCTGCGTGACGCCCTCGACCACCTGCGCAACCAACTCGACGACCTCTACGAAAAAGAAGGCGCCCCCATCTTTCGCGACCCATGGAAGGCACGCAACGCCTACATCGACGTCTTTCTCGACCGAAAATCAGACCGCGTCGAAAGCTGGATGCGTTCCCAGCTACGCTTCCCCTTCGACGACCGCACAAAAATCCGCGCCCTCGAACTCCTCGAAATGCAGCGCAACCGCCTCTTCATGTACGCAAGCTGCGGATGGTTCTTCGACGAAATCAGCGGCATCGAACCCGTGCAAAACCTCCGCTACGCCGCGCGCGCCATTCAACTCGCAAAACAAATCTCCTCCATCGACCTCGAACCCGAACTCCTCGATGGACTCGAACGGGCGCCAAGCAACGTCGCCGACTACGGCAACGGGCGCACCGTCTACGAAAAGCTCGTCCACCCCACCGTCGTCGAGTGGCCCCGCATCGTCGCCAACTTCATGCTCACGCAAGAACTCGTCAGCCCGGGCATCGGCTCGGGGCTCGTGCGCGGCAACCGCATCGAACTGCTTGATGTCGATGAGCGCGGCCTGGGCCCCGCCCAACTCGGCGTCTTCAAAGTGAGCTTCACCTCAGGTGCAACCGGAGCCTCATGGCTCGCCATGGGCCTCTGGCTCACCCACTCGCAAAGCGACGTCTACTGCTCGGTCGCCGAGTTTCACGACGACGCCGATTACGAGGCGCTCAAAGCACGCCTCAGTGAAATCGAACGCTTTCCCGTCGTTGGATTCGACGAGATTCGCCACCCGATTCTCACCGGCCCCGTCTACACCCTCGACGACCTCTTTCAGGAAGAACGCGACCGCATCTTCGACCGCCTCATGCAGCAAGAGACCGAACGCCTGCGTGAACACCATGAGAGCCTTTTGCGCCGCAACCTGCCGCTCTTGCGCAAATACGTCCGCTCTGGACGTCCGCTCCCCCCGCGCGTCCTCAGCCCCGTCACCCACGCCCTCGAAGCGAGCCTCATTCGCCTCTTGCGCGACCTGCAAACCCGCTGGGCACTCGAAGACCTCTCCACCGTCCACGACATCGTCCGCACAGCAAGCGAACTCGGCGCCGCCTTCCACACCGACACCCTCAGCAAAATCGTCTCCGACCTCATCTCTCGCGAGGCCGCCGAACTAGAACGCGCCCTCAACGACGACTCGGTCGACAAACTCATTCGCCTGAGCCAACTCGCCCGCAGCATCGGCTGCAAAATCACCCCCTACGAAGCGCAAAACTCGCTCTTCCGCACCCTCCAACTGCGCGTCTTGCCCGATCTCCCACGCGCCCGCTCAGACCGCCGCCGCCTCAACACCTACAACCGCGTCCTCGAAGCCATGACCGAATTCGGCTTCGACACCAGCGAAATGAAAATGCCCACCCCCGCGATGGAAGTCATCCGCGAGGTGCAAAACCTCTAGCCCACAACAGCCAAAGCACCGCACCACGTCGAGACCGCCTTGCGCATCGCCCTCTGCCAAATCAACACCCCCGTCGGCGCTCTCAACGCCAACGTCGCCCGTATCCTCGACGCCGCACGCGAGGCCAAAGGGCAGGGCGCCCAACTCTGCCTCTTTCCCGAACTCGCCCTCACCGGCTACCCACCGCGCGACCTGCTCGAACGCCACGGATTCCGCATCGCGGCCGCCGAAGCCGAAGCCCGCCTCGTCGCCGACCTGCCGCTACCCGCCCTCTTCGGCGCGATCGGCGGCTTCGACCCACACGCGCCACACCTCACCCCACGCCTCACCAACGACGCCGTCTTCGCCGCCAACGGGCGCGTCATCTCACGCGTCACCAAGCGCCTCTTGCCCACCTACGACGTCTTCGACGAGTGGCGCTACTTCGAGCCCGGCACCACACCCGGCATCGCCACGCTTGACCCCACGCTCGACCCCACCATCGCGGGCACCCGCCTCGGCATCACCATCTGCGAAGACGCATGGTCACCCGTCGAAGCCTTCGGACCCGGCCTCAGCGAGCGCCGCTACGGCATCGACCCCGTCGCCGAAGTCGCCGCCGCCGGCGCCACCTGCATCGTCAACCTCTCAGCCTCTCCCTACCACGCAGGCAAGGCCGGGCATCGCGGCGCGCTCTTCGCACAACACGCCCGTCGTCACCGCCTGCCCGTCGCCTTCGTCAACCTCGTCGGCGCCAACGACGAACTCGTCTTCGACGGCGGCTCGATGGCCTTCGACCCCAGCGGAAACCTCCTCGCCGCGCTCCCCCGCTTTCGCGAAGCCGTCCACGTCGTCGATCTCTTCGCCCCCGCAACCCACACCCCCTCACCCGACCCGCTCGCACCCCTCACGGGTGACGCCCACTGGGCCGACCTCTACGACGCCCTCGTGCTCGGCGTGGCCGATTACTTTCGCAAAACGCACCATCGTCGCGCCGTGCTCGGCCTCTCGGGCGGCATCGACAGCGCCCTCACCGCAACCATTCTCGTCGACGCCCTCGGCGCCGCCAACGTCACCGGTCTCGCCATGCCGTCGCGCTACTCGTCGCAAGGCTCGCTCGACGACGCAGCCGCCCTCGCCCGCAACCTCGGCATCCGCCTCGTTACCCTCGGTATCGAAGAGACCTTCGGCGCCTTTCTAAGCACCCTCGACGCCGAACTCACCCGCAACCCCGCGCTGCCCTTCGACACCACCCCCGAAAACCTCCAGTCCCGCTGTCGTGGAACCCTCGTCATGGCGCTCGCCAACCGCCTCGGCGCGCTCGCCGTCACGACCGGAAACAAAAGCGAAATCGCCACCGGCTACTGCACCCTCTACGGCGACATGGCAGGCGGCATCGCGCCCCTCTCCGACGTCTACAAAACCTCCGTCTGGGCCCTCTCACGCTTCGTCAACCGGCACGGCGAGCGCATCCCCCTCTCCTCCATCGAAAAGCCCCCCTCCGCCGAGCTGCGCCCCAACCAGACCGATCAAGACACGCTGCCCCCCTACGACGCGCTCGACGACATGCTCATCGCATTTCTCGAACACCACGCCTCGTGCGACGAAATCATCGCCCGCGGACACGACCCCGACACCGTCCGCGCCGTCTTGCGCCGTGTCGAACTCAACGAATTCAAACGCCGCCAGATGGCACCCGGCCTGCGCATCACCCCACGCGCATTCGGTGTCGGCAGACGCATCCCCGTCGCGCGCGGCTTTGACGGGCTCTGATCATGACTTCCCGCGCGCTAACCCCGTCACGTCGCGCAACACGACGCGCAACACGTCCAGCGATTGTTTCGCCCCCGTCGCAAAGGCGTGACTTGAACCACCGGACCACGAACTTACATTGCTTCTGTGATGAAACGCGGCTTTCGCCACGAAAGATTGCTTCCGCGTCGAAATGCGAGAAGCTGACGAACACGGTAACGCTGCAAGGCCGCTCGCCCGCTTTCGGGCGCGCCTTTTCTGGAGGTTGGTATGGTCCGCGAAAATTCGGTGCGTGTCGGTCACAGTGAACCCGGTCTCGGCGAGGGCGTCAGCATGCTCACCCAATCCATCGTCAACCGCACGATGGTCATGATTCTCGCCGGCGGCGAGGGCAAACGCCTCTACCCACTCACCAGCGACCGCGCGAAACCCTCCGTTCCCTTCGGTGGACGCTACCGCCTCATCGACTTCGTCCTCTCCAACTTCATCAACAGCGGCTTCTACAAAATCAAAGTCCTCACCCAGTACAAATCCGACTCACTCAACCGCCACCTCAACGCCGGGTGGAACCTCACGCAGATGATCGGCCAATACGTCGAGGCCGTACCCGCCCAGATGCGCCACGGAAAAGAATGGTACCGCGGCAATGCCGACGCCATCTTCCAGAACCTCAACCTTATCGCCGACGAACGCCCACGCTACGTCTGCATCTTCGGCGCCGACCACATCTACAAAATGGATGTGCGGCAAAT
>CAZXXB010000172.1:0-6955 GCA_964644185.1 uncultured Myxococcota bacterium
CGTGTTGCAGTCGCCCTGATTGCTGCGCCCGCGATTTCCGCAGCCAAAAAAGTTGTTGTTCAAGTCTCCGTCACAGCGCCGATTGTTGCCGAACCGCCCCGACTTCTCGCGGACTGCGAAAAATCCATCGAGCCCACCAGGGCAGCCACCCTTATCTGCGGTCTCTTCATCGCTCGCGCATACTTCCCACCCGTCGGCGCAAAGGTCTTGCAGGTTGCAGGTATTGGGCACGCTGGCAAAGCTGTTGCCCGCCTTGCGCCCACAAGCCGGGGCGACCGCCTGCAGCCCCGCGACTGTCCACGAGCCACCACACGCCGCGACGAGGTTGTTGCGCGCCTCTTCACTACCGTCGGCACAGCCCAAATCTTTGCACTCGCCGCTCGCGCGCTCACACACCGTACGCGCGCCGCATGGCGCGTCTTTCCACACCTTGCACGCACCCGACTGAGTACACACCTGCGCCACGCCCGCTGCGTTGCAGCGCTTCGCCCCCACGGTCGAGCAAACCTCACCCGTACACGAGCACGTGCCAGAGGCGCACGCCTGACCTTCAAGGCACGGCGTTTCAGACAACACGAGGCACCCGTTCGACGAGGTCGAACAAAGCTGCGCGACCGCGTTGCTAAGGCACGTCTTTTCACCCTCGGTCTCGCACGCGTTGACACACACGCACGAGCCGTCTTCACACGTCTGCCCACTCGGACACGACCCGGCGTTGGCCCCACACGTGCCGCCGCACCCATCGTTGCCGCAGTTTTTACCCGCGCAATCGGGCGTACACGAGCTGACGCACTTGCCACCGCTGCACGACTCGCCCGCGTCGCAGAGCGTTGTTCCGTTGTCTTCGACGCCGTCGCAATCGTTGTCTTCGCCGTCGCACACCTCCGCGGTCGAGGCCGCTTCGCTCACGCACGTCAACGCGCCACCTTCACACACCAGCAACCCCGCCGCGCACGGACCCTTCTTGCCCGGCACGACGCAATCGTTGCCTAGCCGTGGCTCATCAACGCCGTCGGGCGTACTCCGGTCGCAATCGTTGTCTTTGCCGTCGCACACCTCGTCACGGTTCGCTGTCGGGGTGCAGGTGCTGTCATCGTCATCATCGTCATCATCGTCATCATCGTCGTCATCGCCGCTCGCATCGTTGTCGTCGTCGTTGGCTGCGTCATTGTCGTCATCGTTCGAGTCATCATCATCGCTCGCGTCATCATCATCGCTCGCGTCGTCGTCGTCTGCATCATCGTCGTCATCATCATCGTCATCGTCATCGCTGGCGTCGATGTCGCCAAAGCTGCCGATGCAGAACCCGGCTGCGCCACACACCTCACCGTCGTCGCAATCGCGATCACCCGTGCAGACCGTGCGGCAACGCTGACTCACGCACTGCTCGCCGTCGTCACAATCTTCATTCTCGCGACACTCACCCACCGTCGTCTCGTCGTCATCGACCGCGCTGGATGCACAGAACCCGCCGTCGCAGAACTGCCCCTCGCCGCACTCGGCATCGAGCGTACACGACCCTGCAATCGTAAAGTTCGGTGCGCACCCGCCACCCACAACAGGCAGCGTCGCCGCCGTCACCACCACCGCCGCGAGCGCAATCAGCGACGCCGCGCGAACTTCACCCAGACCCCGTCGATTTACCATTCGTCGCGCTCGCTCTTTCACTCTGTGCATGCCTCAATAAAAAGCCGTTGTTCGATTTCGTCGCGCTTCGTCGCCGTTCGTCGCGGTCCAACACGCGGACCCAGAAAAGCAAAGCCCCCGCGAATTGGACTTGCCCGCGCCGGTCTGCAAAACTCAGCCGCGAGCCACGTCACACGCGCGTCTCGCCCAGACTAGCGACCTGCCGCCAGACTAGCGACCTGCCGCGACCTCGTGCAAGCATCGCGTGCTGCGTGCAGGCCCTTGCAAAGACCCGCTGGGCGCGCCCGCTGGCCGCAAAAAATGGGCCTGCAACACAAACGTGGCCCACACCACGAACGAACATCCGCCTCATACGATGCGGGTCAGGAGTCAAGTTGTCATGCTGAATTCGAACGATTTCGACGCGCCACGTCGCCGCAATCACACATCCCCGCGCACATCCCCCCACGCATCCCCCGCTGCCGCGCTCGTCGCGCTCGCCCTCGCAGCATTGCTCGCAACCTCTTGTGCCACCGCACCCAAACCCGTCGAAACCACCACCGCCCGCACCCTCGCCGACTACTTCCCCCTCAAAAAAGGAATGGCGTGGTCGTACATGGTCAAGTCACAGGGCGAGAGCGGCCTCACGCAAGACGTCTTGCTCGTCACCCGCGTCAAACGCTTCAAAGACAACAAAGCCGTCGTCGAATCGGGCACGACCCGCATCGACTACGAAGTGCGCGACGACGGCATCTTCAAAACCAAGACCGGCAAATACCTCATCAAGCTGCCCCTCGAAACCGGCACCGAGTGGCCCCTCGACAACGGCTCTGCCACCATCGCCCGCGTCGGACACCATGTCACCGTGCGCGGAAAACAATACAACGACTGCGTTCTCGTGGTTGAAAAATCACCCTCAGGCGAGCGCGTCGAGTGGAACTACTGCCGCGGCTACGGTGCCGTCGAGATGAAAGCCTACGACGCTGCCTCACACGGCGAAACCGCCGCTGTCCACGCCGAATTGCTCGCCTACTCGCCGACTGAGTAGCGCGCGAAGTCTAGTAAGTCCATTGACAAGTGGGTGTTTGGTGCCTACTTTCTGCGCGCTGCGGCAGGGCGCCCCCACCGCCATGGACTGAACGAATGAGCCAGCAATTCACCACCGAAGAGATCGACGCGCTTAACGAGCGCTTCGAAAGCGCACCGCCCGACGAAATTCTCCGCTGGGCCGGGCAAACCTTCGGCAACCGACTCGTCGTCGCATCGAGCTTTGGCGCCGAAGATGTCGTGCTCATCGACCTTGCGTCAAAGGTGCTGCCTGATATACGGGTGTTCACGCTCGACACAGGCCGGCTGCATCAAGAGACCTACAATGTCATCGATGCCGTCAGACTCCGTTACGGGCTAACGGTTGAAGTGGTGTTCCCGATTCATGACGCTGTGCAGCAACTCGTTGCGGCAAAAGGCCCCAACAGCTTCTACGACAGCGTCGAGAACCGAAAAGAGTGCTGCTTCATCCGCAAGGTTGAACCCCTGCGCCGGGTCTTGAAGACCGCCGATGCGGTTACAGGGCTGCGCCGCGATCAGAACGCCAACCGGCAATCGATCTCGGTCGTAGAAATCGACGAGGGCAACCACAACATCGTAAAGCTCAACCCACTCGCCAGTTGGAGCAGCACCGCCGTCTGGCACTACATTCGCGAACACAACGTGCCCGTCAACGCCTTGCACGCAAAAGGGTTCCCCTCCATCGGGTGCGCCCCTTGCACGCGAGCCGTACGAGCAGGCGAAGACGAGCGGGCAGGGCGCTGGTGGTGGGAAACCCCCGAACACAACGAATGCGGTCTGCACGTGCGTCCCGAATCGGCGACGTCATTCGTGCAAGGAGGCGGTATATGACAACCCAATTGCCACTCGGCGACTACCAGCGCGAACAAATCGCCCGTGGACGCTTCTCGCCCGACGAAGGTCTGCGCGAGAAGTACACCCACCTCGACCGCCTCGAAGCCCAGAGCATCTACATTCTGCGCGAGGCATTCTTCAAATTCGACAAGCTCGCCGTGCTCTGGAGCATGGGCAAAGACTCGACCGTCATTCTCTGGCTCATGCGAAAAGCCTTTTTCGGTCACGTCCCCGTCCCCTGCGTCCAGATGGATACCACCTACAACCCCACCGAGATGGACGACTACCGAGAGCGAATCAGCAAAGAGTGGAACCTCAACGTCGTGCTCGGCGTCAACCGCGAAGCCGTCGCCCGTGGCGAAACCTTCCCACTCGGCGGTGCCAATCGCGTGCGTTGCTGCACCCTCTTGCAGCGCGACATGATGGCCAAAGTCATCGACGAAAAAGGCTTCGAAGCCGTCATCGTCGGTATCCGCCGCGATGAAGACGGCACCCGCGCCAAAGAACGCTACTTCTCGCCCCGCAACAAGAACTTCGAGTGGGATATCCGCGACCAACCCCCCGAATTGTGGGATCAATTCAAGACCGACTTCGAGCCCGGCACCCACCTTCGCGTCCACCCGCTCCTGCACTGGACCGAAGTGAACATCTGGGAATACGTCGATCGCGAGCGCATCCCCCTCGTCGAGCTTTACTACGCCCAAAACGGCAAGCGTTACCGCAGCCTCGGCTGTGCCCCCTGCACCTACCCCATCGTCTCAGAGAGCACGACCGTCCCAGAAATCATTACAGAACTTAAAGCGACGAAGGTGCCCGAACGTAGCACCCGCGCTCAAGATCAAGAGAGCGAACACGCGTTCGAAGAGCTGCGTGCGGCGGGGTACATGTGATGACTGCCACAGGTGAAATCACTGCCACGAGTGCAACCTCTGCCTCGGGTGAAGCGACCGTCATGGGCGAAATGAAGAGCGAACAACCACTGCGCGTCGTCATCGTCGGCCACGTTGACCACGGCAAATCGACCCTCATCGGCCGCCTCTTTCACGAGACCGGCTCGCTGCCCACTGGCAAGCTCGAAGCGATTCAAAAAAGCTGCGAGAAGCGTGGCGTCCCCTTCGAGTGGGCCTTTTTGATGGATGCGCTACAAGCCGAGCGCGACCAGAACATCACCATCGACGCCTCGCAAATCTGGTTTCGCACCGCAAAGCGCCGCTACGTCATCATCGACGCCCCTGGCCACCGCGAATTTCTCAAAAACATGATCACAGGCGCCGCCACCGCCGACGCCGCCTTTTTGCTCATCGCAGCCAACGAAGGTGTCCGCGAGCAGAGCCGCCGCCACGCCTACATGCTGAGCCTGCTCGGCATTCGTCAGGTCGTCGTCCTCGTCAACAAGATGGACCTGATCGGCTACTCGTCTGAAGTCTTCGACGCCATCGAAACCGAATACCGCGCCTTTCTCGCAAAGCTCGGCGTCGAACCCATCCGCTTCATTCCGATGTCGGCCCGCGATGGACACAACCTCGCCGTTCGCTCGAACGAAACCCCCTGGTATCAGGGCCCCACCATCGTCGAGTCGCTCGACAAGTTTGCCGCCAGCGAGCCCCCCGTCAACCTGCCGCTGCGCTTTCCCATTCAAGACGTCTACCGCTTCGACCATCGCCGCATTCTCGCTGGCCGCATCGAAGCCGGCACGCTCTCGGTCGGCGACAAGCTCATCTTCGAGCCCCACGGAAAAGTCAGCACCGTCGCCTCGATCGAAACCTGGAATGAGCCCGCAAAAACCACCGCCAAAGCGGGCGAGTCGGTCGGCATCACCCTCACCGAACAAATCTTCGTCGAGCGTGGGCACGTCGCGCGCCACGAGGCCAACGCACCCCTCGTCACCACACGCTTTCGCGCCAACGTCTTCTGGATGGGCCAACGCGACCTCAAGGTCGGCCAGCAATACCGCCTGAAGCTCGTCACGCAAGAGGTCGATTGCAAAGTCGCCGGCGTGTTGCGCGTCGTTGACGCTGGCACCCTCGAAGAAGACCTCTCGGCGGGCGACACCATTCGCCGCCATGACGTCGCCGAAGTCGTCATCGAGACCAAACTTCCGGTCGCGCTCGACACGTCAACCGCGAGCCCCACCACGGGCCGCTTCGTCATCGTCGATCAATACGACGTCGCCGGTGGCGGCATCGTCGCGGGCGGCGACAGCGACAACCGCACCCACCAGACCGGCCCCGTCAGCACCGCCGAACGCGCCGAGCGCAACGGACACCGTGGCGGCGTAATCTGGCTCACCGGCAAGGTCGGCACCGGCAAACGCAAACTCGGTAAGCTCATCGAACGCGAGCTCTTCAACCGCGGCGTACAAACCTTTGTGCTCGCTGAAGAAGACATCGCCAAAGCCGCGCGCACCGACGCCACCAAAAACGCCACCGACGACCTCGCCCACGTCGCCGCCTACCTCGCCCTCGCGGGCGTCGTCACCTTCGTCGTCCGCGACAGCGATGCCGTAGGTGAGAGCGGTCGCGCACGTGCCTTTGCCGAGGGTCTCGGCTGCCTCTTCACCGAGATTCGTTTCGGCGCGGGCGCAACAAGCGACTCCACCGAAGGCACCCTGCACGTTGATATCGAAAAGCAGAGCGAAGAAGAAATCTCGGCCCGCGTGCTCGAAGTGCTCTTGCCCCGCTTTCGCGAAGGCTGGTCAACGCAACGCTAATGCGGTTTAGTGTCGTCCCATGATTTCGGGCGCGCTACTTGAAACCATCTTCGACGCCGCCAGCATGCAACGCTGGAACGACTACCCGCGCCCGGTCGAACTCACCGAACTCGACAAACAGGCCCACAAAATGGTCATCGCGTGGGTGCTCGCCCGCCTCGAAGAAGACCACGGCCACGTCATCGACTGGAACCGCCTCATCGAGACCGGCATCTTCGAGTTCTTCCGCCGCACCAAACTCACCGACATCAAACCCCCCGTGCTCTACCGCCTCATGGCGACCCACGGCGAACGCCTCAACCTCTGGGTCTACGACCAGCTTCGCGAAGCCGATTTCGAAGCCGTCGCCAGCGGAACCTTCGCCGCCCGCTGCCTTGCCTACTACCGCTCGACCGAAAACACCCGCGAGCGCCGCGTACTCGACGCTGCCCACTACATGGCGACCCGCTGGGAATTCAACTTCGTCTACCGTGCATGGCGCGACGCCGTCGGCATCGACACTCGAAGAGTTCCACGACCACGAAAGCATGGGCGAATACATCTTCAGCTCGCGCCTGCGCCGCTTCACCGACCTTTGCGGACAAATGCGCTTTCAGCAACGCTGGGCACAGACCATGCGGGTGCCCCGCACCTCGGTACTCGGTCACACCCTCTCGGTCGCGATCATAAACTACCTCTTCGCCCTCGAAACTCGCGCCTGCCCACGCCGCGCCTACA
>CAZXXB010000172.1:7081-8134 GCA_964644185.1 uncultured Myxococcota bacterium
CAAAGCGACGTGCTGCCGCTCCTGCCCACCCCGTGGCACGACGACATGCGCTACTACACCGAAAACGAATTCGCCCTGCGCACCCGCGTCAACGGCGTCATCACCATCGTCGACGACCTGCGCCCCTTCGACCGCGACGAATTCGACCCCGCGCATGGAGCCCTCGCAAAAGCCGCCGACGAACTCGCCGCCTACTACGAGGCCGCACTCTCGATTCAACAGGGCATCAGCAACAAGCACCTCACCTCGGCCAAAGACCGCATCGCCAGAAAATACGCCGGTCTCTCCATTGATGGATTCGCCGTCGGCGAGCTATTTAACGTCACCTGACCAACGCAACCGCACCCATGCTCAAAGCGACAAACGTCTCATTCGCCTTCGGCACCCACGTCGCCGTCAACGACGTCTCGCTCAACCTCAACCCCCGCGAATTCGTCGGACTCATCGGCCCCAACGGCAGCGGAAAAACCTCGCTCATCGCCCTCCTCATGGGTGCCCGCAAACCCGCAAACGGCACCATCTCGCTGCTCGGCGACGACATCACATCACTCACACGCGACACCATCGCCCGCCGCGTCACCGTCGTACCGCAAGACACCCGCATCGACTTCGGCTTCACCGTACGCGAAGTCGTCGCCATGGGGCGAACACCCTACCTGGGCGCACTCACCCCAGAGGGTGAATCAGACCGCGTTGCCATCGACGCTGCCATGCGCGCCGCCGATGTGTTCGACTTTGCCTCGCGCATCGTCACCGAGCTTTCGGGCGGCGAGCGTCAACGTGTTCACCTCGCCCGCGCACTCGCCCAGCAAACCCCGATTCTACTGCTCGACGAACCCACCGCCAGCCTCGACGTCGCCCACCAGTTCGACCTTCTCGAAAGGCTGCGCGCCCTCGCCCACGGCGACGATGCACGGCGCGAGGGCAGGGCAGTGCTCGCCTCGATGCACGACCTCACCCACGCCGCCCGCTTCTGCGACCGCCTCATGTTGCTCGACCGCGGCTCACTCATCGCCGATGGCCCCCCACACGACGTGCTCACCCGCGACAATC
>CAZXXB010000172.1:8144-8410 GCA_964644185.1 uncultured Myxococcota bacterium
GTCTTTGGCGTCGAGGGCAGCTTCATCACCAACCCCGCCACGCAAACGCCACACCTCCACATCGACCGGCGCGCCCCCGAAAAAGCACCTGCGGTAACCGTTGCCGCCGTCTCGGCATAACCACACCACCACACACCGGTTGCGCGCGTCGCCGCACGTACTTTCTTTTCTGGCTGATGATTCTCGTTGCGACGCACACGCGCACACCCCTGACGGAGGTCTCACATGCCCGCACGCCGATTTCGCCTTCTCCCCTTTTTCACGGC
>CAZXXB010000173.1:0-908 GCA_964644185.1 uncultured Myxococcota bacterium
CGTACTACCCAGCGCCAACGGCTTCGTGTCTTGCAGGTAATACGCCGCATCCGATCGAAACAGCGCCGCCATCGCCACCGCCGCAACGAGCCCAAACACATTCACCACGACCCGCGTGCCCCGCGACACGCCCACCGCCTCATCGCTCACAGCCGCACCCGCAACCCCACCCGGCAGCCCCTTAAAAAACTGCTCCTCATGCTCGTGCCCCTGCTCGTGCCCCTGATCATGCGTCGCGCTCATGCGCGCGATATTGGCCCATGCCGCTCACGATGAAAACCCCCGCCCACCTCACCACCGCAACTTCACCACCAAAACCGTAGAGCCGCGCCCCACCTTCGTGTACGCTACCCCCCATCATGGCTACATGGCTCGTCACCGGCGGCGCCGGATTCATCGGCAGCAACTTCATCCGCATGCTTCTTCGCGACGGAGACGCTCCGCCCGCAGCTTCCCCAACCTCCGCCACCCCAACCACCGAACCCCTGCGCGTCATCAACCTCGACGCACTCACCTACGCCGGAAACCTCGCAAGCCTCGCCGACATCGCCGCCGACCCACGCTACCGCTTCGTCAAAGCCGACATCTGCGACACCGCAACCGTCGCCACCCTCCTCACCGAAGAGCACCCCCACTACCTCGTCAACTTCGCCGCCGAATCACACGTCGACCGCAGCATCCTCGACGCCACCCCCTTCATCCACACCAACATCGCCGGAGTCCACTCACTCATCACCGCGCTGCGCAACCACAACACCACCTGCCTCGCACACGACACCCACACCTGCCGCTTCGTCCAGGTCTCCACCGACGAAGTCCTAGGCTCCATCGAACCACCCCACCTCTCCGACGAGACCTACCCCCTCAACCCATCGAGCCCCTACGCCGCCAGCAAAGCCGCCGCCGAA
>CAZXXB010000173.1:918-1198 GCA_964644185.1 uncultured Myxococcota bacterium
CATCGCCTCAGCCCGCAAAACCTACAACCTCGACGCCGTCACCACCCGCTGCTCAAACAACTACGGCCCCTTCCAGTTCCCCGAAAAACTCATCCCCCTCATGCTCACCCGCGCCATCGAGGGCAAATCACTCCCCCTCTACGGCGACGGACGCCACACCCGCGACTGGCTCCACGTCGCCGACCACTGCGACGCCATCCGCCTCGTCGCACGAAAGGGCAGGGCAGGCGAAACCTACCACGTCAGCGGTGAAAACCTCCGCGACAACCTCGCCATCCTC
>CAZXXB010000173.1:1218-4511 GCA_964644185.1 uncultured Myxococcota bacterium
GATCGCCCCCACACCCTCATCGAACACGTCAAAGACCGCCCCGGACACGACCGCCGCTACGCCCTCCACGGCGGAAAACTCCACCGCGAACTCGGCTGGCAACCACGCATCACCTTCAACGAAGGCTTGCGCGACACCATCGCATGGTACAAATCCAACGAAACATGGTGGCGCACCGTCCAGTCCGGGGCATATCGCGATTTCTACGAGTCGTGGTACGAGCGCCGCTAACCTGCACCACAGGCTCACACGCAAAAACCTCACAGCGCAAAAACTCACAGCGCAAAAAGGTCACAGCGCAATGGCAAAAAAAACCATCGACGGCGCAACCATTCGACGCCTCAACGTCATCCCCGACGAACGCGGAAGACTCCTCGAAATCTTCCGCAACGACGACCCCGAATTCGTCGAATTCGGACAAGCCTACATGAGCGCCACCTACCCCGGCGTCGTCAAAGCATGGCACAAACACCGCTACCAGACCGACCACTTCTGCTGCGTCTTCGGCATGGTCAAACTCGTCCTCTTCGACGACCGTGACGACAGCCCAACCCGCGGCACCGTGCTCGAAATCTACATGGGCATCCACAACCCCGTCCTCGTCACCATCCCCCCCATGGTCCTCCACGGCTGGATGTGCGTCAGCGACACCGAATCACTCGTCATCAACATCCCCGACAAACCCTACAACTACAACGACCCAGACGAGCTGCGCCTCCCCGCGCACGACCCCTCCATCCCCTACTCATGGGCGAGGCAAGACCGATGAACGGGCAGGGCGCCAGCAACCCCACGGGCACCGTGGCAGGCTCAAACAAAAAACACCTTCGCGGAGTCGTGCTCGCGGGCGGTACCGGCTCGCGACTGCACCCCCTCACCCGCGTCACCAACAAGCACCTCTTGCCCGTCGGTCGCAAACCGATGATCTTCCACCCCATCGAAAAACTCACCGCCGCCGGCGTCCGCGAAATCCTCATCGTCACCGGCACCGAGCACATGGGCGACATGGTCCGCCTCCTCGGCAGCGGAAAAGACTTCGGCGCCAGCTTCACCTTTCGCGTTCAAGACGAGGCCGGTGGCATCGCGCAGGCCCTCTCACTCGCCGAAACCTTCGCCGCCGGTCACCCCGTCGCCGTCCTCCTCGGCGACAACATCTTCTCCGCACCCCTTGCACCCCTCGCCAGCGCCTTCATGTCCAACGGCGGTGACGGCGCCATGATCATCCTCAAAGAGGTAGACGACCCCGAGCGTTTCGGCGTCGCTGTCTTCTCCGGCACCTCCCGCACCGCCGACACCACCAATCCCCCCAACACCAACGCAGCCAGCACCACCGGCACCAGCGCCACCTCACAACTCGGCAACCTCATCGCCATCGAAGAAAAACCCGCCCACCCCAAAAGCCGCTTCGCCGTCACCGGAATCTACTTCTACGACGCCACCGTCTTCGACGAAATCCGCAACCTCAAGCCCTCCGCACGCGGCGAATACGAGATCACCGACGTCAACAGCGCCTTCCTCGCCAAATCGGCCCTGCGCTACCACACCCTCGACGGCACATGGACCGACGCCGGCACCCACGACTCGTACCAGCGTGCCAACCGCATGGCAGACGAGTAGCCCCCCCGTTCACGATGAGCCGTCACCGCATTGAGCCGAAAGGCGAAGAGACGTCCCCGCGATGAGCCGTCAGGCGAAGAGCCATCAATTCTGTGCGATGAGCCGTCAGGCGAAGAGCCATCAATTCTGTGCGATGAGCCGCCAGGCGAAGAGCAATCGCCGCGATGAGCCGTCAGGCGAAGAGCAAACAGCACTTTGTCGCACAAGACGATTGACGGATTCGTCGCGCCCGTTTATCCGTGCGTGACCGCTAAAATTTCCGAAACCACGGAATCTCCGGTCGCTTCAGGAGCACTCATGTCTCGGCGGCAAACCAAATACATTTTCGTGACAGGCGGCGTAACCTCTTCACTCGGCAAGGGCCTTACCGCCGCTGCCGTCGGTGCCCTCATCGAGGCCCGCGGCCTCAAGGTCAACCACCTCAAACTCGACCCCTACATCAACGTCGACCCCGGCACGATGTCCCCCTACCAGCACGGCGAAGTCTACGTCCCCGACGACGGCGCGGAGACCGACCTCGACCTCGGCCACTACGAGCGGTTCACCAACGCCCGCCTCGCCCGTCAAAACAACTTCACCACCGGACAAATCTACGAAGCCGTCATCGCCAAAGAGCGACGCGGCGACTACCTCGGCAAAACCGTTCAGGTCATCCCCCACGTCACCGACGAGATCAAAGCCCGTATCCGCGCCCGCTCTGAAGACGTCGACATCTGCATCGTCGAAGTCGGCGGCACCGTCGGCGACATCGAGTCGCTCCCCTTCCTCGAAGCCCTGCGCCAGCTTCGCCTCGAATCGGGCCCCACCAACGCCATCAACATCCACGTCACCCTCGTCCCCTACATCAAGTCCGCCGGCGAGCTGAAAACCAAACCCACCCAGCACAGTACAGCCCAGCTTCGCGCCATCGGCATCCAGCCCGACCTCCTCGTCTGCCGCAGCGAGCAGCCCCTCAACGCCGAGATCAAACAGAAAATCTCGCTCTTCTGTAACCTCCCCGCCGACCACGTCATCACCGCACTCGACGCAAGCTCAATCTACGAAGTGCCCCTCATGCTCCACGAAGAGCAGATCGACGAGCGCATCAGCACCCTGCTCAATATCTGGACAGCGCGCCCCAACCTCGACCGCTGGCGCGAAATCGTCACCATCCTCAAAAACCCCGAAACCACCGTCACCATCGGCGTCGTCGGCAAATACGTAGACCTCACCGAGAGCTACAAGAGCCTCAACGAAGCCCTCGTCCACGGCGGCATCGCCCACAGGGCCGGGGTCCACCTCGAATTCATCGACAGCGAAACCGACGAATCGCTCGAACCCGCACTCCTCAACGTCGACGCCATCCTCGTCCCCGGCGGCTTCGGCAAGCGCGGCATCGAAGGTAAAATCCGCGCCATCCGCATCGCTCGCGAGCGCAAGATCCCCTTTTTCGGCATCTGCCTTGGCATGCAGTGCATGACCATCGAGTACGCCCGCAACGTCGTCGGCCTCACCGGCGCCCACTCGACCGAGTTCGACCGCAACTCGCCATTCCCTGTCATTGACCTCATGGAAACCCAGCGCGGACTCACCACCATGGGCGGCAACATGCGCCTCGGTGCCTACCCCTGCGCACTCAAGCCCGGCACCCGCGCCCCCGACCTCTACCACTCCGCCGCGATCTCCGAGCGCCCCCG
>CAZXXB010000173.1:4607-8348 GCA_964644185.1 uncultured Myxococcota bacterium
GTCGAGCTTGAGAATCACCCGTGGTTCCTGGGCTGCCAGTTCCACCCTGAGTTCAAATCCAAACCCACCGCGCCGCACCCGCTCTTCGCGAGCTTCATCGCCGCCGCCGTGACACGCCAAAAAGCACGCGCCGCCGCATGAGAGAGGGGCCGCGCAATGAGTGAACTCGACGATCTCGTCTCCGTCGCCCATGAGGCCGCACGGCGCGCCGGCGACGTCTTACTCCGCACCTTCGGCAACCGCGCTGCCCTCGACGTCCGCTACAAGCAGGGTGTCGATGTCGTCACGCAAGCCGACCTCGCCGCCGAAGACGCCATCCGCTCGTTCTTCGCCAGCGAGACCCCCCACATTCGCATCGTCGGCGAAGAGTCGGGCGGCACCCCAGACGAGTCGGGCTACACATGGGTCGTCGATCCCCTCGACGGCACCATGAACTACTCCCACGGCTACCCCTTCTTCAGCGTCTCGATTGGCCTCGTCGATGCCCGCCCCGGCGCCCGCAAAGACGACCGCCCCCGCGCCGTCGCCGGCTGCGTCCACGGCCCCGCTCTTCGCGAAACCTTTCTCGCCACCATCGAGCGCGGCACCACCCTCAACGGCGACCCCGTGCGCGTCTCGCCCGTCGCCTCACTCGGTGAAAGCCTTCTCTCAACAGGCTTCCCCTATGTCTACGATTACGAAGGTGAATTCGCCCACCACCTCGCCTGCTTCGGTGCCTTCGTCCGCGCCTCCCATGGCGTCCGCCGCGATGGTTCCGCCGCCCTCGACATGGGTTACGTCGCGATGGGACGCTATGAATGCTACTACGAAAAGGGCATAAAGCCGTGGGATGTCGCGGCGGGCCTCTGCCTCGTCGAAGCCGCAGGCGGGCGCGCCACCGACTACACAGGCCGCTACCCCGACCTCGATGGCGGGCGCTTCATCGTCACCAATGGAGCCATCCACGATGCCGTTCTTGAACTCATTCGTCGGCACTTCCCCTAAGCTTGCGAATCAGCCCCTCGCGAGCCACCCCGTCGCAGCGCCCCACGTTGCGACCGCCTGCGTCGCGATCTGCTCTCTCACTTTCGCCGCACTCGCCGCACTCACCGCCTGTGGCCCCGGCATCGCCGACGACGTTGGCGCCTCCGTCACCGTCTCGCTCTCCCACGACCTCGAAGAGCCCTGCACCCCACCCAGCGTCTCCGCCACCGACGAAACCGACGACGACAGCGACGACGACGACGCACCCGCCGCCACCCTCACCACCAGCCGCCGCCTCCTCTGCTGCGACACCTGCGCCCTCGAACGACCCGACGACGCCCTGCGCACCGACGAAACCGACTGCGCCGAAGCCACCCGCGTCGTCAACGCATGGGTCGTCGAACACAACGCCGGCGTCGCCCTCACCTGCGCCTCCTCAACCTGCGACGCCATCGGCCCCTTCACCGACCCCACCGAATACGGACGCGGCGACTTCACCATCCGTGCCTTCGCCGTCCTCGCCCACCCCACCAACGGCTTCGCCATCCCCATCGGCTACGGAACCTCCCCGTTCACCCTCGACGAAGACGACGCAACCCCCGCACCCGCCCCCCTCGCCTCCGCCTCCCTCACCCTCCGCAACGCCGTCGCCCCCGAAACCTGCAACACCGCCACCCAGCTCCGCCTCGCCTTCACACCCCTCACCAACCTCCGCGGAGACACCCTCTGGTACTTCGCCGACCTCATCACCCAATGCCTCGACCGCATCGACGCCATCTTCGCCAACGGAACCCCCTCACGCCTCTTCATCTACACCAACGGCTGCGCCACCGACCTCACCATCCACCGCGCCCCCCTCGGATTCTACTCCCTCTCCATCAAACCCTTCGACGCCCACTCCCTCCCCGTCGCCGACGAACGATCCATCGACAAACTCGAAATCACCGCCCCCTCAACCTCCATCAACCTCTAACCCCCCCTTCCACCACCATGCCCATCGGAATCTTCGACTCTGGCGTCGGCGGACTCACCGTCTGCCGCGAATTCGTCCGCGCCTACCCCTCCATCGACTTCGTCTACCTGGGCGACACCGCCCGCCTCCCCTACGGAACAAAAAGCCCCTCCGTCGTCACCTCATACGCCCTCAACGCCGCCCGCTTCCTCCTCCAACACAACGTCGACGCCATCATCATCGCCTGCCACACCGCCTCCTCCGTCGCACTCGACGCCGTCGCCGCCTCCACCCCCGTCCCCGTCATCGGCATGGTCCAACCCGGCGCCGACGGAATCATCCACCGCGCAAACCTCGCCCCAAACGAATCCGTCGCCGTCCTCGGAACTCGCACCACCATCGCCAGCCTCGCACACGCCAACGCCATCCACGCCACCGCCCACGCCGCCAACCTCCCTCCCCCCCGCGTCCTCAGCATCCCATGCCCCCTCTTCGTCCCCCTCGCCGAAGAAGCCGAAACCCACTCCCAAATCGCCTCCCTCGTCGCCCAAAAATACCTCGCCCCCCTCGCCAACGAAAACCTCGGAGCCGCCCTCCTCGCCTGCACCCACTTCCCACTCCTCCGCGACACCATCGCCGCCAACCTCCCCCCATCCGTCCGCCTCGTCGACCCCGCCCGCGAAGCCGTCGCCACCGCCGCAGCCTCACTCCCCCCCTCAGCCCTCACAGGCTCCGCCTCCCGCAAATGGTTCGTCACCGACACCCCGGACTCCTTCGCCCGCATGGGACAACGATTCTTCGCCGGCCCCCTCGACGGCTCCCTCACCCTCACCGACCTCACCTTCTCGTAAGACATACCCTGTCCACCCCCCGCGTCATCTTCGACGCATCATGAAAAACGATACAAAAAAAACCACCCGCCGCCTCAAATCCTTCAACCCCGCCACCTTCAACGCCGTCCCACTCGACAACCGTCACTTCCCCATCATCAAATCCTCCGTCCTCCGCGGATTCAACTCCGCCTTCGACCTCCTCAACTCCTTCGCACCCGCCCGCCAAATGCCCATCTACCAACGCTCCCCATACCACGCCAGCCCCATCCTCTACGAACAACGCGCCCGCGAACCCTCCATCCCAAAACCTCTCCGCGACGACTACCCCGACCTACCCACAAGGGCCTTCACACTCGTCGACTCCACAGCCCCCATCTTCAGCTCCAGCGGATACCGACACGAACACGCAGACCCAAACCGACCAGCCCTACAACACCTCTCCGCATTCGACCTCCTCTTCCGCCTCTCAGAAGACCTCGTCGCCATCTACGCCACACACTACCTCCGCCGCCTCGCCGCCGGACTCGCTCCTCGCCCACACTTCCTCAACCCCTACGAACCACCACCACCCGAATACAAATACATCCCCGACATCAACCCCAAATTCGACCTCTCACTCTACTTCAACCTCGACACCGACCCCTCACCACTCCTCTTCGGCTCCATCGCCGGACTCTCCTTCATCGCCAACTGCATGCCCACCTTCTCCACCACAACACCAAAATTCACCCGCGCCGTCGAATCCCTCGCTCAATACAAAGCCGACATCCGCACCGTCTTCGTCCACCGCACCTGCGCCGAAAACCACCTCGACAAAGAACTCTCAACCCCAGAAGTCAGCGTCTTCATCATCCAAGCCTACCACGGAGACTAACCTCCCCATGCCACCTCACCCCTCCCTCCTCTGGCGCGCCTCGTGGACGTCTTCGGACACTCCGCGATGATCCGAATGTAGGGCGCATGACGTGGACGTCTTCGTCCATGTCGCGCCGT
>CAZXXB010000174.1:0-8336 GCA_964644185.1 uncultured Myxococcota bacterium
CGCTTTCGGGCACGGGTGCCACGATGGGTACTTCGTTCCGATGGTCGATGTACACGAACTCCTGGACCTGGGTCCGAGGCACCCATTTCATGCGGCTCATGAATCGGGTTCCGCGGGTGGCGATCGTGCGCAAGGGCATGGTGGTGAAGGTCTACGAGTCGATACCCACGCCGGAACAGGTGCGCGACGTGATTGCGCGCCAGTGACCCTGAAAGGTTGAAAGATGCCGCGCATCGCTCGCGTGATGTTTGAGGGCGCACCCGTGCGTGCCGAGGTTATGGCTGACCAGGCGACGTTGACGGTGCTTGACGGCAGGCACGCGGGGGCGACTATCCGGGCCGCCGATTGCACGTGGCTTGTCCCGTGCGAGCCAACCAAGATCATCTGCATGGCGAGCAACTACCGGGCGCATGCGGCGGAGATGGGGAAGCCGGTGCCGACGGTTCCGTTGATATTCATGAAGCCCTCGACGGCGATTGGGGCGCACGGTGGGGTGATTGAGCTGCCGCCAGATTCGCATCAGGTCGATTATGAGGGCGAGCTCGCGCTGGTGATTGGTTCGCGCGCGCGGCATGTGGGTGAGGCCGAGGCGTATGGTGTGATTGCGGGGTTCACGGTGCTGAACGATGTGACGGCGCGCGACATTCAGCGGGCGGAGCAGAACCGGTTTACGCGGGCGAAGGGGTTTGACACGTTTGCCCCGTGTGGTCCGTCGCTGGTTGATGAGGCGACGCTGCGGGCGGGTGGGCTCGACCCGCAAGACCTTGGCATCGTGACGCGGGTGAATGGCGAGGTGCGGCAGAATGGGCGCACGTCGGATATGGTGTTCGACATACGCACGATTGTGGCGTTTGTGAGCCGGGTGATGACGCTTTTGCCGGGCGACGTGATTGCGACGGGCACACCGGCTGGGGTGGGTTCGCTTGCCGATGGCGACGTGGTGAGCATCGCGATCGAGGGTGTGGGTGAGTTGACGAGTCATGTGCGGGCGAGTGGGTCCGCGAGGTGAGTGGCATGCCGACGCTGCTGGGGCTTTCGTATTCGCCGTGGACGCAGAAGGCGCGATGGGCGCTCGACGCGCGGCATGTGATTTACAGCTATCAGGAATACACGCCGATGCTGGGCGAGCCGTGGCTGCGGTTGCGCACGGGGCGGTTGACGGGGCGTGTCTCGGTGCCGGTGTTGTTTGCCGAAGGTGGCGCGGTCAGTGACTCGTTTGCGATTGCGCAACATGCCGAGAAGCATGGGCACGGTGAGCCGCTGTTTCTCGCGGGGTGTGAGGCTGAGATTGCGCGCTGGAATGCGGTGAGCGAGCGGGTGCTGGGGGCGGGTCGCGCGCTCTACGTGCAGCGGTTGTTGCGCGACGAGCGTGCGCTGCGGGAAGCGCTGCCGCCGTTCATCGAGTTCAATTTGCGTCCATCGTTGACGTTTCTTGCGACGATGGGGACGCGGTATGTGCAGCGAAAGTATGTGGGGGCGCGCGAGCGCGACGAGGCGGGCGAGGCGGCGCTGGTGGCGACGATGCGTGAGGGGCTACACGAGTTGCGCGCGGGGTTGAATGGAAGGGCGACGTTGCTCGAACGGTTTGGTTACGCCGACATCGCGATGGCGCTGTCGTTGCAGTGGGTGAAGCCGGTCGATGGGCGTTACATCGCGATGGGGCCGGCGACGATCGAGATTTCACACACGCCCGAGCTGGCGAGTGAGTTTGCCGACCTTGTCGCGTGGCGCGATGCGCTGTTTGCAACGCACCGCGAGTCGCCGACATTCAGGCGGAAGCGGTAGCGAAGCCGCAAGAGACTCAGTGGCGGAAGCGGTAGCGAAGCCGCAAGAGACTCAGTGGCGGAAGCGGTAGCGAAGCCGCGCTATGCGCGGAGCAGTTCGTCGAGCTTGCCGCTGCGCTGGGCGGCGCGGGTGTCGTCGTAGCCACCGATGAAGGTTCCGTTGATGAGCACCATGGGGAAGGTGCGCCACGCGTAGCGGTCTTTGAGGGCGCGAATCTCGTCGAAGTCGCGGATGCGGCGCTCTTCGTAGCCGATGCCCGCCGATTTGAAGAGGCGTTTGACGGCCTCGCAGTATGAGCAGTTGTCGATGGTGTAGACGAGTGCGGGGGTGCCCGGGTTTGCGGGCGCGGTGTGGTTTGCGGGCATGGGGGCGGGTTGGGCGCGGTCGATGTCGGTCATGATTGCGGTTCTCTCGGGCGCGGCGACGGTCCCCATCGCGGCGCAGGTGCAAAGCTAGCGTGTCTACGCCGAAGTGCAAGGGCGGTTACCGGGGAGGAGATGGGCGAGGTTGCGCAATCGGCCCCGGCACGCGGCGGTTGGCTACGTGGCGCTAGCCACGCGGCGGCACGTGGCTCATGGCGTGTTCGGCCATGGCGGTGATGGTGAGGCTTGGGTTGACGCCCAGGTTGGCGGGTATCATCGAGCCGTCGACGACGTAGACACCTTCGTGGCCGTAGACGCGGTTGGTTTTGTCGAGCACGGCGTTGGCGGGGCTTTCGCCGATGGGGCATCCGCCTAGAATGTGGGCGGTGAGAGGGACGTCGAGAAAGACTTCGTTGACGGAGTTTCCGGGGAAACCGTCAATGTGTCTGGCGACGTGTTTTGCGAATTCTTGCGCGATGGGGATGTAGCTTGGGGCGGGTGTGGCGCCGGGCTCTAGCTCGCTTGCGAGCTTTGTCTTGCCGGTGAGGGTCGTGGTCGCACGAAAGCGCATCTTGTTATCGGTCGATTGCATGACGAGCAGGATGATCGTGCGTTTGGCCCAGCCGAAGACCCAGAAGTTGCGCAGGTAGGCGAGCGGGTTTTTTACGACGGCGAGGGCCCAGTTGACGATGCGGGGGATGCCCGGGGTTTTGTCGGCGAGGGCGGTTGCCATGAGTCCGAGGGCATCGGAGCCTTTGGAGTAGCGGACGGGTTCGACGTGGGTGACGTCGTCGAGAAAAACCGACGAGGTGATAGCGACGCCGTGTGAGAAGTCGACGTCGGCGCGGTTTGACTGAGCGCCGAGAATGACTTCGCTGTTGGTGCGCACGCAGGTGCCGAGCGCGTCGGAGATGCGTGGCAGGCCGCCCGTCGCTTTGCTGTGGGCGAGCAGTTTGAGCGTGCCGAGCACACCGGCCGAGCAGACGACGCGGCGGGCGCGAAACGTGCGTTTGCGGGTGCCGAACCATGCGCCGGGTGTGGTGGTTTCGACGGTGTAGGTGCCGTCGCTTTCTTCGCGGATGCGGGTTGCTTCGGTGTCGGCGAAGACTTCGGCGCCGCGTTTTTCGGCGAGGTAGAGGTAGTTGCGGTCGAGGGTGTTTTTTGCGCCGTGCTGGCAGCCGACCATGCAGCCGCCGCAGTGCTGGCATCCGGTGCGGTCGGGGCCTTCGCCGTCGAAGTAGGGGTCTTTGACGGTGACGCCGGGTTTGCCGAAGTAGACGCCGACGTTGGTGGGGCGAAAGGTGTGTTCGACGCCCATGTCGCGGGCGGCGAGTTTCATCACCTTGTCGCTTTCGGTGAGCAGGGGGTTTGGGGCGACGCCGAGCATGCGTTTTGCGGTGGCGTAGTGGGGTGCGAGCACGCGTTTCCAGTCGGCGAGGTGTGACCACTGGGGGTCGTTGTAGAACGGGTCTGGAGGTTCGAGCAGGGTTGCGGCGTAGACGAGACTTCCGCCGCCGACACCGGCTCCGCTGAGAATCCAGGTGTGCTTGAAGAACGACATGCGCAGGATGCCGTGGCAGCCAGCTTTTGGGGCCCAGAGGTATTTGCGGATATCCCACGAGGTTTTGGGGAAGGTGCCGGGGCCGTAGCGACGTCCGGCTTCGAGTACGGCGACGCGGTAACCTTTTTCGGTGAGTCGGCATGCAGAGACACTGCCGCCGAAGCCAGAGCCGACGATGACAAAGTCGTAGAGCTGTTGTGCGCCTGAATCGACCGACATGATGCTGCGCCTTCCCCCGCCCGAAAGTGGCGACGCGTATCGTTCACGAGTTGGTGGCGAAGAGCAAGCGGGGGGGCGTGCGCTCAGGGGATGCCGAGGATTTTGTGGGTTTGGAGCGAGAGGCGCCATGCGGGGTTTGCGAGGCAGTAGTCGCGGGCGAGGGCGGTGTTGCGGGCGTGTTGCGCGGGGTCGGGTGACCAGAGTGGTTGCAAAAAGCGATGGGTGAAGGCGAGGTGGTCGAAGCGTGTGGGGTGTAGCTCGGGTTGCGATTGCGGAAAGACGAGCTTCAGTTCGTCGCCTGCTGTCACGGCGAGGGGTGCTGGCTTTGGGCTGACGCAGACCCAGTCGATGTGGGCGCGCGGCCGTGCGAGTGAGCCGTTGGTTTCGATGGCGATGGTGAAGTTGCGCGCGTGGCAGGCGTCGATGAGGGTGTCGTCGAGTTGCAAGAGCGGTTCGCCGCCGGTGAAGACGACGAAGCGTCGCGCGTGCGGTGTTGTGGTGTGGTTCGCCAGGGTATCGGGTGTCTCGTGCGCGTGTGCGGGTTGGAGTGGTGAGAGGCGCGAGTTCCAGACATGCTCGATGGTGTCGGCGAGTGCGGTGGCGTCGGGGTATTTGCCGCCTTTGTGAGCGGGGTCGCCGATGAAGACGGTGTCGCAGAAGGTGCATGCGGCGGTTGCGCGTGAGGCTTCGAGTCCGTTCCAGAGGTTGCAGCCCTGAAAGCGGCAGAAGACCGAGGCGCGGCCTGTCTGCGCGCCTTCACCCTGCAAGGTGTAGAAGATTTCGTGGACGGCGTAGCTCATGCTTCTTGCGGCCTTGTGGTGTTGGCGCGGCGGAATTTTCCGCCTTCGGGGCAGAGGGCTTCGGTGTTGTACGGGCACGCGGCGCAGTCGCGCGATGGTGCGGGGTTTTGGCGCGCGTGGGGCAACTTTGCAAGCGTCGCGTCGAGCCATGCGGCGGCAGTGGCGAGGCTCGCCCTGTTACAATCGACGGTGATGAGTTCGCCGGTCTCGACGGCGTAGACGGCGGCTTCGACGTTGTGAACCTGCGGTTCGATCGTGCGCAGCATCAATGCGTAGGCCTGGAGTTGGAGGTTCCATGCGTGGCGTTTTTGTGGGTCGCGAGGTTTGGGCGTCGTCTTGTAGTCGATGATGACGAGTGTTTCGTCGTCGCGGCGAATGACGAGGTCGATGACGCCGTGCACGACGGTGACGCCGTCGCGTCCGGCGTGGGAGGTGTCGCGCAGCATCGTGACCGGAAGCTCGCGGTAGTCGCCGCGGCGTGTACCCGCTGAGGCGTTGAGCACGTCGTCGCGAAGGGGTGAGCGCAGCAGCGCGAGGGTTGCGGCGACGGCGCGATCGCATGTTGGCGCGTCGGTGATGCCAACTGCAGCGGCGACCGTCGTAACGAGCGTGCGAAGGGCTTCGTGCGATGGCTCGCTCGCAAAGTCGACGAGTTCGAAGACGCCGTGAATGAGGTTGCCATAGGCTGCCGGGTCGATGGCGGCAGGGTCGATGGCAGTAGCGGTGTCTGGCTGTGCATCGAGGACGTTTTCGTGAGCGAGTTCATCGGCGCGCTCATCGTCATCGACGACAAAGGGTGAGACGCCGTGTTGTGCGCTGCGGATGCGGGCTTGATTGGCGTAGAAGTAGCGACGTGGGCAACGGTCAAAGGTGACGAGAGGCGTGACCGCGGCGCGCGCGGGGACGACCCCCGCGGCGTCGTGCGGGTCGTCGGGCGGCGTTGCGGCGAGCGCATTGGCGGGGTCTGTTACGCGCAGCTTCGACGTGAGCGCGTCGGGGTCACGATGGGCGACGCTCACCTGTGCGGGGTCGAACGACTGGCGAGTCGAAGCGGCGAGTCGTCGCACCCGGACGGTGTCGGGCAACGCGTCGCTCTGCACCTCGTCTTCAGAGTTGTCGGCGTCGGGTATCGGGTCGGTGCTATCGTCGAGGTTCGCTTCAGTGGCCTCGGGTGGGGCGAGCACGTGACGCGACACCGTGAAGCTTTCATCACCGTCGCCAATTTCGAGGGTGACGGGCGCATCGTCGGCATCGAGCACGGGGCCCCAGTCGAGCGCACCGCAGAGCACGTTGAGGTAGCTGAAGGTTCCGTCGCGTGCGGCCTCGCTCGGGCTTGCGAACTCATCGCGCTTCGAGAACGACAACGTACCATCGACGATCAACAATTCGCGGGCGCGGGTGATGGCGGTGTAGAAGAGGCGCAGTTCTTCAGCGAGCGAGGTTGCGTGCGACGCACGTCGAGCCCAGTCGAAGAGAGCGTTCGAGGAGTCATCGTCGGGGTTGACGCTCAGTTTTCGAAAGACCGGCCCCAGCTCGCGCGAGACAAGGGTGGGCTCGTTGTGCTGGCCGCGCATCGGGCCCGCCTCGACGAGCAAGACCACGGGCCATTCGCGACCCTTTGCGCGGTGAATCGTGGTGAGGGTGACGGCGTCGGCACCATGCTCTTCGTCGATGAAGAGGGGGGCATCGCCACGCGACTCAGACTCGCCATCGGCCATCGCGGAGAGGTCGACGAGCAGACGTGCGGCGCCGCCCGCCCCTGCGCCGTGTTCGGCTGCCAGTTCGCGCAAGAGCTGCACGTTGGCGTAGCGCTGTAATCCACCGGGCATCGCGAGCACGCGCGCGGGGTAGCCAGTCGTGTCGTACACTTCATCGATGAGTTCGCGGGCCGAGAGCCGATGAAAGCGGCGCGACCACTTGTCGAGAAGGCGCCTTGCGTGAGCGAGAGCGTCGCGCTCGATGGTGGGCATGGTCTCTCGCTGATTCATGCGCCACGCGGCGATGATGTCGTCGCTCAGTGAAAAGAATGGAGACCGCAAGACGCACGCGCGCGCGAACATGTCATGCGGACGTGCGAGCGCAGTGAGTAGCTGGATGAGGTCAACGACTTCGAGTCGTTCGGCGAACGCGGCATGGTCGGCGGCGACGGGTACGCCCATGCTGCGCAACGCCCACTCGTACTCGGGCAGTGCGGTGCGCCCGCGAAAGAGAATGGCGATGTCACGCCACGCGAGCGGAGCGTCGCTCTCATTGCGGGTGTCGTAGAGCGCACGCACACGCCGCGCGACGCGGGTTGCGGCCACCTCGCGTGGCACGCGCGACCCCGATTGAATCGTCACCTCGACGTTGGGCATTGGGGTGTCGTCGTCGAAGCAGCCAGACTCGCGAAAGGGGGTCTGCTGACCGAATGCAAGAATGTCGTGCATGAGCTGCGCTTCGCCGCCGTGTGGGAGTCCCCTGCATGAGGCGAGCGCGCCGTCGCTCTCGGTCGTGTCGGTGAGTAGAGCAGCGATGCCTTGCACGACACGGTTGACGAAGCGCACGACGCCGGGGCGCGACCGGTAGTTGATGGCAAGCTCGCGTACGGCGCCGTCGTGCGCGAGGCGGGCTTCGTCGAGCCTGCGGGTGAACTCGGTGACCTCGGCGTGACGAAAGCCGAAGATCGACTGCTTTGCGTCGCCGACGGTGAGGACATGCGTTGAGGGACCGCAGAGGAGGCGGACGAGTTCGTTTTGCACGGGGCTCTGGTCTTGCGACTCGTCAACGAAGATGTGGGTGAAGCGCGCGCGGATCGCCTGCGCATGGGCGCTCGTGGGTGGCGAGAGGAGGCGACGAACGACGCGGGTCTGCATGTCGTCGAACTCGATGAGCGTTGACGTACCGTCGCCTGGCTCGCGTGGAAGCTCACCGCGTTTGAACGCTTCGTAACGGTCGAGAAAGCGCGCGGCGAAGGCGATGGCACCGTGCCGTACGGTGCGATGCCGCGCGCGCGCCTCGTCGCTGTCGTAGGTTATCGCCATCAGCACCCACGGTTTTGCGTCACGCAGCGCATGGGCGTCGGGGTTGCCGCTCTTCATCAGCTTTGTTGCGCCGTGGGTAAGCGCAGAGAGGGCCGCGCGCAGTGACGCGACGGTCTCTTGTGGCAATGCGCCGACCGCGCTGGGAAGGCTGTCGCGCAACGTGGCGAGGGCGGCTTTCTGTTTGTCGCTGAGCCCTTTTACCGCGCCTGCGTGCACATCGCGTGAGAGCGCATCGACGGTGGTCTTTGCCGCGGCGAGAACCTTTGCGAGCGCGCTCTCGATTTGCGCGCGCACGTGTGCCTCACTTTTGTCGAGCATTGCGGGTTCGCCGGGCATGGCTTCAATGCGTGCGCGCAGGTCGTGTGCTTCGCGGCCTTCGCTCACGGCGCGCGCCACGATGGGCAGCACAACATCGACGACGCCCGCGCCAAAGAGCGAAACCAGTTGTCGTTCGGAGGCGGCGCGGGCCGCGAGTGACGGGTCGGGTGACATGGTGTCGCGCTCGACATCGCGGACGAGGGCATCGAGGCTCTCGCGAAAGAAAGAGCGACGGCGCCCTTGCGCGACGACCTCGAACGATGCGGGCTCG
>CAZXXB010000175.1:0-546 GCA_964644185.1 uncultured Myxococcota bacterium
GTGGAACATTGAGCGTGATCCTCCGTGGGGCCGAATGACCTACATTGAGTATCGGCATCGCATGGAGTTCACGAAAGAACAGTACGCCGAGATCGCGGCGTTCTGCGACAAGCTTGGGATTCGCTGGTTCGCGTCGTGCTGGGATGAAATCTCGGTCGACTTCATGGAGCAGTTCGGGCCCTGCTGCTACAAGGCCGCATCGGCGTCGCTCACCGATATTCCGCTGCTGAAGAAGATGAAGTCGACGGGACGCCCGTTGATTCTCTCGACCGGCATGTCGACGATGGATCAAGTGCGTGCAGCCGTGAAAGCGGTTGGCACCGACAACCTTGCGCTGGCGCAGGCCACGAGCACGTACCCGTGTATCGTCGAAGAGCTGAACCTGCGGGTGATTCAGTCGCTCGCAGCCGAGTTTCCGCAATGTACGGTGGGGTACAGCGGGCACGAGGTTGGCCTCGCGACGACCGAAGCCGCTGTTGCGCTGGGTGCCGCGTTCGTCGAGCGCCACATCACGCTTGACCGCGCGATGTGGGGCACCGATCAGGC
>CAZXXB010000175.1:556-2372 GCA_964644185.1 uncultured Myxococcota bacterium
GAGTCGGTCGAGATTGAAGGGTTGCGTCGCCTTGTACGCAACATTCGTGACATTGAGATCGCCCTCGGCGACGGCGTGAAGCGCGTCTACGAGAGCGAGAAGAAACCGATGGCCAAACTGCGTCGCGTGATGTGACTCGGCCTCACCCCGGGTAACGAGAGGGTAGGGCGATGAAGCTGCTTGCCTTCTTTGGCCTCGGGCCCGTTGAGCACTCGCAATCCCCGGTAGAGCCGCCGCTGCGTCGGCGCGATCTCGCCGGGGTGTTTTTTTTAGCGCTGGCTGTCTTTGCAATCTTCGACTCGGGGCGATTCGAGGGGTACCAGGTCGAGACGTACGGTGCCGCGGAGCGACTCGCGCTCGCAGCACGCGTCGGTGGGCCCGGTCTATCTGCCCGCACCCGCGCCTACGACCAGCTACAGGCAGAGTACACACGCAACATCGTTGGCAACCTGCAGGCCGATGTTGGTTCGGTACCGATTGCGCCGGGTGAACTGCGAACGGGATACCTCGAGCCGCTGGTGCTTGTGCCGTTCGTCTGGGTTGGTCGCGTACTCGACGCGACAATTCCACGCGAGCGCCGCGAATATCCTGATGCGTGGTCGGTGAGCGCAACGAAACTCGGATTCAACGCGCTCGCGGCGGCTGTCGTCGCCTACACCGCGTGGCTCGGCTCGCTGCTGCTCGCGAGCCGTCGTTCGGCGTTGATGGCGGCGGCTGTGCTGGCCGTTGCGACCCCGATGCTGCATTACGCTTCTCTTGGCCACGAGACCGGTATCGCGCTAGCGCTCACGGCGATGATCGCACACGCGGTCGCGTTTGCGTACGGCGTCGGCTCGGCGTCACGACAGCTCGCTCTCTGCGCGCTGGCATTTGGACTCGTACTCAACACAAAGGCCAACGGCATCGCGATGGCACTGCCGGTGGCGGGGTTGGTTGCCCTCGCTGCGGGTCGACGCGACGTGATGTTACTGCGCGGATTCGCTGCATTTGCGTTGCCGGGACTTCTGCTTGCGGGGCTGTTCAAGATCTCTGGCGATGCGGGGATTCAGGCGCAGCGGGCTCCGCTCATTGCAAAAATTGCGACGCTCGAACCGCTCGGGGTGCTCGAATGCGCGTGGGTCAACCTCGCGTCTCCCGGCAAGAGCGTTTTCGTTTTTGCCCCCTCGTTGCTCGCGCTGTTTGCCCTACCACTGCGCGCACCTCATCTGGTTGGTCAGTTGCGTTTGCTCGTTGCGCTTGCGGCGATACCGATCGTGGGCACCGGACTGGTCGCGATTCACGGTTACAGCACGTGTCAGGATGAAACCTGGGGGCCGCGCTACCTTGTCGCGCTGCTTCCGTTGGCAACGATTCTGGCGTTGGCGGTGCACGAGCGGCTGAAGGCGTGGGCGTCTCGCTGGCTGTTTCGTGGAACCGTGGCGCTTGGGTGCGCGATGGCAATTCTGGGGGCGCTCGTCTACTACGGCGCACCCGTTGAGAGCCTGACCAGAGCTGGCATTACCGACATTCGCTTGCAGGTCTCGAATCCGCGGCTTGCTCACCCAGTACTGGCTGTCGCAGCGCTCAAATCTGGTTTGTCGCGCTGGGGCGGAGGCGGCGGAGTAAACTACGAATACGAAGGCAATGTGATGTTGCACCGCGCCGATGGCTCTGCGGAGACTCGGCTTACGCTCGATTTTTCTGGGTTTGACGACATCAACCTTGGCTGGGTGCGGGCCTGGTACGCGCTCGATTGGCCCTTCATTGGCGCCGGTGTCGCGCTCGTCGTGCTGTTGGCTGGTCTGGGCATCGGTTTGCTGCGGCGTGAAGGCTATTC
>CAZXXB010000175.1:2401-4851 GCA_964644185.1 uncultured Myxococcota bacterium
GGCCCCGACGCGGCCAGAAGCCTTGTATCCGGCAGTGAATTTGTCGAGCCAGCCGGTTTCTTTCAGGTAGCTCTCGACGCGAAGTTTGCCAGGCAACGCCTGCGACTTGTCGTGCGCTTTGACGAGTATGAGCGTCGGCCTACGGGTCGCGACGTCGTCAAGCATTTCAGCGAGTACACGGTCGAGAAAAGCCTGTTTTTCCGGTCCGATCACCCAACGCGACGTACCGCTGTCGGTCACGCGACGCGCATCGTGCAAGGCGAACGCGAGCGGAAATGTCCAGAGGTAGCGGCTACCCGGCTCACGATCGGCGACAAGCATCGCCGGAAACGCTGGAGCAACCGACGAGTCGAGAACCAGCACTGCGTCACCCTTTTGTGTGCTTTTCAGCAACGCGCCTGCAAGCGTCCGATTCGCCCGAGGTGGGTGCACATCGGTGACGAAAACAGAGTGGGCCACCGCCGCGAGACTCCGCAACGGCGAGCGCGATTCCGGTTGAGATGGAGTCGCGGATGCGCGGCAACGCATTACGAGAAAGGGTTGATACCGCGAGACGCAGAAGGTGGGTGGTCAACATGGCGGCGCCGCAGAGAACGAGGGTCTGGCTTGGTACAAGGTGGTAACCCCATCCCTTGTTTTGTTGAAGGTAGAGTGCGAATCCGGCGAGGGCGGCGGCGGCAAACGCTGAAACCGGTGTGGCGGAATGCCGGATGCGTCGCGGAAGCACGAGCGGAAGAAGTGCTGCGGCACATGCAGCAAGTTGAATGACGTACGAGCGCTCGGCGAGGAAGCGTTCGACGAGTCCGCGAGCTGCGTAGACGCCGTAAGCGGCTGATATTTCAGGCAACCAACGTGCGAAAAATGCGTCGCGCATGGTCGCTGGCCAGAGAAGAAAGTGGGCGGCGTAGAGCAGGGGGGCGGTGGCAAAGGTGAGCATCTCTGGGGCGAAGAGGGTGCGAGGGGCGCGCCTGCCAAGCAGCAGCGCAGCCTCCGATGCGATGACCAGCGCGAAGAAATGAGGTTTTACCGAGGCGAGCACGCCAGTTGTGAATCCGACGATGGCTGATTCGACCGCGCCGGTGGGCTGTGTGCTGGTGCGGGCAGAACGTAACAAAATCCATGGGATAAGAGCGAAAGTAAACCATTGTTCGCGCTGGCCGAGATGAATCGTCGATTGCGCTGCGGCGAGGGCGAGAGCGGCGGCGCCGGCGATGGCGGTGACAGGGTGGAGATGGTTGATGGCGCGGGGGGCGTAGCGGATGGTGGCGGCCATGCTGAGGGCGAGTGCGGCGAGCCAGATTACGTCGAAGGCGACGATGGATGTCGTTGAAAAGAGCTGCGCGACGAGAGCAGGCAGGGTGCTGAGGTACATTACAAGTGGCGGATTTATTTCAACAAAATCGACGTATGGACGCGCGCCTGCGAGAATCAATTTGCCTGTGTAAAGGTAGAGTGCGACGTCGTGGTTGACGTGGTCCGGGTGGCGGGCGAACATCGTCGCGAAGGTGGCGACGACGAAAAGCACCGCGAACGCGGCGAGCGCGAGGTGCCAGCGCCGAAAAACGTTGGGAGTACGGGGGGTTTGCTGGGTGCTTTGCATGTCGAGAGGGGTTATCGCGAATTTGACTCTCTGATGCAACGTGCCTACGATCATCTTCACGGGAGGATCAGGCCATGGACATTCGCAAGGCAATTTTCGCTTTGTTTCTGGTGACTTCGGCGATCGCGATGAACCCCGCGCCGGCGTTTGCGGGCGATGAAGATGAAGAGGATGGGCCGATTGGGTGGTTCACGTTTGCGCCGAAGGGGGGGTATCAATTTGCGATGGGCGGGTCGGCTGCTGGCGTAGACGGTGTGGACCGTAACTCGTTCAAATTGTTACTGAATCTCGATTTTGGTGGCGATGGATACGCATTTGAGCTGGCGCCGTACTTTACCATCGGCGATACGGCGACTCAGCCGTTTGGCGACCTCATGTCGGCGGGGCTTTATCTGGGACTTTTCACGTGGCGCATTCACGCTGGTAACTGGTACCCACACTTCGGTCTCGGCACCACGCTCGGCGTGATTTTTGGTAGTGGAAACATAGGGTTAGAGACGGGTCTGCGGGTGCCGATCGGCTTTACCTGGTATGCGATTCGTGACCTTGGAATCGTGGTTGAGGTGGGGCCCGGATACATGCTTTCGGGGTGGGGATCGACGTTTGGCGACATCGGTTTTGGCAGTGGATTTGCGATGGATGCGATGGTTGGGTTGCGGGTGCCGTAAGCGACGAGAACGGCGGCATCACCGGATCGAATTACTCAATCAAATCATTGGGTTAAGTGGCATGTCTCCGCGCACTTGTTTAAGCGTGGGCGGATTTGCTTGTTGATTCGCGGGGTTAGGTGGATTTCCCCACTTCAGGAGTGGGGGAGAAGTGGGGGCGCTGTGGGGCGAGGGGTGGGGAG
>CAZXXB010000175.1:4861-7987 GCA_964644185.1 uncultured Myxococcota bacterium
CGCGCAAACGAGTCGCGCGGCAAGGATAGAAAGTTCACGGGAGCCCACAGTGCAGGCGGGAGGGCGGGGGTTTGCGAGGGAGGGTTGTTGCGCTCAACCGCGGCGGATGCTTGCGCAGGTGTGCAGCACACAATAAACAGCACAAACCATGTCGGCATCATCGAAAGAGTCGCGTTCACACGAAACTGCGCGGAACGAATCGCGACAGGTCGAACCTCGGCCGGGTGAATCGCGACCGGGTGAATCGCAGCACGTCGAAGCTCGCGGGGGAGAATCGCGACCCGCGACGATTGAGCCCGTGACGTTTGTCGCGAAGTGGAAGTCGTCGCAACTTGGCGAGCGGCAGGGCTACACGACCCACTTCAACGAGCTTTGTGAGGTGCTCGGCGTCGAGAAGCCGGTTGATTCTGACATTCTCGGGCAGACGTATTGCTTTGAAAAGCATCTGAAGCAGGCGAACAAGCGCGGCGGCTTTGCCGACGTGTGGAAGAAGGGCTTTTTTGCCTGGGAGTACAAGAAGAAGGGGGCGAACCTCGATGAGGCGCATCAGCAGCTTCTCAAGTATTCGGTGGCGCTCGAACATCCGCCGCTGCTGGTGACGTGCGACTTTGAGCGGATCGTCATTCACACGAACTGGACGAACGCGGTCAGCGTCACGCACGAGATTACGCTCGATGACCTGATTGACCCGGCGAAACCGGGCGCGCTGCAAATGCTGCGCGATGTGTTCGTCGACCCCGAACGACTGAGGCCGCGCGACACCCGTTTTGACCTGACGCAAGACGTTGCGCGGCAGTTTGCGGGCATCGCCGACAACCTGCGCAAGCGTTACAAGGGGCCGGAGGACGAACGCTCCGCGTACAACTTGAAGGTGGCGCACTTCATCAACCGGCTCGTCTTCTGTATGTTTGCCGACGATGTGGGGCTGCTGCCCGACCATCTGTTTCGAAAAATCCTTTCGAACTTCAGTTACAGCGCCGAAAAATCGCAGGACCGTTTTCACAAGTTGTTTCAGGTGATGTCGACTGGCGGCGATTTTGGAATCGACACCATCGAATACTTCAACGGCGGGCTGTTTGAGTCGGATGACGCGCTTGAACTGACGCGCGAAGAGTTGAAGCAGCTTGTGGGTATCGCGCAACGCAAGTGGTCAGACATTGACCCGAGCATCTTCGGTACGCTTTTCGAGCGTGGACTCGACCCGGCGAAGCGGTCGCAGCTTGGAGCGCACTACACCGACCCGGAGAAGATTGAGAAGATCATTGACCCGGTGATTCGGCGTCCGCTGCTGGCGGAATGGCAGGAAATACTCGACCGGATTGCACCCATGGGCGACGCCACGCGCAACGCACCCGCCAACTCGAGAACGGCGAAGAAGGCGCGAGAAGATGCGTTGGCAGAGTACGACGCGTTCTTGAAAAAGCTTGGTGCGTTTCGCGTGCTCGACCCGGCATGTGGCAGCGGCAACTTTTTGTATCTCGCGCTGCACGCGCTGAAAGACATCGAGTATCGCGCGGCGCTCGATGTGTATGCGCTGGGGCTGCTGCCGAATCTTCCGCGTCAGTGGATGGTGGGGCCTGAGAATCTGCTGGGGATCGAGATCAATGAGTTTGCCGTTGAACTCGCCCGCATGACGGTGTGGATAGGTGACATTCAATGGCGGATGCGCCGCGCAATAGAGCCTCGTCGTGACCCGATTTTGACGGCACTGGCGACGATTGAGCATCGCGACGCATTGCTCAACCCGGATGGAACGGAAGCTGAATGGCCGACGGCAGACGTGATTGTTGGTAACCCGCCGTTCTTGGGCAACAAGGACATGCTGCGGACGCTCGGTGAGGACTACGCAAAGGCTGTTCGCGAGCGCTACGTGGCAACTGTGCCGAGTTCAGCGGACCTCGTGACATATTGGTACGACAAAGCATGGAAGAACATTGAGGCGGGGCGGGCTGAACGCGCAGGGCTCGTGGCGACACAATCAATTCGCAAAGGTTTGAGCCGCGCAGTGCTTGACCGAATTGCGGAGCGTGGTCGGATTTTCAACGCGTGGTCGGATGAGCCGTGGGTGAATGACGGCGCAGCGGTGCGGGTGTCGCTCATCTGCTTTGAGCGGACGGCTGCGCAGCCTGTCGAATTGGACGGTAGGGGCGTAGACGCGATTCATGCCGACTTGCGCGCGGGTGATGTGGACCTGACACATGCGGTTCGCCTCGATACCAACAAGGGGATTTGTTTTCAGGGCGTGAGCAAAGTGGGCGCATTCGATTTGAGCGGGGAAGAGGCACGTAAGTTATTGCAACTGCCAACGAATCCGAACGGACGAAAGAACTCAGATGTCATTAAGCCGTGGATGAACGCGATGGACATCACACGGCGAGCTAGCGATTGCTGGATTGTCGATTTCGGCGTTGAAATGGATGAGCAATCCGCAGCGATGTACGAGGGGCCGTTTGAGCTTCTACGAGAGCGCGTCCGTGATGTTCGGCTGACAAATAACCGGGCCACGTACCGAAACGCTTGGTGGCGGTTTGCGGAGGCGCGTCCGGCGTTACGTGACGCCACGGCTCGCGTGACGCGATTTGTGCTTACGCCTCGCGTGTCAAAGCACCGGGTTTTTGTGTGGGCGCGAGTTCCGACCGTTCCAGATGGTCGCACGTATGCCTTCACGCGCGACGACGACGCATTTTTCGGCGTGCTGCAATCACGTGCGCACGAGGTTTGGGCGCTGGGGCATGCGTCGCGACACGGTGTAGGCAACGACCCTACCTACAACAACGGCACGTGTTTCGAGACGTTCCCATTTCCGGAAGGGTTGACGCCGAACATCCCCGCGGAGCGGTACAAAGACGACCCGCGGGCGATAGCGATTGCCGAGGCGGCGCGGGCACTCAACGAACAGCGTGAGAACTGGCTGAATCCGCCTGATTTGGTGAAGCGCGTGCCAGAGGTGGTGCCGGGGTATCCGGAGCGGGTGCTTCCGGTCAACGAGGCGGCGGCGGAGACGTTGAAAAAGCTGACGTTGACGAACCTTTATAACAAGCGTCCGACGTGGCTTGTGAACGCGCACCGGCGGCTCGATGTGGCGGTGGCGGCGGCGTATGGGTGGGAGGATTGGGATGCGGAGCG
>CAZXXB010000175.1:8085-8308 GCA_964644185.1 uncultured Myxococcota bacterium
CGAGCCCACAGTGAGGTGAGTGGGGGGGGAGAAACAAACAAGCCCGGCAAGCGTCGTCGCAAGCCGGGCCCCGAAGAGGAGGTTGCGCCGACGACGGCACCTCCACGCGTGAGATGGTCATAGCGTCGAAGAGCGCGTGAGGCAAGCTGAAAGGTGGGTGAGATGAAGCAGGCCCAAGAAGCGGACAGGGCGCCGTTTCCAGCGCCCGCCTTACGGCGTTCAT
>CAZXXB010000176.1:0-2642 GCA_964644185.1 uncultured Myxococcota bacterium
CCGTCGAAGTCATCGAGCGCGAACGCCACCGCCTCGTCATGAGCTTAGAGGGTGCCTGCCACGGCTACGAAACCTTCATCGCCGCGCCAGATGGTGCGGGCGCCGTCGTCGTCTACGAATTCGCCCCCCGCGATGAGCGCACAAACCTCGCCCTCGACGCCGCCACCTGGGTCGCGCGCAACGCCGCCGCCCGCGCCCAACTCAACCGCCTCACAACACTCGTCGAGACGCCCACCACCGCCGACGCACCCTCGCGCATGGCACGCCTCACAGCCCATCTCGCTGGCAAGGCACGCGCCGTCGCAAACGCGGCTTCACCACGCCACCGCCAAACCCTGCAACGCCTCTTCGCAAAGGTCCGCGGCGGGTGATGCGATGAAGCGCCTCTCGCGACCCAGCCTCAACCTGCTCAACGCCGACTTCGGCCTCTCGCCGAACACCCTCGCCTTCGCCGCACTCGTCATCGTCCTGCTCGAACGCGCCCTCGCCCTTGCCGGAGCCATCACGCCCAACGACGCCGGCGGCAGCGAGCGCGCCAAGTTCACCGCCTTTGCCGTCGCTTGCGTCGCCTCGTTCTCATTCGCCATGCTCGCCGGATACCTGCGCGAACTCTTCGTCTTCATCTTCGATCTCATCGCCGACGCCTTCCCCGAGCTCGGCTCACGCAACCGCGCGGGGCGACGCACGCTGCTCATCGCCCCTCTCTGGGCCGTCTTTCTCATCGACCTCATCAGCAAACAACTCCGCAGCTTCGTCCCCGAGCCCGCCGTCGCCACCTTCGTCCTCTTCACCGGCCTCTGCGCCATCACCTACCTCATGCTGCTCTACGTGCTACCCGCCGCTCGCGAAGCGCTCACCACCGCGCGCCGCCACTACCGCCTCTCGGCCTTCGTCGGTGCCGTCAGCGTCGGGGCCATCTTCGTCTTCGTCGACAGCGTCCTCGACCGCGACGCCCACGTCGCCCGCTGGACCCTCAGCCTCATCGCACTCATGGGCGTCGAGTGGACCTTCGCCTGCCTCTTTCGCGTCGATGCCGAAGACCGCCCCCGCTCACCCTTCGACTTTCGCCTCCGTGAAGCCCGCGCCATCGCCATCGCAGCCATCGTCGCCGTCATCGCCGGTGAAAGCCTCAACGCCGTCGAGGGCGCCAAACGCGAGCTTATCGAGGCCTCATCTACGGGCCTCAAACTCTCGCAAGTCGGCGACACCGCGCGTGTGCCCGGCTGGCACACCCCCGTGCGCGAAATCGGCAAACGACGCCTTGCGCGCTAACACAACGGGTCTTAGAGTTTGAATGTGTGCATCTGACCTGCGTCGCCCGTGTGCGGGGTGCCGCGGGTCAGGCGGGTGGCTGCGACCGACCCTGCCGACTCAACGCGCCGGTCGCGCCACCACATCGTCATGGGTGCACTCGTTCTCTGGGTCACAGGAGGTCTCTCAAATGATGGTTCGTTCCGTCCCCTCGTACGCATCGGTACGCGCGTTCGCGCGCAACCTGCTCGTCGTCGCGCTCGCCAGCGTCGGCCTCGTCGCCACAACCGGCTGCGCCCCCGGCCTCACCGCAAAATACGACGTCGGTGACGCCGTAAAAGCCCGCGACCCCGCCGCCATCGCAACCCTCGTCAAAGCCCTCGACGACGAGAGCGCCAGCGTGCGCGCCGAGGCCGCCACCGCCCTCGCAAAATACGGTGCAACCGCGCGCGAGGCCGTGCCCACGCTCGCCGCCCGCCTCAACGACAACGACTTCAGCCCCCGCACCAACAACACCGTCGCCGTCGCCGCCGTCCGCGCCCTCGGCGCCATCGGCAACGACGCCGCCTCCGCCGTCCCCGCGATTCTCCCCCTGCTCACCCGCGCCGACACCGCAAAAGACGCCGCCGCCGCCCTGCGCAACATTGGCGTCACCTCGCGCCCCGTGTTGCAGGCCCTCGCCGAAGCCGAAACCTACTGGAAGCAGCGCCCGCCACAAAAATACGAAAACTACCGCGAAGAGGCCGTCGCCGCCCGCGACGCCCTGCGTGGACTCGTCACCGACGCCTCGGTGGGCGCCTACGCAAAAGGTGACTGACTGCAAAAGGTGACTGAGTGAACGTCGCGATTCGATGGTCTCGATGCACTCTCGACGGGCGTCAGCCAATCCGCTCACGTGGATTCGCGACGCCCGGCTCGCTCATGTTGTTCGTGTGGCGAATGTCGCGACCCTTCACCGCATAAATCACGCGCTCGGCAATGTTCGTCGCGTGGTCGGCGACCCGCTCAAGATACTTCGCAATCGACATGAGCCGCGTGAGGCGCGCAACCTGGTCCGGGTGACGGCTCATCTCACCCACCACCGCCCGCACAAAATTCGCGTGCAAACCGTCTACCTCGTCGTCACGCTCCAACACCCGCTGCGCCGTCGCCTCATCGCTCATCACAAACGCATCGAGCGCGTCGCCCACCATCTCATGCACCGCCTCAGACATCGTCTGAATCTCGGCAATCTGCGGCAGCGGAGCCTCCTGATTCAGCTCTGAAACACGGTCGCAAATGTTGGCCGCAAGGTCGCCTATCCGCTCAAGATCAGTCACGAGCTTCAACGCCGTCATGATCAGCCGCAAATCGCTCGCCACAGGCTGACGCTTCGCCAGCAACTGCAAACA
>CAZXXB010000176.1:2653-7396 GCA_964644185.1 uncultured Myxococcota bacterium
TCACTCTCCACTTCGAGCCAGCTCACCTGACGGTCGAGCGCCCGCGTCGTCGAAGCCAGCGCCGTGTCGCGCTCGACGAGCGCCGTCGTCGCATGCGCCAGCATCTCTTCGACCTTCGTACCCATGAGCAACACCCGCTCACGCAGGCTGCGCAGCTCGTTTTCGTACGCCCGGTCGGTGTGCTCTCTCGGCATCCCTGCCCTCATCAGCCAAACCTGCCGGTGATGTACTCTTCAGTACGCTGGTTATTCGGCTTCGTGAACATTGTATCCGTTTCGTCAAACTCTACCAGTTCACCCATGTAGAAGAACGCCGTGTAGTCGGCCACCCGTGCGGCCTGCTGCATGTTGTGCGTCACGATCACAATCGTGTACCGCGGCGAAAGCTCGTGAATCAGCTCTTCAACCCGCGCCGTCGCAATCGGGTCCAGCGCCGAACACGGCTCATCCATCAACAACACATCCGGCTCCATCGCAAGCGCGCGCGCGATGCACAACCGCTGCTGCTGACCACCCGAAAGCCCCGTCCCCGCACGGTCGAGACCATCTTTCACCTCTTCCCACAACGCCGCCTGCCGCAGGCACCGCTCAACCACCTCATCCGCCTCTGTCGGACGCATTCCATTCAGCGTCAAACCCGCCAGCACGTTCTCGCGAATCGTCATCATCGGAAACGGATTCGGCTTCTGAAACACCATCCCCACCCGCCGACGAAGCTGCGCCGGGTTGACCCGACTGTCGTAAAGATCGTGCCCATCAAGCCGCACGCTCCCCTCGACCCGCGCACCAGGCGCCACCTCATGCATCCGATTCAGGCACCGCACGAACGTCGACTTGCCACACCCCGATGGACCAATGATCGCCGTGCAATGATTCTCGGGTATCCGAATCGTGATGCCCCGCAACACCGGCTTCTCGCCGTAGTACGCCTTCAACCCTTCCACATCGATCTTCGCCGCCACACCATGCAACGGCGTCTCCGCCCGCTCGTGCGACGATAGCGTCTTGCGCTGCGTGCTCGTGCTCTTCATCTGCGTACCCGGGTCAATTGCCGTGCGCGTTTGCATGCTGGGCCCCATCTCGCCCTTACCATTGAATCCGCTTCTGAAGCCGGTTGCGCAAGTATATCGCAAGTCCGTTCAACAGCAGCATCATCGCAAGCAGAACAACAATCGCCGCCGCCGCGTTCACGTGAAACGCCGCCTGCGGTCGAGATATCCAGTTAAAAATCTGTATCGGCAGCGCCGTAAACTCACTGTTCGGACCATCGGGCGCAAACGCGATGAACGTCAGCGCGCCAATCGCAATCAACGGCGCCGTCTCACCAATCGCACGCGCCAACGCCAGAATGATGCCCGTCAGCATACCCGGCATACAAATCGGCAACACCACGTGCCAAATCGTCGCCCACTTCTCAGCCCCCATCGCATAGCTGCCCTCGCGCAAACTCATCGGCACCGTCCGCAACGCCTCACGCGACGAAATCACCACGACGGGCAACAACAAAAGCGACAACGTCAGCGCCCCCGCCAGAAGACTGCGCCCCGCACCCATGATGCGCACAAACAACTCCAGCCCCAGCAACCCATAAATAATCGACGGAACCCCCGCGAGGTTCGCGATGTTCAACTCCAGCAAATCGGTCACGCGATTCTTCGGCGCGTACTCCTCAAGATAAATCGCCGCCCCAATCCCCAACGGTATCGTAATCAGCGCCGTCAGCGACATCAGCCAGAACGTCCCCATCAACGCCGGAAACACCCCCGCCCACTCGGCCCTGCGCGACGCATGTCCCTTCAAAAAATCGACCGACAACCGCGACGCCCCATCAAACAGCACATCGGCAAACAGCACCACCAGCAGCAAGAGCGGCAACAGCAACGCAAGCTGCGCGATGCGACGAAACGCGCTGTCGATGCGGTCGTGCCGCGACGGCTCGTGCAACGCCCCCTCGACCCGGTCCACCACGCTCGCGCTCTTCTCCGCCACCGTCATTTCCCCCGCGCCAGCACGCGGTTGCGCAACCGCTGCGAGACAATGTTCAACACCAGCGTCAGCAAAAACAGACTCATCCCCACGACAAAAATCGTCCGATACGCCAGCGTCCCATACGGCACGTCACCCAGACTCACCTGCACGATGTACGCCGTCATCGTCGCAATCGGCTCACGCGGATCAAGCGTGAAATTCGGCTCCTGCCCCGCCGCAATCGCCACAATCATCGTCTCACCCACCGCCCGCGAAATACCCAGAATCGTCGCCGCCGCAATGCCCGAAAACGCCGTCGGCAACACCACCCGCACAATCGTCGAAAACCGCCCCGCCCCAAGCGCATACGACGCCTCGCGCAACGACGGCGGAACAGCATACAGCGCGTCTTCAGACAACGACGCAATCACCGGCACAATCATCACACCCATCACGATACCCGGGCTCAACGCGTTGAACCCCGCCAGCCCCGGCACCACCTCGCGCAACAACGGCGTCACGAACACCAGCGCAAAATAGCCATAAACAACCGTCGGCACACCCGCCAGCACCTCGAGCGCCGGCTTCAACACCGACCGCGCCCGCGGCGTCGCAAACTCGCTCAGATACACCGCCCCCAGAAGCCCCAGCGGAACCGCCACGAAAATCGCCACCAGCGTCGTCAAAAGCGTCCCCGCAATCAGCGGCCAGATGCCAAAGTGCGGCTCATGAAACAGCGGAGTCCACTGCGTGTCGCCAAAAAACTGCGCCAGCGAAACCTCTTCGAAAAACTGCAACGACTCAAACAACAACACAAACACGATGCCGATCGTCGTGAACACCGACACCACCCCGCACCCAAACAGCACCCACTCGACCACCCGCTCGCTCGCAGCCCGCGCGGCAAACAGGTCGCGACCCTGATGCGTCTTTCGTGGAACATTGTGCTGCGTCGGTGTCATGGCCCCACCCCCCCTGCCGCACCCTCCGCCGCACCCTCCGCCGCACCCTCCGCCGCACCCTGCATCGTCGCCGTTGACGGTGCCTCTACCGCACCCTGCATCGTCGCCGTCGCGGGCTCTTCTTTCGCGCCTTCCGCACCCGCCGCACCCGCCGCCATCAGCGCCGCAATCGACACCCCCACCTGCGACCCCGCCGCCCCAAAAAGCGACCCCGTCACCCGACGGTCGAGCCGCGACCGAATCGCCCCCACCGCATCATGCGGCAACTGCACATATCCCACCTCTTCCACCAGCGGCTGCCCCTTCTCGACCGTAAACTCCAAAAACGCCCGCACCTCCGCCCGCTCAAGCGACGAACGCCGCACATACACAAACAGCGGACGCGAAAGCGGCTGATACGTCCCATCACGCACCGTCTCAATCGTCGGCAAAATCGGCCCGTCACCATTGCCCGCCTTGCCGTCGTCAATCGCCACCGCCTTCAACCGCCCCCGATTCTCGGTGTAGTACGCAAACCCAAAAAACCCGAGCGCGTTGAGGTCGCCCTGCACCCCCTGCACCAGCACGTTGTCGTCTTCGCTCGACGTGTAATCACCCCGGCTCGAATGTTCTCTGCCCACCACCGCCTGCGTAAAATAATCGTACGTGCCCGAATCAACCCCCGCCCCAAACAACCGCAACGGCGCATCGGGGAACCCCTCACGCACCTGCGACCAGTTATCTATCTTCCCCTGCGCCTCCGGCTCCCAAATCTTCTTCAACTCCGCCACCGTCAGCGACGGCACAAACCCGTTCTCAGGGTTCACCGCCACCACGAGACCGTCATACGCAACCGGCAACTCGACAAACTCAATCTGTTTTGCCGCGCACGCCTTCACTTCGCTCTCCTTAATCGGACGCGAAGCCCCCGCGATGTCGATCTCGCCATTGCAAAACTTCTTAAATCCCCCGCCCGTGCCCGACACCCCAATCAGCACCTTCGCCGTCGCATCCACCTTCTGAAACTCTTCAGCCATCGCCTCGACAATCGGGTAGACCGTCGACGACCCGTCAACCCGCACCCGCCCATCGTTCGCCGCTGTACCGCCACACGCGACAAGCTGCGCCACGACGAGCGCCGCCGTGGCCCACGGCGCCACCGCGCGCGACAATCGAACCTCACTGCGAGAACAACCCAGCGTCACGAAAACACCCCTCGATTCGGGGCGTCAGTGTACGCACTCGCTGAAAAGACACACGCAAACGGCGGCGACAAACGGGCAAACCTTGTGTGACGACACCGTGACGAAACCGCGAAGTTCACGGCACGGAACCGTCGCTTTGTGACGAAACCAGGCCGCTCTGCCGCACTTCCCTCGCCCATCACCCTCGCACCCCGCTACCCACCCATCGTCTCCCCCTATCCGCCACACCCCACCCCCACCCCCATAAAGTAAAAATGCTTGACGAAAGAACAGGTCGCGGTACGCTCCACCACCAAAGACGATGACGTTTGTTTAGGAGAAGCGATGCTCTACATCACCCGACTCGACCACCGCCACCCCATGCCCACGGGCCAGCACGCCCACATCGAGACCCTCGTAGAGGGCGAACCGGTCTACCGCCCCCGCGCGCTACCCACGTGGCTCGCCCCCTGCTCACCCTTTCTCGACAGCCGCTGCGACGTCACCGCCCGCGCCAAGGTCGATGTCGCCCTCGCGCAAGCCACCCGCCGCCACGCCCCCGCCTTCCTCGTCGAATACGCCCCCCTCGTCGGCGACGACACCTGGGCTTCGAGCCGCCTGCAGCTCGTCTGCGAGTGGCTCTGCGCCCTC
>CAZXXB010000176.1:7414-8306 GCA_964644185.1 uncultured Myxococcota bacterium
CGTCGTCGTCGCACTGCGCCGCGTGCCCGACCGCTCTGCCTGGAACGCCATCTTCGGACGCGTCGCCTACTCGTACCCCGGCGTCGAGCTTGCCCCAGCAGCGCCGCAACCCGCGTTGCAAACCATGTCGCTCGCGACGCGACCCATGCTCTTGCTGTGCGTCACCCCCGGCGACGAGGCCATCACCCGCGCGCTCTCACCCAACGCCTCTTCGCCCGACGAACTCGCCGCCTTCGCCGCCGCCGCCCAGCTCGCCGGCGTCAACGTCGTGCTTCGCTTCGACCCGATGATCCCCGACGTCAACACCGCGCGCGAACACACCGCCCCGTGGCGCGACGCCCTCACCCGCGCCCTCGGCCCCGCCGCCGCCCACCTGCCCATTCAACGCATCCCCCTCACCCTGCGAGATGGGTGGCGCGAAGCCTGGGGCGCCCGTCTCGACGATGCCCTGCGCGAGCGCATCGCCCATGCGGTGCTCGCCCCGCTCACCTTCTCGATGCCGGGCATCGAGCTGCCGAGCCTCACGCCCTTTCGCTACATGTCGCAGCGCATCGCGCGCCCCGCCGAATACACCGCCGCAGTCACGCCCGACTTCACCCCCGCCACCAGCCTCCCCCAGTCTTAAAAACAAACGGGACGTAACAACGTCCCGTTTCGCCCCCTCACCCGCCTCTCCGGTCCCCCCTCTCTGCGTCATGCGGAGAGGGGGTTAGGGGGAGAGGTGGAGTCATGGCCCCTCTCTGCGTCATGCGGAGAGGGGGTTAGGGGGAGAGGTGGAGTCATGGCCCCTCTCTGCGTCATGCGGAGAGGGGGTTAGGGGGAGAGGTGGAGTCATGGCCCCTCTCTGCGTCATGCGGAGAGGGGGTTAGGGGGAGAGGTGGAGTCATGGCCC
>CAZXXB010000177.1:0-2941 GCA_964644185.1 uncultured Myxococcota bacterium
CGCCGCAAAATCACGCAACCCCTCTGCAAGTGCATCAACCACCGCACGCACCCGCGGCGTCGCTCGCAGGTCATCGTGAGTCACGACCCACGCATCAAGCGAAAACGCGATCTCCGGCAACACCCGCACCAGTGCAACCGGCGCGCGCGACAGCCCCAGCATGCACACCCCGATTCCCGCCCCCGCCCGCACCAGCGCAAGCTGCACGACATCACTGTCGCAGCGCAAACCGAAGTCTCGTGGACGCGCCCGCACACCCACCTGCTCAAGCGCCATCACCGCCGTCCGCAGCGTATCTTGTCCAACCAGCACATGCCGACCGCCCGTCAACTCACCCACGTCACGCGGCACACCACGGCGCGCCAGGTAGTCAGCCGTGGCAAAGAGACCCAGCGCAATCTGCCCTGCCCGCCTGCGCGTCAGCCCCGTCTGCGTTGGCTCATGCATCCGCACCGCAACATCGGCGTCGCGCCGCAAAAGGTCTGCATCGCGGTTGCTCGCGACAATCTCGACCTGCAATCCGGCATGACGCGCGCACAACCCCGCGAGCACCCGGGGTAACACCTCTGCGCCCACCATCTCACTGCACGTGATGCGCACGCTGCCCGCGATCTCGCTCGTAGAAGCGCTACCCGCCCGCAACATCGCACGCGCTCCCGACTCGATGCTCTCCGCATACGGCAGAAGCTGCCGCGCCGCCTCGGTCGGCACCACCCCATGCGTCGCCCGCGTAAAAAGCGACGCCCCGACGACACGCTCAAGCGACTCGATGTGGCGCCGCACCGTCGGGTGAGCGCAATCGAGTTTGCGCGCTGCCCCAGCGAGACTCCCCTCTTGCATCACCGCTAGAAACGCCCGGTAAACATCCCACGACAAATCGTCTTGCATCGTCATGCCCCCAAATCGCAGCCTGCTACTTTTTTACATTCTGGCTGATCGGTTTAGCAATTCCAGACAATCTACCGACGTGCGACAACAACCTTGCTCGCGACGCAACGCGAGCCACCACCCCGCGGCGCCAGAGCCGCGCACCAACATGAGGCACACGGCAATGACCACGACAGTGACCACCGCAATCACCGACTTGACCGCAATGCAAACGAACGCTGCGACATCATCGCTCTCCAAAACCCGCGCAACGCCAACCTCGCATCACCCACAATCGCCCGCGCTGCCATCACGCGGCGTCGATGGAGGCCCACGTCTCGTACTGCGCGCCGAAGGCGCTACCCTCTTCTTCGCCGCCGTCTTCGCCTACACCCACCTCGACTTCGGTGCTATCTCCTTCGCCGCCCTCTTTCTCGCACCCGACCTCGCAATGCTCGGTTACCTTGCGGGCCCCCGCATCGGAGCAGCCGCCTACAACGCCGCGCACTCAACCCTCACACCGCTCGTCATCGGCACCCTCACCTTCACCACACCCCACACCCACCTCGCCGCCATCTCGCTCATCTGGCTCGCGCACATCGGCTTCGACCGCATGCTCGGTTACGGACTCAAATACGCCACTGGCTTTCGCACGACGCACCTCGGCCTTATCGGCAAGCCCCAATCGCCCGCCGACTCACCCTCTCACCGACATCGTCCTCGTTGACCTCATTGACCTCGTTGACCGAGGCGGCGAGCCGTCACAGCCCCTTTTCGTAAACCCGGTACGTCTTGTACTTGATGCCGCCCATCATCTCGATGCCCTTGTTGATCTTCACGTTGTCTTCGAGCGTCCACGACAGCTCGCCAAGCTTGATCCCCTTACCCACCGCGGTCACGTGGGTCAGTTCATAGAGCAGCACCGAGAGGTACTTCAGGTCTTCGCGGCCACGAAACTTCGGACGAATCCCCAGCAGCACAAGCCGCAAACTCTTCGGCTTCGACACGTACTTCCACCACAACAGCTTCGCCAGCGACACGGGCAGCGGCTTACCACCTGCCGTCTTCAACGCCTCATTGATGTTGGGGATGCTCAACGCCATCGCCGCCGGCTCACCATCCACCTCAGCAACAAACACGAGGTCGGGGTCCATGATCAGCTTCATATCCTCGGCCATCTTCTCAAGCTCGGCCTCGGTCAGCGGCAGGTAACCCCAGTTGTTCGACCACGCCTCATTAAAAATGCTCATGATCACCCGCACTTCATCGTGCAGGCGCGCCTTGTTGATCGACCGAATCCGCAACCCCTTCGCCTCGCGCGTCATCTGCGCCAGCAACCGCACCCCCTCGCTCAAATCAAAAGGTCCTTCGCCTTCGCATACCCTGCCCCCGCCAACAGCGGGTCATAATGCGGCGGATTATGGTTCATCATGATGTAAGGCGGCGTGTCGAACCCATCCACCAACACCCCCGTCTCGCCGTTGATGTTGAACGAATACGGACCCAACACACGCTTCAGCCCCCGCGCCCGCAACCAGTTCTCCGCAGTCACCAGCAACGCATCTGACGCCTCGCGATCATTAATCACGTCGTAAAAGCCAAAAAAACCCGTCGTGTCGCGATACCGCTCGAGGTGCAGATGATCGACCTGCGCGCTGATGCGACCCACCGGCTTGCCGTTGCGATACGCAACGAAAAGCTGCGCCTGCCCATGCTCGAAAAACGGATTCTTCCGCGTGTTGATGAACTCTTCACGCTCAAGGTCGAGCGCCGGCACGTAGTGCGGGTCGTCACCCATCACAATCGTCGGCACGCGCAAAAAATCTTTGCGAACACGCTTTGATTCTACCGGACGAATCTCAACTGACATGGTGCCGCACCTCTCTTCTCGACTTCTCGTTCACCGGGTCTGAAAGTGGGCGGAAGCTACTTTGTGCGCGCCCGAAGTGCAACGAGCCACGCCCATCTCTCGTCCGATTGCATGTGTCGATTGTTCGAGCGGCGAGTAGACAAGCCAATCGACTTGCGTTACACGGTGCGCCGCTTCGACGATCCCGGTGCAAACCGACTCGCA
>CAZXXB010000177.1:2998-5898 GCA_964644185.1 uncultured Myxococcota bacterium
TCGCAGGTTCAAATCCTGCCCCCGCAACCAACGATCACAAGAGGTCAGACTTTCATCGGTCTGGCCTCTTGTCTTTTCTTGTCTTTTAACCCGTTCTCTTCACCTAATCCGTTCTCTTCACCGTTTTAGCCTGCCCCCTTGACTCCTTCTCTTATTCGTTCTGTTGGTCTCGGGCTGGTCTCGCCCGCCCGCCTCGCCCCGTTTCGTCGCGAAGCTGCCATCGCGAAGGTGCGCCGCTTGTCACGCAAATGCCATCGTCGTGGCAGCTACCATTGCTAGGTCTACCAAATGACTTCGCAAATCCCCTCGACGCTCAAAAAACTCGCCCGCGAGCCGCTTCTCCAATTCGCGCTCGTCGCCCTTCTGCTCACCGTCGCGTTCGCTGTGCGTGACCGTTTCGCAGCCCGCGCCCCCACCGCCGCCGACGACGCACCCACCTCAACCTCCTCCCAGGCCTCGACAACCTCAACGACAACATCAGCTCAAGACACCGCCATCACCCCACTCGATCTCAAAATCGTCGTCGACGATGCAAAGGTCACAGAGATCGTCGAGATTCATCGGCAGAAAACGGGCACAGCCCCCGACGACGCCACCCGCGCCGCGCTCATCGCCTCGTGGGTCGAACAAGAAGCCCTCGTCCGCGAAGCCATCCGCCAAAACCTCCATCTCCGCGACGAAGCCGTCCGCACACGCCTCCAGCAACTCATGGAATTCGTCGCTGGCGCCAACGCCCCCGTTCGCGAACCCACCGACGCCGACCTTGCCACGTGGCTCGAAGCCAACCGCACCCGCTTCGCCTTCCCCGACCGTGTCTCGTTCACCCACGTCTCATTCGAAACCGCGCGCCACGGGGCAAAGGCAAAAGACGAAGCCACCGCCCTGCTCGCCCGCATTCGCAACGGCACCATCGACGGCTCAAAGCTCGGCACCGCCTACCTGCGACGCAGCGTCGAGGCCATGGCAATCTACTTCGGCGAAAACTTTGGACGAACCGTCATCGCGCTCGAAGGCGACGACTGGCAGGGCCCCATCGCAAGCGACAAGGGCTGGCACCTTGTACGCATCATCGAGCGGGCAAAAACTGGCACCCCCTTCAAAACCGAGCTCGTCGAAGAATGGAAGCGCGACGCCAAAAAACGCCAGGCCACGGGTGGCACCGGCGAGATCGTCAAGCGCTTTCAAATCGACGTCACCGCGCGCGACGACGCCGCCCGCACCGCCGCCGCAAAGTGGCAAGCCCCATGACCATCAGGCCCGCAATCGCGGCCCTCTCCCTGCTCGCGCTCACCCTCCACGCGCCCACCACAGCGCGCGCGCACCTGTTCGTCCCCGCCATCATCGATATCGACGCCCGCAACCCCCTCGCACCCACCATCGCGATGCGCGTCGATACCCATGTCCGCTCAACCCAGTCAGACCCCCGCCCATGGGTCGACCGCTTCGCCATCACGCCCCACGGCCCATGCACCTCGGCCCCACGCAACGTCATGCGCGACGCCGCCGAGGCACGCTTCACCTACCAGCTCACCTGCGACTCCGCCGACGCTCTCAAAACCCTCAACCTCACCATCAACGGCGACTGGAACGTCGGCCATGAGCTACTCATCCGCACCACGTCCAGCGATGGACGCATCTTCACCCGCATAACACGCGCCACCTCGCGCCACGTTGACCTCGACCCCACCGCCCTCGGACTCGCCGACGACGCCCCACGTTCTCACCTCGCCGTCTTCACCGAATACATCCCCATCGGCGTCGAACACATCTGGCTTGGCGCAGATCACCTGCTCTTCGTCTTGCTGCTCCTCATCGCCGCCGCAAACTTCCGCTCGCTCGTCGCCACCATCACCGCCTTCACCCTCGCCCACAGCATCACCCTCGCCCTCGCCACCCTCGACATCCTCACCCTGCCGCAACGCCTTGTCGAAGCACTCATCGCCGCCAGTATCGCCATCCTCGCCGCCTCCGTACTGCAAAACCGCCGCGACCACGCACACGCAAAACCCTGGCGCGCCGCCTTTCTCTTCGGTCTCCTTCACGGCCTTGGATTCGCCGGGGCCATTCTCGAAGTCGGCGTCCCACGCGCGAGCATCGCCCCCGCCCTGCTCGGATTCAACGTCGGCGTCGAGCTCGGCCAGCTTGCCTTCGTCGCCGCAGTCGAACTCGTCTTCGTCACCCTGCGCCACCTGCGCCTCACCCAACTGCACGACACCCTGCGCAAGGTCGCGATCTACCTCGCGGGCGGCATGTCCATCTATTGGTTCATCGAGCGTACCGCGCTACTTTTTCAATGACCCCCCTCGATGCAGCCCGCCCCCGCACCTCACCCGCACACCAGCCTCGTTACATTTGTTGCAAGCGCGTCACACTCCTGTGGCAGTCGCGACGCCCGCAATCAACGCTTTCGCAGTAGTTGAGCACGTCTGATTAACCATCGAATCGGCCATCAACATTCCTCGCACATCGCGGTGACTGTGTTTCTCGTACGGAGCTTGCCATGCGCACTGCCTTTGCCACGCCTTCTACCCCCGTTTCACCGTCTCCATTCGCGGCACTCTGCCGCCTCACGCTTGCGATGCTATTTGCAGCGCTGCCCCTCACCGCGCTCACCGCCTGTGGCGACGACGACGATGACGACGACACCGCCGCCGACACCGGCACACCAGCCGATGACGATGACGACGACAGCGCAACCTTCGACCCAGGCAAACTCCCGGCCACGGGCGTGACCTGCGACGCCTCCAAAAACCTCTGCACCCTCAACGGGGCCACCACCGAGAGCTTCACCATCAAAAAAGGCATCGACTACCTGCTCAAGGGCCAGGTCCAAATCGGTGACGGAGCCGGCAAAAACGCCACCCTCACGATCGAGCCCGGCGCCATCATCTTCGGTACCA
>CAZXXB010000177.1:5929-8298 GCA_964644185.1 uncultured Myxococcota bacterium
GTTCCTCCTCATCAACCGCGGCTCAACCATCCTCGCCGAAGGCACCCGCGACGAACCCATCCTCTTCACCTCCGCAAAAGCCGACGGCGACCGCGCCCCCGGCGACTGGGGTGGCCTCATCGTCAACGGCTACGCCCCCCTCAACCGCTGCGGAACCGCCCTCCCCTGCGAAGCCCAGGGCGAAGGCGGCACCGGCGTCTTCGGCGGCGACGACCCCACAGACAGCAGCGGCGTCCTTCGCTACATCCGCATCGAATTTGCCGGACGCCTCGTTGACGTCGACGACGAACTCAACGGACTCGCACTGCAAGGCGTCGGCAGCGGCACCACCCTCGAGTACATCCACATCCACCGCAGCAAAGACGACGGCATCGAATTCTTCGGCGGCTCAGTCAACGCCCGCTACATTCTCCTCACCGGCATTCAAGACGACTCGTTCGACTGGACAGACGGCTGGAACGGCAAAGCCCAGTTCGTCGTCGCCCAGCAATACGCCGACGCTGCCAACAACGGCATCGAGGCCGACAACAACAATCAAGACAACAACGCCGAACCCCGCTCAAAGCCCACCGTCTCCAACATGACCCTCATCGGTGCGCCTGACTCTGAATTCTCTCAGTTCGGCATCCTGCTGCGTGAAGGCACCGCCGGCGAAATCGCCAACACCATCGTCACCGGCTTCGGTGAGGCGTGCCTCGACCTCGAACACGGTGCAACCTTCGAAGCCGCCTTCGACGACAACGGCGCGCTCACCGGCGAACTCACACTCCACCACTCCATCCTCTCGTGCAAAACCAACTTCACCGAACAGGGACGCAACGAACCCTACTCTGGCGAAGACTTCTTCGGCCTCAACGAATCCAACCGCACCGACGACCCACAACTCACCGACCCCTACAACCCCAATACCCCCGGCTTCGCCCCCAAAGCGGGCTCACCCGCCCTCACCGGAGCCGCAAAACTCAGCGATTCATTCTTCGTCGAGACCTCATTCATCGGTGCCGTTGACCCGTCGAACGACTGGACCACCGGCTGGACCGCCTTCCCCGCGAACTGAGGCGATGGCGTGCTAACCGCTCGCGCATCGGCAGCCGCGGCGCTGCTTGCCTTGCTGCTCGCCCCGGCGCTCGGTGCGCGCGCCGACGACTCGCCAACCCGTTGCCGCGCGCTTTCGGCCTTCGTCTTCGTCGAGGGTGAACCTGCCCCGCGCGAAGGTGCCCGTGTCGTCGCCGAGGGCGCTGGCGCCACACTCACCGATGCGCGCGGCATGGCACACCTCTCATGCGTCGCACCCGCCGCGACCCTGCTCATCGAAGCCGCGGGCCTCGCACCCGCCACAACACCGCCCATCAACCTCCTCGGCGACGACGCCGACCTCATCATCACCCTTCGCAAAGACGGCTCGCCCCCCGACCTCGACTCCGACTTTCTAAGCGACCCCCGACCCGCATCATCTCTCGACGATTCGTCATCTTCAGCCACCGCCGCCGCCGCCATCACCGCTCGCGGAACCTTACGCGGCACCGTCACAAGCGCCGAAACCGGCGAGCCCATCGCCGAGGCCTCCGTCGTCGTGCGCGGTGTCGCCGCCGAAGCAAAGACCAGCGCAACCGGCAGCTTCGATCTCGAACTACCCGCAACCCGTGTCACCCTCACCGTGTTTCACGCGCGCCACACCGCGCAAACCCTCGAAAACGTCGAAGTCGTCGAGGGCGAGACCCGCACCATCACCATCACCCTCACCCCAGCCTCACTCAGCCTCGCCGACTATGTCGTTACCGCCCCCTACATCGAGGGCAGCGTCGCCTCGACCTTCGACGAAGAGCGCGATTCCGTCGCCGTCGCCGAAGTCATCGGCGCCGAGCAGATGGCCCGCTCAGGCGATGGCGATGCCGCCGCTGCCTTGCGCCGCGTAACCGGACTCTCACTCGTCGGCGGCAAGTACGTCTACGTTCGCGGCATGGGCGAGCGCTACTCAAGCACCCTCGTCAACCGCGCGCAGGTGCCAAGCCCTGAGCCAGAACGTCGCGTTGTCCCCCTCGACCTCTTCCCCACCTCTGTCCTCAAAAGCGTCACCATTCAAAAAACCTACTCCCCCGATCTTCCCGGAGAATTCGGCGGCGGCACCATCATGATCGAGACCCGCGGCAGCCCCGAAGGCTTCGTCGCCCAGGTCGATGCTTCAACAGGCGGCAACACCGAAACCACCTTTCAAAATGGAATCACCTCTGAAGGCGGCGCCCTCGATTCACTGGGTTTCGACGACGGCACCCGCGCCTTGCCCGAAGAGATTCGCACCGCCTCTGAAAACCAGAAACTCCTCCCCGGCGACCGCTTCTCCGAAGACGGCTACACCCCCGAACAACTGC
>CAZXXB010000178.1:0-8203 GCA_964644185.1 uncultured Myxococcota bacterium
TCACCAAGCCCCGCCCCCCGCGCAATGTTCCTCTCGGTCAGCACCCGGTCGAGCCACTGGCTGCTCGCCCCCCGACTTCCCGCCGGACGTTCACCCGCACCATACTTACCCGTAAGCATGCCCTGTGCCAGCGGAGACCACACCACCACCCCCATCCCCAACTCGACACACGTCGGCAGCACATCGCGCTCAATCTCGCGATCAATCAGATTGTACCGCGGCTGCTCTACGACCGGCTTATACGCCCCCATCGCCCCTGCAACCTCATGCGCCGCCCGTATCTGCGACGGCGTCCACACACTCGTCCCCCAATACAAAACCTTCCCCTGCCGCACGAGATCATCCATCGCCCGCACCGTCTCTTCAAGCGGGGTCTCGTCGTCGTAGCGATGGCAAAAATACATGTCGAGGTAATCTGTGCCGAGCCGCTTCAGGCTCGCGTGCACGCTCTCAAAAATGTGCTTGCGCGACAGCCCCCGGTCATTCGGACTCTCGCTCATCGGCCAATACACCTTCGACGAAATCACCAGATGGTCGCGCCGCAGACCATCAATCGCCCGCCGCGTCACCTCTTCCGCGCGTCCGTGCGCGTAAATATCTGCGAGGTCAATGAAATTGATTCCATGTGCCACCGCGTGCCGCAGCACCCGCACACTGCGCGCCTCTTCGACGCTACCCCCATACGTCAACCATCCCCCAATTGAGACCGCACTCACCTTCAAACCCGTGTGACCCACGCGACGGTATTGCATCGTCATTTCTCTTTCCGCGCCCCGGCCCTGCGCTCCTTAAATCTCATCCCCGACTAAAATTCATCCTTGCACGCCCGCAACACCCCAAACACCCCGGCCCGCGTCGTCACCCCCGCCCTCTTCGACCGCGCAAACGCCACCACCTCATCGCGCTCGCACCGCAAAAACACGTTCGTCGCCCGCTCGACCCCCAGCGTCGATGGAACGCTCGCGCCATTCTTCGCCCGCAGCTCACCCACGACGCGCGCCCGCTCGACCAGCGCCGCGTTGTGAGGCTCGACCGTCAAACCAAACGCAAGGTTCGACTCGGCATACTCATGCCCGCAATAAACCCGCGTCGCATCGGGCAGCGCACCAAACACCTCGCTCAACGTCGCGCTCAACTCTTCCGCCGTCCCCTCAAACAACCTTCCGCACCCACCCGTAAACAGCGTGTCGCCGCAAAACAAAGCCGGCGCCCCCTCTCCACTCGCACTCGCACCCGCACTCGCACCCGCACCCGCCCCCGCACCATCAAACACATACGCGATGTGCCCCGTCGTGTGCCCCGGCGTCAAAAGCACCCGCACCGTCAGCGACCCCAGCCGCACCTGCGACCCATCTTCAACCCATCTGTTCGCCGCCTTTATGCGATGCGCGTCACCCCGATACGCCACAACCTCTACCCCATGCGTCTCGCGCAACTCTTCCGCCCCCGCAATGTGGTCGAGATGATGATGCGTCAACCACACCGCGTTGAGCTTCAACCCCTCGCGCGCCAAAAACTCATTCACCGCCCCCGCATCAGGAGGGTCAACCACCGCCGTTGCCCCCGTCGCCACATCCACCGCCACGTAGCAGTAGTTATCAAACAGCACCGGAATCACATGCACCCGCATCATGGCTTCACCGCCTGCCCCGCCGCGCTCGCCGGCGCGTCTTTCATCGTCTCTCTCCCCGTCTCTCTCCCCGCCTCACTCACGACCTCACGACCATCCACCGGCCCCGACGCCGCACTCCGCCGCCGCAACGCCAACTCGGCAATGTAAACCACCTTGTCGTAATACGCCGTCGCACCAAAATCGGTGCGATTATCAATCGAGATGCCAATCGCCTCGACAGGCTTCGTCAGGTCGAGCCGCGCGTTGTTCTCATCGGCAAACGCAATCAATGGAATCTCAACGCGACTCCAGTACGGCTTCGTCAACACCGTCGCAGAGCTCACCCCATCAAACAGCCGCCCACCCTGCATCACTTGCACCGTAAAATTCGCCGGCCTGTCGTCGCTCGGCCGCACGATGAAGATCAGACTCCCATACCCGCTCCACAGATTGTCCTCCGCATTCCACCGAAACACCGTCGTCGTCTCGCGACTACCCCGCATCGGAGCCACAATCTTCAACGCATACGTCTCGCGCAGCTTCACCACATGCGGCGTCGTAAACACCGGCTCCTTCCCCTTCCCACCCGGATTCACCGACGGCGGCAACAACACCCGCACCCCATGCATCCCCAGCGAAAAATCTTCGAGCCGCGTCACGTCGCTCGGCAGCTTGCGCACCCCATCGCTCGCCTTCCACGGCAACTCCACCGCACCCGCCACCCGCCGCGCGTACTGCCCCAGCATCCGCTCATCTTCGCGACTCGCCCGCTGCTGCGGCGAATCCTCAAGCGGCTCAGGCTCCGGCGCCAGCGCACGCGCCGCCTCACCCAGCGGATTCTCCGTCACCACGCACCCCGTCGCCTGCGCCGCAAACAGCGTCACGCAAAGCAGCCGCAAAGAGTGGCGTAACGTCTCTCGCATCGGGGGGCGACGCTATCCGGGCCGTCAAATCGTCAGGTACAGCCGCGCGATGTAAACAACCTTGTCAAACGGCGGCTGGGGCTTCTGCTCTTCGTTGCGAAAAAACGCCGCCGCCATCGACTCAATCGGCTTCGTGTACGTCGGCGAACGCCCATCCGCCGACTTGAACGCCTCCAATGGAATCTCAACCTTGTTCCACATCTTCTGGTTCGGCTCCGCATACCACGCGCGCGAGTAAAAAAACTCACCACCCTGCCCCACGCTGAACGACATCGACACCTCGTTCTCGTCGCCACCACGCACCACCGCCACAAGCTTCTTGTACTTGTCCCACTCTTTCAGCGGCGGATTGATCTGAAACAGCGAAAAACTATCGCCCGCCTTCTCAACCCGAAACGCCGTCTTCATCGCCACCACTTCGCCCACCTTCACAATCGGCGGCGTCGGCAGAATATCCGACTTCTTCGACGGATCGTTCGGGTACGGCTTGTGCAACACAAACCGATGTATCCCCGAATTGAAATTCTCCAGCATCGCCGATCCTGGCGGCACCGCCAGCACCTGATCCTGTCCCGGAATAAACGCCGCATCGACCGTCGCGGCGGCAGCGGCACCACCCGGCGCTTCAGGCAGCGGCCCCGCACCCGGCGCGGGTGGTGGTGGTGGCGGCGGCGGTGGAAGATTCAGGTATGCGTCATCGTTCGACCCACCCGTACAGGCGGGCGCGAAGAGGGCGGCAATCATCGCAAGCGTAAGCACTCGACGTGTCATCGAATCAACTCCAGCGGGGCGCGGGCCCGGTTCTGCGGGTCTGCCGGTTCTGCGCAAGAGAAAATGGGGTATGAAGCGCCGCGATGCAAGCTCCCGCCCATGTTTCCACCCACCTCACGCCATCCCGCCCGCAAACTCTCCCCCGCTTGCACCCGCCGCGAACCTCTGCAATAGCCCCGCTTGATGACACTCCACGGCTACACCTCGGGCCTCAAACCCAGCGAAAAAAAACGCCTCGAAAAACTCGCCACCCGCAAGGTGCGCCCAACCCAGCTCATCTCGCCCGAACTCGCCCGCGAAATCGCCACCCTCTCGCGCGAACTCAACCGCCAAATCGGCATCCTCCTCGACCGAAAAGGCCACGTCGCCTACGTCATCTGCGGCGACACAAAAAAACTCCAACTCCCCGACCTCGGACGCACACGCGCCGGCGCAAGAAGCTTTCGCGGCCTTCGGCTCGTACACACCCACCTCGCCGGTGAAGCCCTCACGCAAGACGACCTCACCGACCTCGCGCTACTCAAACTCGACCTCGTCGCCGTCATCCACCCCAACCCCGAGGGAACCCCCACCCGCGCCGAGTTCGCACACCTCTTGCCTCCCAACGACCGCGGCGAAATGTTCGCCCGCGAAGCCTTCGACGACTTCCACGACCTACCCGAACCCATCGACCAGGTCATCGCCGAAGTCGAAGCCGAATTCCGCAAAGCCATCGGCTCACGCAAAACAGGCGACGAACGCCCCCGCGCCGTCGTCGTCATCGTCACCTTCGCAAGCTACACCAGCGCCTCGCGACAAGACGCACTACCACCCGTCGAAGACCGCATCGCCGAGATGAACGAACTCTGCGACACCGCCGGACTCCACGTCGTCGACACCATCACACAGCGCCGCGAACGCCCCGACCCCCGCTGGTTCATCGGCAAAGGAAAACTCGACGAACTCCTCCTCCGCTCCATGCAGCAAATGGCCGACGTCGTCGTCTTCGACCACGACCTCACCCCCGCGCAAGCCAAAACCATCGGCGACGCCCTCGACGGCGACGTTCTTGACCGCACCCAGCTCATCCTCGAAATCTTCGCCCGCCGCGCCACCTCACAGGCCGGCAAGCTCCAGGTCGAGCTCGCCCGCCTCAAATACGCCCTCCCGCGCCTTTCTGAAAAAGAAGCCGCCCTCTCTCGCATCACCGGCGGAATCGGCGCGCAGGGCCCCGGCGAAACCAAACTCGAAATCCTCCGCCGCCGCGCCCGCGACCGCATCACCCGCGTCGAACGCCAAATCGACGCCCTCGCCGACGAACGCCGACTCCGCCGCAAAAAGCGCGAGCGCAGCGACGTCCCCGTCGTCGCCATCATCGGCTACACCAACGCCGGAAAATCAACCCTCCTCAACACCCTCACCAACGCCGAAGTCCTCGCCGAGAACCGTCTCTTCGCAACCCTCGACCCCACCTCGCGCCGCCTCCGCTTCCCCGAAGAAAAAGAAATCATCCTCACCGACACCGTCGGCTTCATCCGCGACCTCCCACCCGACCTCGTCAAAGCCTTCCACTCCACCCTCGAAGAACTGACCGGAGCCGACCTCCTCATCCACCTCATCGACGTCTCGCACCCCATGTTCCGCGAACAAACCGCCGTCACAGAGCGCGTCGTCGGCTCACTCGGCGCCGCCGAAACCCCCATGCTGCGCGTCTACAACAAAATCGACCGCCTCACCGACGAAGAACTCGCCGCCGCTTTCGGAGACGACGGCCCCCTCGACGGAATCTGCATCTCCGCCGCCCGCCGCATCGGACTCGACGTGCTCCTCACCGCCATCGAAGACAAACTCTGGCACACCCGCTAACCCACGAGCTGAACCCCACGGCGGCTCTGGTTCGCGGTGCGCCCCCCCCCCGTTTCTCAGCGCCCTAAAAACCGTTCCTCACCTTCACGCCGCCGACAGGTTTTCCGCATCACTCTCGCGTCTCACGGGTCATAACACGGAGATGTACCCGCGGACATCAAACAATCCATGCAGTATTCTTCGGTCGACGACCACCACGCGTAGCACTCTCGAAGTTCGTCATCCCCAATTTCCATGGGCTGAGGCGGCGGGGCTGCTTGCCAACGTGATGCCTCTGGACAATCTTCGCACACAATACCCCCGATCAGATACCGAGCTTCGATGACGAAATCTCGAAGCTCACCGTTGCGCGTCAACAACCGCTTCACATTTATCGTAGCAGTACCAAACCAATCACCTTCCGGTATCGGCGCGAACGTAACGTCGGCAGAGAACGCCGTTTGGTCATCCCCGATACGCTCGTAATCCGCCTGCGTGATGCGAGAATCTAGTTCACCGATCTCACTGCCGGGAGCATAGGCAAGCACATATGCATTGATTGGAAACGCCTCTCCTGAACCCGCACTAAACAACAAATCATCAGCAACGTACACTTCAACGTCCATGGGCTGAATCCACAAATCAGGAGGGCGCTCTAGGCCTGCTAACAATCCGCTTCCAGCGCCGCGGCGGTCTACTCTCCCGTTTATATTATCGTTTCGGCGGTGCACAACCACCATGTCAAGCACAACAGAGAAACCCTCAACATTGACGACTTCATCTGCAGGCAACAGCGCATACTCCGCGCATTCTGCCTTCAGCGAATGCAACGGAGTACAGATATCGCCGGAACCACCATCCGCGTTATCGTCATCGATTTCATTAGCGTCTGACACGGCTTCGCACCCGCCAAAGAGTATTGCGATGAGCATTGCGAGTGTTGTCCCGCCTCGCAGAGGTGATCTGCACGTCGTTCGACTGTTTATCAATTGCATCTTGATGCTCCACCCGACGTAATCATCGACCCTCGATAAACCACCGGCGCCCTGGCAGGAATCCAGTTATTTCTAACACTCTCCTCCGGTGACATAGCGTACGTGTCAACTTCAGCGTATGGAATCACCCACCACTCGCCTACAGTTCCCAAGTCGGGTACCGGAACCTCCGCGATGAACGTGCTTGACTCGCCCCGATATAACGTAGACCAGCGGCTGTCCTTCAACGCGAGGATGTCTGAGCTGCCGAGCTCGGTGTTCCGGGAAAAGTAGAAATGCATTTTATATGGCACTAGTTCCTCCGTGCCCAGATTCATGATCGTGTACGCGACATTCACTTTCTGCCCTTTGCACACCCGATTTGCCTGATAGGGACTGTCAGTACAAACGTCGGCTCGGTGATTTGAGTTATCGAAACTGGAGAGGGGGGCGCTCCGTTCTGTAATTTGAACGCGATTTTCGGGAAGCGCTCCCACCGCCGGAGCACACAGCGGTCGTTGAAACCGCGCTGCCACCTGCCAAGTCTTCTGCCAACCGGTAACGTCGACGTCCACCTGGACTGAGGGTAGCTCGGAGTCTATGCGATCATCAATCGCGCCATTTGTTAACGCTACGTCGCTCTCCGCAGTCGCATCTGGATACAGGTATCGGATAAACTCTCTGTCGCTCGCTATGAGATCAAAACGGTACGACGGCGTGCCCTTGTTTTGCAACGGCAACTCGCCGATGGTGGCGGTTCGCTGCGCGACCATTGATGTGTCACGATCCTCATGGCGAAAATGTCCTGCGAAATGCATCATCTCATGAAGAATGGTGTAGCGTCCGGAAATCGATTCCATATTGAAGAATTGAGAAAATGTGGAATTTGCGGCCACTGTCCCAGATCCCCAGTAGAATCCAATCGTGGAGTTTATCCGAACGTCCGACTCGATCATTGAGCAATCGCTAAGGCGAATGCTTTTTGAACCGAATAGCTCTGCGAACCCATAACCAAACGATTTTCCGCTCGATAGGCTCGACGCGAACATGAGATCGTTCCGCCCATTTTGCGCCCCTTGGCTTTCGCTCGTGACGGCGATGTTGATCGCGAATTTCGATCCGCCAACTGCGCCGAATCGAGATGCGGCTACGACGGCGGCATCGTAGCGGTCGGGGTCCTTGAACTGCGATTGTGTCCGTTTGATGTACAGGGTTGGGTTGCTTTTCCATCTCGCGATCTTGTCTTTTGTCTTACAATCTGGGTTGTAATCGACAGTAAAGTCGGCTTGAGCGCTCGTCGTGAAGCCAATGCTCAGCGCGACGGCGGCCATACAGCATATTGAGTTCTTCTTCATCTTATACACCCTCTAACGCCTCGACGAGACCGCGACGAAGGCTTGCGTAATCGAGCTTATTGCTTGGTTGTTGGACATCGTTCGTCAGCAGGGCGGATAGCAGTGACAGCAGGTCTTCAATTGTGATCGGTCCTGCTGTCGGTGCCTGTGCAGGGGTTCCGCGATTGGTCAGCAGGCTCCCGCAGAATAGCGGCGCGGCCAAACTATTGACGCAGAAAAGCTGTTGAGCCGGAGCTAGCGATTGCCCCCATCCCTCGACACGATATTCACTGGATGTTAGAAGGCTGCGATTTTCATAAGACATCACTCGAAAGTAGCCGGGCGGGGAGCCAGCAAGGCCATACAATGGGTTCGTCGTATAGTTTAGAAAATATACGCCGCGCTCCCCAGCAAGAATCGTTGGCTGGCCGGATGCCGAAGTACGGACGGTTCCATCGGTTCCGCCAAACATAGGAACGACAATGAGTTCCTCAGGCGCGCACCCCTTGAAGCAGTGAACTTTCCTCAGGATGTAGTCTGACGCAGGTAGCTCCTGAGCATCGTCGCGCACGACGGGATTCCATCGAACATCCTCAGCTACAGCGTAGAAGATGTGTGTCGATGCGGACACAAGGGCAGCGATGTCATTGACTCTAGCCTGCGAGAATGTGGTGGTGATTATACTATTTTGTTCACAATCTTTGCTGTCGCCATTCACGTTGCAGTTTTGGTTCGTGATGTTGATCACGGCGGCTCCATCGTCGC
>CAZXXB010000179.1:0-1005 GCA_964644185.1 uncultured Myxococcota bacterium
AGACCGCACAACCGTGCGCTCTTCAAGCTCTTCCAGCAGCTCGCGCCCCAAAACCAACGCCGCCGGAATGACCGACGACGACCCCGACGCCTACATCCCCAAATTCGACCCCGATAGCGGCGCCGTCGTCCTCCACCTCAAAGACCTCAAATCCAAAAAAATCACCGACCTCGCCAACATCGCCCGCGAACTCGGCGTCGAAAACCCCGCCCAGTATCGCCGCCAGGAAATGATCTTCGCGATCCTGCAAAAACAGGCCGAAAATCAGGGCGTTGTCTACGGCGAAGGCGTCCTCGAAATCCTCCCGGACGGCTTCGGATTCCTCCGCTCGCCCGACTACAACTACCTCCCCGGACCCGACGACATCTACGTCTCGCCCTCGCAGGTCCGACGCTTCAACCTCCGCACCGGAGACACCATCTCCGGCCAGATTCGCCCCCCAAAAGAGAGCGAACGCTACTTCGCCATGCTCAAAGTTGAAAACGTCAACTTCGAGCCGCCAGAAGTCGCCCGCGACAAAATTCTCTTCGACAACCTCACCCCGCTCTACCCCAACGCGCGCCTCAAACTCGAACACGACCCCTCCGAGTTTTCCACCCGCATCATCGACATGCTCGTCCCCATCGGCAAGGGACAGCGCTGCCTCATCGTCGCACCTCCCCGCGCCGGCAAAACCGTCCTCCTCCAAAACCTCGCCCACGCCATCGCCCACAACCACCCCGAAGTCGTACTCATCGTCCTGCTCATCGACGAGCGCCCCGAAGAAGTCACCGACATGCAGCGCACCGTGCGCGGAGAAGTCGTCTCGTCAACCTTCGACGAACCCGCCACCCGCCACGTGCAAGTCGCTGAAATGGTTATCGAAAAGGCCAAGCGCCTCGTCGAACACAAAAAAGAAGTCGTCATTCTGCTCGACTCGATCACCCGCCTCGCCCGCGCCTACAACGCCGTCGTGCCCCCATCGGGCAAAATCCTCTCCGGCGGTGTCGACTCCAACGCCCTCCA
>CAZXXB010000179.1:1124-3169 GCA_964644185.1 uncultured Myxococcota bacterium
GAAGTGATCTTCGAAGAGTTCAAAGGCACCGGCAACAGCGAGCTGCACCTCGACCGCAAGCTCATGGAAAAACGCATCTTCCCCTGCCTCGACATCAACAAGTCGGCGACCCGCAAAGAAGAAATGCTCATCGAGCAAGACGTCCTCAACCGCGTCTGGATTCTCCGCCAGCTCCTCCACCCCCTCAACGTCATCGACTCGATGGAGTTCCTGCTCGACAAGGCCCGCCGCAGCAAGACCAACGCCGACTTCATCAAGTCGATGAGCACCTGAGTCAAGGGCACGAGCACCTGACGAGGCACCTAGCCTCTCGCCCCGTCGCCCCCACACGGGGGCAGCCGTCTTCGGCGGGGGAGCAGCACGCATCAAGTCGATGAGCACCTGAGTCAAGGGCACGAGCACCTGACGAGGCACGCAGCCTCTCGCCCTCGCGCCCCACACGGGGGCGATTCGGCATTGACACATCGCCCCTCGCGCGCGCACGCTAAACCCATGCACGCGCGCGCCATCATCGCTGCCATTCTCTCGTCGCTGCTCGTCGGTGCATCATTCGGCGCGCTCACCGCCACAGCCGACGAAGCACCCCAGCTCGATGAGGCAGCCTCAACAGCCTCCCCCCGCGCAAAGGGCGACGACGGCTCCTCCGCCGAAGCCATCCGCGACGCCTTCGAAGAGGCCGAACGCGGCACCTCACCGCAGCCCGCCTCACCCGACACCAAAAGCCCCGACGCCAGCGACACCACCGCCGCTTCACCACCGAGCGCCGCCTCGAGCGAACCCGCACGCCGCGTCCGTGCCCCCGCCTTGCCCGACGCCACATTCGCAAGCCCACCCCGCTACCGCGCCCTCAAAGACGTCGTGCAAGGCATCGCCTACGAACCCAACCTCAACGGATGCGTCCTCGGCGTCTCTGCCATCGACCTCGCAACCGGCGAACGCATTCTCGGCGTCAACGATTCGCTCCCCATGAACCCCGCATCCAACGTCAAACTCCTCGACCGCTTCGGACCCGCCCACCGCATCAAAACCGAATTCGCCACCGACCGCTTTCCACCCGACGGCAAACTCACCGCACCCCTCTACATCAAAGGCTACGGAGACCCCGCGCTCGTCAGCGAACGACTCGCCTCTCTCGCCGCCGAACTACGCCTCAACGGCGTCACCAAACTCACCTCCGGAATCATCGTCGACGACACCCACTTCGACGGCGGAGAAATGAACCCCGCGTGGGATCGCGAACGCCGCCTCTCACAAGCCTACCTCGCCCTCTACAGCGCCACGAGCTTCAACCATAACGCCGTCGGCGTCACCGTCCTCCCCAACAGCAGCGAAGTCGGCAAACCCCTCGTCTTACTCGAACCACCGAGCCCCTACTTCGACCTCAAATCCACCGCCACCACCGCCGGAAGACGCACCGCCCTGCGCGTCGCCACCAAAGCCGCCAAAGGCAAGACCATCGTCGAAGTCTCAGGCAACATCTCCCCCACCTCCGCCCCCGTCCGCGAATACTACAAAGTCTGGCACCCCGCCCTCGCCTTCGGCAACGCCATCCGCCACGCCCTCGAACAACGCGGCGTCGAAGTCAAAGGCAACGTCACCGTCGGACGCATGCCCGCCAAAGCCCAAATCTTCTACACATGGCGCTCGCCACCACTCTCCGACCTCATCGCCAGCGTCAACAAATACAGCAACAACTTCGTCGCCGAACAACTCCTCAAAATCCTCGGTGCCGACGTCTACGCCGCCCCCGGCGACTGGAAAAAGGGCCTCACCGCCGTCGGCGAATTTCTCACCCGCACCGGAATCCCAACCTCCGACTACACCATGCTCAACGGCAGCGGACTCTCAGACTTCAACCGCTTCAGCGCCGCCACCTTCACCCACCTTCTCGCCGCCATGCACCGCCGCACCGACCTCTACCCCGAGTACGCCGCCTCACTGCCCATCGCCGGCGCCGACGGCACACTACGCCGCCGCATGACCGACCTCGCCCCGCTCGGAAGAATGCGCGCCAAAACTGGCTCACTCGACGGCGTCAGCGCACT
>CAZXXB010000179.1:3179-3854 GCA_964644185.1 uncultured Myxococcota bacterium
GCTACACCCACGCCCCCGATGGACGCGCAATCGCCTTCTCCATCATGCTCGCCCACGAAAAACTCCCCTACCGCGACGCCGTCGACGCCATCGACCGCATCGCCATCGCCATCTCGACCATCGGCCCCGAAGCCCCCATCTCCCGCCGCGACGACTAACACCCGACGCGTACCAACCCCGCCCACAAAATATCCGTGTTGCTTCTGGCTTGACCTCACAACCCGATGCGCGCACCATCACTCCGCTAGCCCCGGAATGTGGTCTCCATCATGCCCGCCGATAAACTCCTGCGCCTTTCTCTCTCCGTGGGGTTCGCCACCGCACTTGGTGTCGCCGCTGCGTCGTTCGTCGCATGTGACCTCGATACCGCCGCTTCTGACGATGACGACGACGCGAGCAGCGATGACGACGACGACACTCCTTCGTGGACCGAGGCACAATGCCTCGCCGCCCCACCCGATCAGTGCGACGACCCAGACGACCCCTGCCGGCCCCAACAAGGCTACAAACTCGCAACCGCCTGCACCCGAAGCGAGCAGGCGTTTTGCCGCGCGCAACCCGGCGATGGCTCAACCGCGCCGATGATCGCTCGCGACCCCGACGGCAACTGCTGGCAGTTCAGCACCATCTTCGCTCTACCCGTCGATTGGAAGCAGCTTCAAAATGCGTCCGGCT
>CAZXXB010000179.1:3901-4221 GCA_964644185.1 uncultured Myxococcota bacterium
GCGACGCCCGCCCAACCAGCGCCGACTGCAACACCCGCGACATCGAAACCTGCACTGAAAAACCCGGTTGCTCCGTCGCTCTCGGGTCGCGCTACAACCCCGATCGCAACTGCACCGAACCCAACCAGCCCGCCTACTGCATGCCCCACGTCGGTGATTGCCCCGGCATGCCCTTCGCGGCTCTCGCCCCCAACGGTGACTGCTTCGAATTCAACTGCCTGCTCCGTGTGCCCGATGACTGGCAGGCCGGTCGCGATGGAGCCAGCATGAGCGGCATCTGCCCCTCGTGGCCAGACGGCGGTGAGACCCCCCGCGCCCCA
>CAZXXB010000179.1:4253-5800 GCA_964644185.1 uncultured Myxococcota bacterium
GTCAAAAGATTGACGACGCGTCGCGGCAAAGCTACTCAACCCCCAAGACCAGCCTGAGGGCGTAGCGCGCATGAGCAGCATCGAGGTGTTCCACCAAATCCACTCCCCACAAGAGGGCTTCGACCGAACCGTTCGCGTCTACCTCCCAGACGCCTACTTCGCCGACGACCACCGCCGCTTCCCCGTCCTCTACATGCACGACGGACAAAACGTCTTCGCTCACCCCGCCTCTGCCCGCCTCGACACATGGTGCGCAAACTGGTCGATGGACCGCCTCGCCCACGACAACGCCATCGAACCCTGGGTAATCGTCGCCATCGACCACGGCGTCAGCCGCTTCTCCGAATACTCCGTCTGGGACCAGCAAGAAACAGGCTCCGTCGGGCGCGGATACCACTACCTCCGATTCCTCGTCGAAACCCTCAAACCCCTCGTCGACCACCACTACCGCACACGCGCCGACGCCCCCTCCACCGCCATCATGGGCGCAAGCCTCGGCGGACTCATCTCCCTCGCCGCCGGCCTCCACTTCCCCCACGTCTTCGGGCGCATCGGCGGCATGAGCCCCACCGTCATGTGGGCCCACGGCGCAATCTTCCGCGAGTGGAGACACCACAGCCACCAGTGGACCCGCATCTACCTCGACGCCGGCAGCGAAGAAGTCATCTACGTCAACGGAATGCGACTCGACTACGCCGGCGCAACGTGGGCCTTCTACAACCACCTCGCCCACCTCGGCTACGCACCGCACGAGCTAGCACTCCACCTCGAAGAAGGTGGAGAGCACCACGAGACCGACTGGCAGCGCCGCTTGCCCGATGCATGGCGCTTCCTTCTCGCGTGACGCAAGCGTCGCTCCTCTTCTGTCTTGAGTTCCTCAGCAGGGTCTGAGGCGGAAAGGCTCTTCGACTGTGAACTACCTCTACGTGTCGCCAAATTTCCCCTACAACTACATCCCCTTCGCCACCGCCCTCGCCGCCCGCGGCGTCAAAGTCCTCGGCATCGGAGACGCCCCCTTCCACGAACTCCGACACGACCTCAAAGCCGCCCTCACCGAATACTACCGCGTCGAATCCCTCGAAGACTACGACGCCATCTTGCGCGGCGTCGGACACCTCATCCACCGCCATGGACGCATCAACTTCGTCGAGTCCTTCAACGAACACTGGCTCATGACCGACGCCCGCCTCCGCGAAGACTTCAACGTCCCCGGCGCACGCCCAACAGAAATGCTCGCCGCCAAACAAAAATCCAAAATGAAAGAGGTCTTCCGCCGCCTGGGACTCGCCGTCGCCGCCGGCTCACCCATCTCCACACCCGACGAAGCCCGCGCCTTCGCAAAACAACACGGCTTCCCTCTCGTTCTCAAACCAGACGACGGCGTCGGCGCAGCAGGCACCTTCAAAGCCTCCACAGAAGCCGAACTCGAAGCCGTCCTCGCCGTCCGCGACGTCCGCCACTACTTCATCGAACAATTCGTCGAAGGCACCATCTACACCTACGACGGACTCACCGACCGCGAAGGCCACATCGTCTTCGAAAACGCC
>CAZXXB010000179.1:5816-8187 GCA_964644185.1 uncultured Myxococcota bacterium
CATCATGGAAGTCGTACTCCGCGACGACCACGTCTTCTACCACACCCTCCGCGACATCCCCCCCGAACTCCACGTCGCAGGCCGCGCCATCTGCAACGCCTACGACATCCGCAACCGCTTCTTCCACTACGAATTCATCAAGAACCGCCACGACAACAAACTCTACGCCCTCGAAGTCAACATGCGCCCCCCCGGCGGAATCACCGTCAACATGTTCTGCTACGCCAACGACCTCGACATCTTCGACCAGTACGCAAGCGTCGTCACCGGTGCCGGATTCACCGCGTCCGCCACACGCCCATGGTTCGCCTGCTACGTCAGCCGCAAAGACAACATCCACTACGCCTACGACCGCGACGAAATGATGCGCCGTCTAGGCGACGCCTTCTGCATGCACTACCGCTTCCCTCAGGCTTTCCGCGACGCCATCGGAGACGATGGATACATCGTCCGCGCCACCACCCAATCGCGCCTCCACGAACTCATCGACATCGTCCACAAACGCGCCTGACGCTCCGCTCTCACCCGCTTGCTGTGTGCGATTCGTTCGTGCGCGGCAATGCGGGTCCGCGCGCTAAGACTCGCCACGCGCAATACGTAGCTCCCACTCCTGCACGCGAATCGTCTGCCCTTCGTGCTCGTCCGTTGTCTCGCCCACAAGCGTAAAGCCCGCCTTCTCGGCAACCCTCCCACTCGCGCGACGATCAAACGGCGTGTGCGCCACCACACGGCGAACCGCCTCGTGCCCCCGCAGCAGCCGAACAATCTCACGCAGTGCCGCCGTCGCAATGCCGCGACCCTCGCGCGATTTCACCACCGCGTACCCAACCTCGACAGTATCCGCACTCGTCAGTGCTCCGCCGATTTCGCCCACCCCGATTCCGTCACTCGTAACAATGACGTACGATCCCACGCCGCCCGCGGCGGGTTGCCCCCGTTCAATCACTTGCTGCGCAACCCCTTGCGAAAACTCGGTTGGGTAGTCGTCGGCCACCACGACATCGCGCGGACGTTGCCCCGCAAGCACCGCTCTGGCCATCGCCTCTGTCATCGGATGAAGTTGCACTTCCATGTAATAGGTCTACCCTGCCGCTTCGCCGTTGTCGATTCGCAGAGGTGCCATCGCCGCGCCCTGCACCTGACCCTCTCCCCCCGCACACCCCCCACGAAAAGCCTCTCGTGCGCCGTCTAGGCGACGCCCTGGGGCAACCTGATGGCAGACAAGACTTGAAGAATGTCATATCGTAGTCGCGCGACTTCTTTGCACTGGCATCGGCGCGCTACGCCAACGTGTTCGGCGCCGCGATTCAGCTTCGTGACATTTTCAAGCACCGTGCATTATTTGCTTGCCCCCCCCCGAAAGGCGCTATTGGTCGAAATGGGAGGCCACTATGTCATTCAATGCGCGATTGCTGATGACCCTAACAACCCTTGCCTTGCTCGTTTCTACTGGCGAAGCCCATGCCGCTCCGGGGGATTGCAGTGTCACCGCGCAGACTCACCAGAACGTGAATCAGCTGAAACCGTTTAAGGTGAACGCTCAGGCGTTGGGCACCTTGAGCGCGGAAAGCGTGATTTCAGCCGCGATCGCCGCTGCCGCAGCATGGAATGAACAAGCTAACGCTGGCACCTTTCGTTTTGACGGACTCACTTCGTCGGATTCACTGCCGAGCGACAAGCAGGTATGCGACAATTCGGGGGAAACGCATTCGATTATCGTTGTGCGTCCTGACGCGGCGCAGAATACCGGCGACGATAAGGCCAACGCGACCGCGCGATGCGGAGGTGAGAAGTTTATTGTTCAGATTTTCGCAAAGCGACCGAATGGAGATACGATTCAATGGGGTGACAATGCGAACGAGCCAACAAAATTCGACGTACACGGCACGCTCGTCCACGAATTAGGGCATACCATGAACATTGGGCACCCAAACCCCGCGGATACAGCGGGAACGATGTCCCCTTCTGTCCCAGCGTCGGATTCCGCCGCGTGGCGCTGGCTCTATCAATACGATTTGAAGTGCGCACGTGAAATCGCTGGCTCTCGCACGACCAACGCGCGCAAAATCAACTTCACGTCGGGTGCCATTGGCTCGGCCGTCGATGTATCAGCGACAACCGTCGTGAAGGCGCGGGCAGGGTACACTGAAGATTGCTGCGGTAACGGGTACTTTTCGGCGGGCATTCATCGCGGCTCTGCCGTCAGCTTCGATGACAATATCGACGGCACGTACACCGATATCGACGGTGTCGGCTCGACGAGCGCAATGGGCTATACGACCACAGCGTGGCGCGAAATGCCAGAGATTGACCGCGTGATGTACTCGCACTTCTCCGACTACCCCGATGAGTACGACGCCGACAGCGAGCA
>CAZXXB010000180.1:0-517 GCA_964644185.1 uncultured Myxococcota bacterium
ACCGACGACAGGGCAGAGCCAACGCTGCCCCAACCTGCTTCCACCCTCTAAGCTCATGACGAGGCGGTGGCGTTCGCGCTCGATGACTTCGACGGTCGTGACGGCGCCTTTACCGAGGGCGTGGTGGAGATCGAAGCGGGCACCGACGCGCAGTCTCCATTCGCCGTTTTCGACTTTGGCGAGTGGGGCGTACCAGCGCGCGCGCAGGGCGGGGTCGGCGATGACCGCCATGACGGTTTCGGGCGTGGCACGCATGCGGGTCTGGGCGCGAATTCGCATGAGGTGATGATGTGCGCGTAATGGCACCTTCGTCAAACGAATCGGTTTGGGTTTCGCGGGGTCGATCTCGAAGTGTCGTGAGAATTGCCGCCGGGGCGGGCATGGGTTAGCGTGCGAGGCTGGCTCTGGATGATGCGACGGTTTGCGCGATGATGCGCTTTGTCGAAGTTTTTGAACGGGCGCAGACGTTCGCGACGCAAACGTTTTCGAAAGGTTGATGCGATGAGCACTCTCGCGC
>CAZXXB010000180.1:553-8086 GCA_964644185.1 uncultured Myxococcota bacterium
TTGCCGTGACGGCATCGGGTTGCGGCGACGACGACGACGATACGGGTCTCATCACCGATGACGATGATGAATCGTGCGACACGCTGAGCGAAGAGTGCCTTGCGGGTACGTGGCAGACGCGGTTTTCGGCGTTGCTGTCGGGGCAGCGGATCGAGGCGCGGCTGACGTTGATTTTTGATGAAGACGGCAACGTGCGGCAGAGCCGCGTGCAGACCGATTGCGGTGAGCGTCCATTTGTGGCGGCGTCGGGCGAATATGAGATTGACGGGAACGAGGTTTCGCTGACGTGGCGCACGGTGCGGGCGGCGGCGCCGGTAGAGGTTTCGGATATTGAGGACGAGACGTGCGAGTTTGAGATCGTCGAAGGGCAGATGACGATTTTTGGGTGCTCGCTGGCGTCGGTTGCGGGGGCGGGGAGCGTGTTGAGTTTTTCGGATGACGACCCGGAGATTCCGGCTGTGGAAGACCCGAACCCGAACTGCAACCCGGGCTCGGATGATGATGATGACGACGACTTCGACGACGACGATGACAACGGCGATGACGACGACAACGGTGACGATGATGACAATGGCGACGATGACGACAACGGCGACGACGATGACGACAACGGTGATGACGATGACGACGACGGCATCATTGGTCGGTCGTGTCAGGGTTATGAGGCGTGCGAGATCGCGCCCGAAGACACCGATGAAGAGTTTTACGGTTGCAGCGGTGGCAAGTGCGCGTTGTGTACGAGCGATGCCGACTGCAAGAATTCGCTGTCGCAGCTTGCGTGTGACACGGCGAGTGGCAAGTGCGCGCAGTGCTGGAATGACGACGACTGCGCGGCGGCGTTTCCGGGGTTTGTGTGCCAGCAGAGCACGCATCTTTGCGGGCCCGACACGGGTGATGACGACGATGATTCGAGCGACGACGATGATGACGCGACTGCGTCGCCGATACCGGGTGGTCAGGCGGGGTTCAACCTGTTGAATCGAACGCACTGGAAGGGGACGCCGCCGGCGTTTATTGCTCCGCCCGGTGATTCGCCCGAGATGTATTTGCAGTTTACGGGTGGCGAGGCCGATGTCGCGGGGGGCTATGCCGATGCGTTCGTGGTGACCGACAGTGGCACGCTATTGGGCTGGACGGCGTCACGGTATTACACGTCGTCGCCGCCGAATCAGGGTTCGCTGGCGTGGGAAGCGGCGGAGTTTTCGAGCAATGCGGCGCGGGTCGCGACGACGGCTCCACTCAACTGCGTTGACGTGAAGTCGAGCAGCAGCAAGATCACGTTCAGGCAGTGTTCGCCGACGGCGTCGTCGGGCGGTTTGTTTGATGGCAGCCTCGAGTTGACGAAGACGAGCGGTGTGCCGGGCGAGGCGCTGACGTCGCTTGATGAGGTTGCGGGCGAGACGCTGTTTGCCGAGGCGCGGTTTAGCGCGTCGAGCGAATTCACGGTGCGGTTTGAGATGACGCTGTCGGCGGGCGATGACGACGCGAGCGGCACGTTCACGCGCACGGTGGCGATTCTGGGTGGTTCGGGGTTCAAGTGGTTGAGCTTCAGCGGCACGTGGACGTTGTCGGGCGAGGGGCGGCTGACGTTGAATCACACGTCGGCGAGCAACACGGCGATCACGGGCAACGACCTCGAGTTGTATCCGCAGGTGATTTTCTTCGACCCGGTGACGATTGCGCTGGCGACGAAGGCGCAGGCCGACGGCAAGCAGGGTGATCTGTTGATCGGGTCGAACGCGAACACGTTGTTGCCGCTTGCGACGACGTGCACGCTCGCGCAGCACAAGTCGGGCAACCTGCTGTTTTTGCATGCGTGTACGCCGCAGAGCGAGCGCGAGTCGTTCACGATTTTTGAACGTCCATAAAGGTGCGCTGAGGGCGCGCCGCGACGGAGCCTGCGATGGCGCACGGGTCGGCTGCGACATCACCGGGGCTTTTGCAACCGGGGCCAGTGTCACCGGGGCTTGAGTTGCCGGGTGGTGCGCGTGGCACGCGCGGAGGTGCGGGTCCGGCGTTTTTGCCTGAAGCGGTGCGCGATGTGCTTGGGGTGCTGCGCGAGCTGCACGCGTGGCGGTACCTGTTGATGACGTTTGTGCGCGCCGATGTGCGGCAGCGGTACACGGGGTCGGTGGTAGGGGTCTACTGGTCGGTGCTGAACCAGCTCGTGCAGCTTGTGATTTACACGTTTGTGTTTTCGATGGTGCTCAACGTCGAGTATCGCGGGGCGGGTGGGCCGTTGAATTACGCGCTGTATCTCGTGTGTGGGATGGTGCCGTGGTTTGCGATTCAAGAGTCGGTGACGCGGTGTGCGCGGTCGGTGATTGCGCGGCCCGAGCTGGTGCAGATTCCGAGGTTTCCATTGACGGTGCTGCCGGCGCACGTGGTGCTGACGCACATGCTTTACAACGTGGTGGCGCTTTTGCTGGTGCTGGTCGCGGTGTGGGTCTCGACGGGGACGCTTTACACGACGGCGTTGTGGTTGCCGGTCGTATTGCTGGTGCAGTTGTTGTTGACGCTGGGCATCGGGTTTCTCGTGGCGGCGTTGAACGTGACGTTTCGCGACGTAGAGCAGGTGGTGACGCACGTGATGTTGATCTGGATGTTTCTCACGCCCGTGTTTTATCCATCGGCGAAGATTCCGGTCGAGTTTGAGTGGGTGCTGGTTGCGAATCCGCTGGCGCACCTTGTCGATATCTACCGCGAGTTGATCATGAATGGGGCGGTACCGACGGCGAGCTTTTTGACGTTGACGGCGTACGCGCTGGTGTTTTTTGTGGTGGGGTTGGCGGTGTTTCGTCGGGGTGAGCCCGAGTACGCCGACCACGTGTGAGGGGTGGGGCGCGTGGGGAGGGTTGAGGGTTAGCCTTCGATGCCGAGCAGGTCTTCGTAGAGGTCGACGAGCAAGAGCGTGACGGGTGCGCCGTCGCCCACATCGGCGGTGAGGGTGAGGGTCGCGTCGCCGATGAGGTCGTTGATGCGCCACGTGGTTTTTTCGACACGCTGGTAGTGGGTCGCCCGCTTGCGTTCTTGCCGGATGATGACGATGTCGGTGACGGTGGGCAGCGCCTGGTAGAAGAGCAGCTTGTCTTGAAAGTCGGTGCGCTCGGTCGAGGCTGAGAGTACCTCGATGATGACGCGCGGGTCGTCGTAGTGGGTGAGGTTGGTGTTGTCTCCGCAGCGGACGAGCACATCGGGGACGCGAAATTCGTCGGCGTCGTCGGCGCGCACGACACCGGCCTTGATCATCGCGCGGCACGATTTGCGAAGCTGGCGTTTGAGTGCGGTGTAGGCGTTGCCTTGCAGGATTCCGTGGTGTCCGCGGGCGGGGGCCATGGCCCAGATGCCGTTTTCGAAGACCGCGTGTTTGGGGATGGGTCTGCCGTTGACCAGCTCGTAGAGGGTGTCGCGCTCACCGGCCCAGACGACGAACTGGGCGACGGTCATGGGTTCGGCGAGCGTGGTTGCGGCGTCGGTCATGGGTGCGAGTGTGCCGCGTCACCCGGCCTTGCGCAACAGCGCTGCGGCGTAGAGGGCGTGGTAGGTGAGCACGAAGTCGGCACCGGCTCTGCGGAAGGCGAGCAGCGATTCGAGCACGGCGCGCTCTTTGTCGAGTGAACCGGCGGCGGCGGCGCACTCGATCATCGCGTATTCGCCCGAGACGGCGTAGGCCGCGGTCGTGACGCCGAAGGTTTCTTTCACGCGGCGGACGATGTCGAGGTAGGGCATGCCGGGCTTGACCATCACCATGTCGGCGCCTTCGGCGAGGTCGAGGGCCACTTCGCGCAGCGCTTCATCGCTGTTGGCGGGGTTCATCTGGTAGGTTTTTTTGTCTCCACCAGCGAGGTTTCTGGCCGAGCCGATAGCGGCGCGGAAGGGTCCGTAGAAGGCCGAGGCGTATTTGGCGGCGTAAGAGAGAATCGCGACGTGGGTGAAGCCTGCTTCGTCGAGGGCGGCACGCACGGCACCCACGCGACCATCCATCATGTCTGAGGGGGCGATGACGTCGCACCCTGCTCTCGCCTGCACGACCGCCTGACGACAGAGCAGCTCGACGGTCTCGTCGTTGACGATGACGCCGTCGCGCAAGAGTCCGTCGTGTCCATGTGATGTGAAGGGGTCGAGGGCGACGTCGCAGATGATGCCGAGGTCGGGTACGGCGGCTTTGACGGCTTTGACGGCGCGGCAGACGAGGTTGTCTGGGTTGAGTGCTTCGGCGCCGTCGTCGGTTTTGAGGGCGGGGTCGATGACGGGAAAGATCGCGATGGCGGGGATACCGAGGTCGCGTGCCTCACGGGCTTTCATCACGAGTGAGGCGAGCGAGAGGCGCGATTGCGAGGGCAAGGCGGCGATGGGTTCGTCGTGGGTGTGCTCGTGGACGAACGCGGGCCAGACGAGGTTGGCGGGGGTGAGGCGGGTCTCTTGCGCGAGGTCGCGCAGCCAGGGGGTTTGCCGCATCCGGCGCAGGCGAGTTTTTGGAAAGGTGCCGAGAAATGCGCCGAGAATGCGGTCGCCTGCTACACCGGTCGAGTTGATCATGGCCGCGCGTCACCCTGCCCCCGGCGCGTTCGCGCGCCGCATTGGGGCCCGTTGAAGTGCCTGCTGACTGGGCCCAGGGGTTGGGTCCAGAGTGCGCGATACCTAACACATGGCGAGAAAAAAGTGACGCCCCGTAACGGGGGGAGGACCGTATACGGGGCGTCGGCCGAAGGGGCTTTTTTGTATGCGGCCCGTGCCGCTTCGCGCCGGGCCTGAGAGCCGCTGTTGCTCTCGACTTGGCGGCCCGTGCCGCGTGATTCATCGTGTTACCGATGACTCACAGCGTCATAACTACGCAACCTGACGCGTCGTGTCAACGAAAAAATGACACGCTGCGCAACAATTTTTTTCGATACCGGGTTCGACGCAGTTCGGTGCCGCATGAGCGCGGGTTAGCGAATCAACCCCAGCACCCGGCCCATATCGGCAAATGCGGCGAGCGCCTTGTCGAGCATCCAGGTTTCGTGGGTCGCAGTGAGGCTCGTGCGCAAAATGGCCCCGTTGCGGGGCACGGCGGGGTAAATCACGGCGTTGGTGTAGACCCCGGCGTCGACGAGCGCTCGCCACATGACGAACGCATTGGCCTCGCTGCCAACCCGCACCGGCACGACGGGGGGGATGCTGTGGCCGGTGTCGAAGCCCAGCTCTTTGAGTCCATTGCGCCAGTAGTTGGCGTTGGCGTGCAGCTTTTCGACGCGCCAGGGTTCTTCGATCATGATCGTCAGGGCCGCATCGACGGCGGCGAGGTTGGGGGGCGGCAGGCTCGCGGTGAAAATGATCGAACGTCCGAAGTGCTTGACGTAGTCGATGACGTCGCGCGGACCGGCTGCGAAACCGCCAATCGAAGCGAACGACTTTGAGAAGGTACCCATGAGCAGATCGATCTCGGCAGAGACCCCGAAGTGGGCGGCGACCCCCTTGCCGCCCGGACCCATCGCGCCGAAGCCGTGCGCCTCGTCGAGCAAGAATCGCGCACCGTTGGCTTTGGCAAGTTGCACCATCTCGGGCAGCGCGGGCCTTCCATGCTGTAGACGCCGTCGACGGCGACGAGACAACCGGTAGCGCGATCGCGGCGTTCGAGCACGCGCGAGAGATCGGCGACATCGTTGTGGGCGAAGCGCTCTCGCTTGCCGCGCGCGATACGTCCGGCGTCTTGCAGGGAGGCGTGTGCGCTCTCGTCGTAGACAAAGAGGTCGTTGGCGCCGACAAGCGCGGTGACGATGCCGACGTTGACGTGGTAGCCGGTCGAGAAGACGAGGGCGGCTTCTTTGCCGGTGAACTCGGCGAGGCGTTCTTCGAGGCGCTCGTGCATCTCGAAGGTGCCGTTGAGCAGACGGCTGCCGGTGCAGCTTGTGCCGTATTTTCGTGCGGCGTTCGCAGCGGCTTCGCGCACGCGGGGGTCGGTTGTGAGTCCGAGGTAGTTGTTTGAGCCGAGCATGACGACGTCGGTGCCGTTGATGCGGGCAATGCAGCCTTCGTTGTTTTCGAGCGGCTGGAAGAAGGGGTAGACGCCAAGCTCGCGCATCTGGCGTGCGGCGACGAATTCGTTGGCTTTGGCGAAGAGGTCGGGGCTGACGGTTTCGGCGGCGTTGTGACGTGCGCGGAGCATTTCTTCGATGTTCATGGGGTTCACTTTCCTGCGTGGGGCCGTTGTGGCGAGTGGGGAACGAGTGGGGATTACGTAGGTCTGAGGTGGGTGCGTTGTCGGTGGTCTGTGTGCCGGGGTGGTTTAACCAACGCTCGAATCACATAACGCTGTAATGTCGCGATGGGCGAGATACCTGCGCCGCACTGAGGTCGTCAAGCGCGAAACGTCAAAAAGTGTAATTATTTCAAGTGGTTGAACCGCATTGGTCAAACCGCATTGGTCAAACCACAGGGGCGCGCGTGGGGTTGCGCGCTGAAGATGCGTCGGTTGCCGCGTGAACCGTTGCGGCGTAGATTGCCCGCACTGCCAGCAACATGGGCACACAGACACTTTCGGGGGCACCGTCGGCCATGAAGTTCGTCAAAATTCTCGGCATCGTCGTCGCATCGTTTTTTACGCTCGTCGTGGGCGCGAGTGTGGCCGCGTATTACCTCATTGACCTCGATGCGCTGATCAACGGCGAGGTGCAAAAGTACAAGCCCGAGATCGAAAAGCAGCTTGGCCGCAAGGTCGAGGTGGGCAAGATCAGCACGTCGTTTTTGCCGGTGCTCGGTGCGCGTATCGAGGCGATCAGCATCGCGCCCGATACGACGAAGGCCGAGGATGATCGCCCGCTGTTGAAGCTCGACGCGGTCGGGTTTGAGCTTGCGCTGTGGGATGCGATCGTCTCGGGCGGAAAGAAGATCACGATCAAGACGATCTACGTCGAGGGGCTTGCCGCCAACGTGATTCAATACAAGGGCGGCACGCTGAGCATTCAGGATATTCTCGACCATCAGGCCAAGCTCGCGGCAGAGCAACCGGCGAAGCCCGATGAGCCCGCCGCGGGGATTCCGCCGGAGGTGATGGAATACATTCGCAACACGTCGATTGCCGAGATTCGCGTCAACGATGGCAAGTTTCGCCTCGTCGATTTCAACACGCCGACGGGGCAGATGGCCGAGAGCTTTATCAACCGGCTCAACGTGCGGCTCAACGATGTGCGGCTGAGTGACGCGATTAAGGTGCATGTCGATGCGGCGATTTTTGCCGACGCGAAGAACTTTGATTTCGACGTGTCGGTGGGGCCGCTTCCAGCAGATTTGAAGGTCGAGGGGATGCCGCGCATCAACATGGTGGCGGTGGATATGACCGACGTCGATATCTCGCGCATCGCGCCGTATCTCGGCAGCGCGGTGCCGGTGAAGATCGACTCGGCGCTCGTCTCGGCGAAGTACGCGTTTACCGATCTTGATCTCACGAAGCCGCTCGACATCGACGGGTTTTTCGCGGCGAAGAACAGGGTGTCGATCGCCTGGTTGCCTTCCAGATCGACGATGCGCAGGGTCTGGCCCCGCTTCACTTCG
>CAZXXB010000181.1:0-2383 GCA_964644185.1 uncultured Myxococcota bacterium
AACTCCGTCGCCTCAGTCGACATCACCGCCTCCCCTTCCGGATACCCCGCCGCCACCGCCGCCGAACTCCTCGACGCTCGCAAACCCACCCCCTACGCCCAAAGCGACGCCCCCGAGATCCTCGCCGCCGCCAAAAAAATCGCCGTCTTCAACTCACCACGCGAAAACGCCGCCGCCATCATCGGCTTCGTCAACCTCCACATCGAAAACAAAAACCTCGCCAGCGGAATCGACTCCGCACTCGAAGCCTACAACTCAAAATCCGGCGACTGCACCGAACACGCCGTCCTCGCCGTCGCACTCCTACGCGCCGCCAACATCCCCGCTCGCCTCATCGCCGGACTCGTCCACGTCGGCGGAAAATTCGGCTTCCACGCATGGCTCGAAGCCCACTACGACAACGCATGGCACGCCATGGACCCCACCTTCGACCAGGTCGTCGCCGACGCCACCCACATCGCCCTCACCGCGAGCCTCGGCGACCCTGCCGGACTCATGCGCGACTCCGCCCTCGTCGCACGCCTCGCCTCACAAACCCAAATCGACGTCATCGACTTCGTCGCAAAATAACCCGCCTCGCTGCCGACCCCGCATTGGCCCGCGCCTTCGCCGCCCTCACACCCGGACGTCGCCGCAGCCACGTCATCTACATTTCATCAGCAAAACAAAGCGCCACCCGCCTCACCCGCGTTGAACGCTGCCGCCCCAAAATCCTCTCCGGCGCAGGCTACAACGAATAGCCTTTCCCCCCGACCAAACTGGCTGCCCGACAGCCGTGTTGCTAAAACACCACTGCCATGCAAGTCACCATCAAGCCCGAACTGCTGCAATGGGCCGCCGACCGTAGCGGACACGACGCCGCCGCGCTCGACGCACGCTTTCCTAAACTCGCAAAATGGCGCGACGGAACCTCAACGGTAACCCTTCGCCAACTCGAAGATTTCGCCCGCTTTACCTACACCCCCGTCGGCTTCTTCTTTCTCCCGCAGCCCCCCCGCGACACCTTGCCCATCCCCGACATGCGCACCCGCGCCGACCGCCCCCTGCAAAAACCCAGCGTCCACCTGCTCGACACCATCTACCTCTGCCAGCAACGCCAAACCTGGTACCGCGACCACGCCCTCGCCTCCGGCGAACCCCCATGCGGCTTTGTCGGCTCCGCGACAACCGACCTCGCAACCGAAACCGCCGCTGAAGCCATCCGAAAAGCACTCTCTCTCGGCGTACACGACCGACAACACCTGAAAACGTGGGAAGCCGCATTGCGCGACTTCATCGCAAACGCCGAAAACGCCGGCATCCTCGTCATGGTCAATGGCGTCGTCGGCAGCAACACCCGCCGCCGCCTCGACCCCGACGAGTTTCGCGGTTTCGCCCTCGCCGACACCCACGCCCCCCTCGTCTTTCTCAACGCCGCCGACTCCAAGGCCGCCCAGATGTTCACGCTCGCGCACGAACTCGCCCACATCTGGCTCGGTCAATCGAGCCTCGACGACGTTGACTTCAAATCCACCTCCACCAACCCCGTCGAAACATGGTGCAACCGCGTCGCCGCCGAGCTTCTCGTGCCTCTCAACACGCTGCTTGCCGAGTTCTCACAAGCCGCCCCCCTTGCCGCCGAAACCGCCCGCCTCGCTCGCCATTTCAAGGTCAGCACCCTCGTCGTCTTGCGCCGCATTTACGAAGCACGGCTGCTCACCCGCGACGCCTACTGGAAAGCCTACGACGACGAACTTCAGCGACTCACCCTGATTCCACTCAACGCAAACGGCGGCGACTTCTACCGCCTCACCACCACCCGCACCAGCCGAAGATTCGCCCGCGCAGTCGTCACCAGCACACTCGAAGGACGCTCACAATTCACCGAAGCGTTTCGCCTGCTCGGATTCCGAAAAATGGCCTCGTTCGATCAACTCGCCCGCAATCTCGGGGTCATCGCATGAGCCGCTATCTCCTCGACGCCATGTAGATTAACCCAGGCGCTAGCGGGGGGCTTCACCGTTGTCACCCACGAAGTCCCGTCCAGCGGCAGTCGTAAAGTTAAGATACCAAACGCATGCATGGGCCTAAAAATAAAACACATGACACCCTACGAGATGCTTCGCGTTGAGCGCGCGCGCTTCGTTTTGGGGCGCGCCTGACCCCCCCCGTCACCCCGCCAACCGAGCCGCCACCAGCATCACCAGCCGCACCATCAGCGGCAACGCCCACGCAAACCAGAACCCCCAGCGGATAAACCTCCGCGCATCCTTCTCCGTCACACCGTGCCGCGCCGAAAACGGCTCCGCGCGCCGCATCTCATTCGTAAACATCGCGTTCGCCACCTGCACCAACCCAAACCCAATCAGCACCGCCGCTGCCGCCACGAGCGTCTGCCACAACT
>CAZXXB010000181.1:2418-6548 GCA_964644185.1 uncultured Myxococcota bacterium
CTCTGCCAGCACCACACCCGGAACAAAAAACGCCCCGCCAATCACCCAACCGCGCAGCCCCGGCGCAACCCTCTTCAGTTCCATGACCGCAACTCCATGACAGCAACTCCATCGCAAATTCCGTTCGACGTCTAAAACCCCAAAAAGCGCCGCCGCGACGATTCGCAGCCCCCCTCGCCGCCACCTCGCCCCACCATTTCGCACGCCTTTTCACCCGCCGAAATACCCCCACCGAAAAATAGTCGTTGACGAACGCAGCGCAAAAGCGTTATGTCGCCCCCCATTGGGGAGGGATTCCACAGCTACCGGTCTCTAAGTCCTTGATTTCAGGTAAGTTTTAGTCGGTTAATCCTCCACGGGCAGAGCACCGTGGGGTCAAATGCGCTTACCCCGAATCAGGCCTTGCCCAGCGCTTGCGCAACGGGTCCCCACGCAGAACAGCACCCGACAGAAAAGTAGAAACATCACAATGCACACGGTCATCTTCAAGAAGAATCGTCTGCTCTCCAACGATCAGCGCCTCCTCGTCCGCGACGGAACCTCGCTCCTCGAAGCCGCACGCCAGCACAACGTACCCATGGGCGAACGCGTCGACCCCATCGACCGCGGCACAGGCTCGCACTGCTACGTCGTCGCCGGCATGGAAAACCTCAGCGAAATCGACACCCTCGAAGACGAACTGCTCGACCGCAGCCACTACGTCACCGAAACCTCACGCCTCGGCGTCTTCGCCCGCGTACACGGCGACGTCACCGTCATCGTCACCGACGAAAGCCTCAACGCATGGCAGCGTGAAGCCACCGACATGCCCGTCTCGCGCGTCGCCTGACCGCGCCAGACGGTGTAGGGGCCGCAACTCGTCGGCCCCTGCACGCGCCCACGCATAACAAGAAACTCTCTCACGGCACCACACACATGCCTCCACACGGCCAGAACGGCGGGGTCAGTCTCCTCATGGCGGTCAACGACCCCGCCCGCTCTGAAATTCGCCTCGTCTGGGGCGACAGGGCCGTCAGCCGTCTACCCTACGTCTACCTTCGCTCATGGTGCCCCTGCGTCGTCTGCGTCGGCGGACACGGTCGCGAAAAGCACTTCACCTTCATGGGCAAAGAGCCCCGTCGCTGCGAAGTCACCACCATCCACCGCATGGGCAACTACGCCATCCTCCCCGTCTTCGCTGACGGACACGACACCGGCATCTTCCACTTCGACTACCTCCGCAGCCTCGACCCCGCCCTCTCTCGCCACGACCCCGACTCGTGGTACGCCAAAACACCCGAACAATACCGCCCCCTCGCCGAGCCGCTGCCACTCGAAACTCACCCCGCCGAACCGCAACCAGAAGGTGGTCGCTAAATGGTTCCACGCTACACCCACCCCGAGATGGCGGCCCTCTTCGCCCCCTCGCGCAAATTCCAAATCTGGCTCGACATCGAACTCTTCGCCGCCGAAGCCATGGCCAAACTCGGCATCGTCCCCCAACACGACGTCGACCACCTCTTCGCCGCCGCAAAATCCATCACCTTCGACGACACCGCCGTCGCGCAAATCGACGAAATCGAAGCCGTCACACGACACGACGTCATCGCCTTCCTCACTTACCTCGAACGCTTCCTCGGTGAACCCTCCCGCCACCTCCATCGCGGAATGACCTCCAGCGACGTCCTCGACACCCAACTCGCCTTCCAGCTCACCGAAGCCGGAAACCTCCTCCTCGCCGACCTCGACCGCCTCTGCGAGGCCGTCAAACGCCGCGCCTACGAACACAAACACACCGTCTGCATCGGGCGCAGCCACGGCATCCACGCCGAACCCGTCACCTTCGGACTCAAACTCGCCGTCTTCTACGACGAACTCCAGCGCAACCGCACCCAACTCGTCGCCGCCGTCAACTCCATCGCCTACGGCAAAATCTCCGGAGCCGTCGGCACCTTCGCCCACCTCCCCCCCGACGTCGAAGCCCACGTCTGCGCACGCCTCAACCTCAAACCCGAAGGCGCATCCACCCAAATCATCCAGCGCGACCGCCACGCCCAATTCTTCACCACCCTCGCTCTCTGCGGCGCCACCCTCGAAAAAATCGCCGTCGAAGTTCGACACCTCCAGCGCACCGAAGTCAACGAAGCCGAAGAATTCTTCCACGCCGGGCAAAAAGGCTCCTCAGCCATGCCCCACAAGCGCAACCCCGTCCTCAGCGAAAACGTCACCGGACTCGCACGACTCCTGCGCGGATACGCCATCGCCGCCATCGAAAACGTCGCCCTCTGGCACGAACGCGACATCAGCCACAGCTCCGTCGAGCGCGTCATCGGCCCCGATGCATGCCTCGCCCTCGACTTCGCCTACCGCCGCATGACCGGCCTCATCGACAAACTCGTCGTCTACCCAGACCGCATGCGCGAAAACATGGACCGCCAACTCGGACTCATCTACTCTCAGGCCGTACTGCTCGCCCTCGTCGACAAAGGCTGCCTCCGCCAGACCGCCTACGTCCTCGTCCAGCGCAACGCCATGGTCTGCTTCACCGAACGCAAACCCTTCAAATCTCTCCTCGAAGCCGACACCGACGTCCGCCAATACCTCTCGCAACAAGAACTCGACGACCTCTTCAACCCAGCACGCTACACCCGGCACGTAGACACCATCTTCGCCCGCGTCTTTGGCGCGGCATAACGCGCTCGCAACCCACCCCGCGCGTGCGACACGCGCAACGAGGCAGCATCGTGGCAACCACCAAATCAACCGTGACCTCCACCAAAACGGCAGCCCCCAAATCCAGCGCCCCCAAAGCGACCGCCCCCAAAACGGCAGCCCCACCCGCCAAATCCGCGGCCACCAAATCAGCCGCCGCCAAACCCGCCAAGCCCAGCAAACCCGCCAAGCCCGGCAAGCCCACGAAGCCCGCCAAGCCCGTCAAGTGGCAACAGGGCGAGCGCCTCTACGAAGGCAAAGCCAAAATCCTCTACGCCACCCACGACCCCGACCGCCTCATCCAGTTCTTCAAAGACGACGCCACCGCCTTCAACGCCAAAAAACGCGGAACCATCGTCAACAAAGGCATCCTCAACAACGCCATCTCCTCACACATCTTCACCATGCTCGACAAAAAGGGCATCCCCACCCACTTCGTCAAACACCTCTCGCCCCGTGAGATGCTCGTCCGCCGCGTCCAAATCGTCCCCGTCGAAGTCGTCGTCCGCAACGTCGCCGCAGGCTCACTCGCCGCCCGTATCGGAGTCGAAGAAGGCACACCCCTCGCCCGGCCCGTCGTCGAATACTTCTACAAAAGCGACGCCCTCAACGACCCCATGATCAACGAAGACGTCGCCCTCGCGATGAAATGGGCCACCGAAGCCCAGATGAAAACCATCCGCAAGCTCGCCCTCAAGGTCAACGACGCCCTCGTCCCCTTCTTCAAAAAACGCGGCATCCGCCTCATCGACTACAAACTCGAATTCGGCCTCGCCAAAGGCGGAAAACTCATCCTCGCCGACGAAATCACCCCCGACGGCGCCCGCCTGTGGGATGCCGCCACGAACGAAAAGCTCGACAAAGACCGCTTCCGCCGCGACCTCGGAAAAATCGAAGAGGCCTACCTCGACGTCGCCCGCCGCGTCCTCGGAAAGTCGCTTGACAAGAACATCGCTTCCACCACACTCGAAAACGCCGTCGCCAACTGGGGCGCCGCATAAACTTCGTTCGAGAGGCGAAGCCAATCGCCCAACACGGATTCGTCGAAGCGGTATACGAAAACGGAGTGTTTCGACCCGTCGGTCGCGTCGATCTGCCCGACAACGCGCACGTATTCTTCGAGCCGGTCTCTGCCGAAGAGTTCGCGCGCCGTCGTGCCGAACGTCTCGCAATCTACGCCGTCCTTGACCGACGCTTTGAAGGTGACGACAGCGAGGTCGCAGCTCGTCATGAATCGGCGTAGCCATAGCGCCGTTCCAGATTCCGATTGACCCTCACCACGCCCCTTCTTCTTCCACTGCGTCCCCCTCGCGCACTGTGGGCTCGCGTGAACTCTCCACTCCTCTTGTTGCCGCGCGACTCGTTTTGCCGCGCGACTCGTTTCTGCGGCACCCCCAAAACGCCCCCCCACCCCCCCCACACCCCACCCGCGCCCGCCC
>CAZXXB010000181.1:6620-8049 GCA_964644185.1 uncultured Myxococcota bacterium
CCTCATGGCCACCGTCGGCACCACATGCGCCGCCCTCGCCGGGTTGCCACTCACCGCCTGCGCGCCCCTCGTCCTCGTCCCCTCGCGACGCGATGGAAAAAACGTCCTCGTCCGCATGAGCGAACTCGAAGAACTCGCCGAAGAGGGCTTCGCCCACGTCACCCCCGATGGACACGGCGGCCCCATCCTCATTTACCGCGACAAGCAGGGCGTCTGGTCCGCCGTCGACGGCAAATGCACCCACCAGGGCACCAACCTCAAAGCCGTCAAAGGCGACATCGTCTGCCCCCTGCACGGCTCACGCTTCGCCCACAGCGGACAAGCCATCAGCGGCCCCGCAAAAGAGCCCCTCAACGTCTACCGCGTCGAAGTCCACGGCGACGAACTCATCATCACCCTCACGTGACAGCACGTGACAGCGCCCCCCGTGAGACAGCGACGCTCACGCAGCAGTAACGCGCACGCAGCAGTGACGCTCACGTAAAAATGATCTGCGCGCCAGCCGCGAACTCATAAAAATCGCCCGCCGTGATCGTCGCCTTCACCTGCGGCACGAGATCGTCCTGCTTGCGACCAAACATCCGCATCGCAAGCTCGCACGCATACAGGTCGCACCCCGACTCTTCGAGAATCTTGATCATCTCGCGCACGTCGGGCAGCTCAAGCTCCTCCATCCGCCGCTTCATAAAGTTCGCCGCCAGCGCCTCCATCCCCGGCAACCCCGCCAGCATCGCCGGCATCGGACTCGTCGGGTTGCCCACCATGTTCACGTGCAGGTGGTCAATCTTCGATTCGGTCACCGCGTCGAGCCCATAAAACGTGAAAAACACACACGCCTCGATGCCGCTCATCCGCGCCGCGTTCGCCAGCACCAGCGCCGGATAAACCTCATCGAGCCCGCCCTTCGAGCAGATGATCGCCACTTTGCGTGTCGCCTCGCCAATACCTTCGCTCATGGTTGCCTCCCTTTCGTTCGCTCACATCTACGTGTGATCTGTCGTCTGACCTGCTGTGTTACCCGTCGTATTACCTGTCGTCTGTTTTGCCGTACCTGAGTTGCCGATTCCCGTCTCAATCTGCCGTCCCAGGCTGTCGTTTCCACTTCTCGTTTCAGCCTGTCATTTCAACTTCTCGTTTCAGCCTCTCTTCTTCTTCTCCCCCTCCCCTGAAGGGGGGGGAGGGGGTGGCCCGAAGGGCCGGGGGTGAGGGTCCGCCTTCTCGTTTCAGCCTCTCTTCTTCTTCTCCCCCTCCCCTGAAGGGGGGGAGGGGGTGGCCCGAAGGGCCGGGCGTGAGGGTCCGCCTTCTCGTTTCAGCCTCTCTTCTTCTTCTCCCCCTCCCCTGAAGGGGGGGAGGGGGTGGCCCGAAGGGCCGGGCGTGAGGGTCCGCCTTCTCGTTTCAGCCTCTCTTCTTCTTCTCCCCCTCCCCTGAA
>CAZXXB010000182.1:0-3483 GCA_964644185.1 uncultured Myxococcota bacterium
TGATTTCGATGAGCGGGATGAATGAGAGTCCGTTGCCGTACCACTCGTCAACGACTTCTTTTGGGGTAGCGCCTTCGCGGTTGTCGGGCCAGTCGATGCCGGTGAGCGGGGTGCCGGTGTTGAAAGTGGCGGCGATGAACTGAAGCGTTGGTTCGTCGGTGCCGGTATCGTCGGCTGTGTCGCCTGTGTCGCTTGTGTCGCTTGTGTCACCCGTGTCACCCGTGTCGGCTGCGTCGCTCGTGTCGTCGGTGTCATCAGCGCCGGTGGGCTCGTCGGTGCCGTCGCCTGTCTCATCGCTCGATGCGCCCGCAGTATCGGCGGATGCGTCGGTGGAACTGTCGGTGGACGAGTCGTCATCGTCATCGTCGTCGACGGCGGGGGCGGCATCGTCGCAGCTCGTGAGCGTCGCGGCGACGAGAAGCGGAATGGCGAGCGACGCGAAGCCCAGGAGTGAGGCGAGCGGAGAAACACGTGGCGGTGCAGCATCGCGACGACGGCGCGAGAACGAACCACGGTGCGAGAGAGAACTATGGCGCGAGAATGCTGGTGTCTCGTTGAGTTGGGGTGCCATGTGTTTTGCTAACCTTGTCGAATTGTTGCGTGAGTGATGTGCGTCGGATAGTCGAAGCGGACGATTGAAACAAGCGACGAGGATGCCGATGGGGATCAGGCTGCCAGAACACGAGACGCACTGGGTAACGACCGATGACGGGGCGACGGTACACGTGGCGACGTGGGGCGAGGGTCCGCCGCTGCTGTTGCTGAACGGGTTTGTCTGCTCGCTGCACTATTGGCCGACGATCATCGAACGGTTTTCGCGCGAGTACACCGTCATCGGGTGGGATTATCGCGGCTACGGTGCGAGCCCGACGCTCAATGAACCTGCGAGCGCGACGATTGAGCGATTTGCCGACGACGCGGTGTGCGTGCTCGATCAACTTGGGTTCGCGAAGGCGGCACTGGTTGGGCACAGCATGGGGTGTCAGGTGCTGTTCGAGACGTACAAGCGCAGCGCGGCGAGGGTGGATGCGCTGATCGCGATTTGCGGGACGTATGAACGTCCGCAAGCGGCGACGTTTGACCCACCGGGTTTGGCGAAGGCGTTTTCGATTTGGGCGCGGGCGCAGGCGCTTTATCCGAAGCCATTCGGGCGCTTTCGTGCAAATGTCATGGCGAGCGAGTTGCCTGCCAAGCTGGCGTACAAGATTGGGGCGAACCCCGAACTGTGCCCTCCGCAGTATATTGAGGCGCTGTTCGAGCACCTGTTGACGATTGATGAGCGAGTGATGCTCTACAATTTCGCGTCGTGTATTACCCACTCGGCGCGTGATGTGTTGCCGCAGGTACGTGTGCCGACGTTGATTATCGGCGGTGAGCGCGACGGCATGACGCCACCGAAGGTGTCGCAAGAGATGCATCGGCGCATTGACGGCTCGGAACTATTCATTGCGCCGAAGTGCTCACACCTTGCGATGATTGAGCGGGCCGACCTTGTCAACGCGTGGATATCGAGCTTTCTCTCACGCCGTTACGGTCAGTGAGAGTCGGGCGAGAGATTACAACGCTTCAGGATTGACGGCTTCGGATTCGTCTGCTGCCGCTCGGTCGGCATCGTCTGCGATCGCTTCGGGCTCGAAGGTGATGTCACCCGCGGGGCGGGCACCAAGCCTCGACTCGTCGCGGGCGGCGATCACAACACGGGGTCGCTTTGCGAGATCGTGGCGCAGGCGGGTCGCGGTGAAGCCAGCGGCATGGGCAATGTGTGTGACGTCGTGGGCTTGATCGTCGCCGATCTCGACGGCGAGGAATCCGCCGTGGGCGAGGTAGGGCCCTGCCCCGGCGAAGATGCGACGGTAGAAGTCGAGGCCATCGGTGCCTCCGTCGAGGGCGTGGCGTGACTCGTGCTGGCTTACCTCGGGCATCAATGAGTCGATCTCATCGTGGCGAATGTAGGGCGGATTCGAGATGATGGCGTCGTAGCGAGCGTCAACGGCAAGGGGTGCGTAGAGGTCGCCTTCGTACAGGGTCACGCGGTCGGCCATGTTGAGTCTGTCGATGTTGGCTCTTGCGCAGATGGCTGTGGCAGCGACGAGTTCGACGGTATCGATGTGGGCGCGGGGGCGCTCTTTGGCGAGGGCGAGCGAGATGCAGGCGGTGCCCGCGCAGAGTTCGAGAAGATTCCAGGAGTGGGATTTGTCGGGGGCGAGGTCGAGCACCGCGGCGACGAGGGTTTCGGTATCGGGCCTCGGGCAAAAGACGCCGGGGGCGATGGTGAGGGGTAGCGACCAGAACTCGGCGGTGCCGACGATGTGTTGCACGGGGCGACGTGCGGCGCGCTGGCGGACGAGCTCGCGGTAACGGTCGACCTCGGCATCGAGCAGCGGCTGATCAAGGCGAGTGAAGAGTTGAATGCGCGAGAGGTTGAGGGTGTGGGCGAGCAGAACCTCGGCGTCGAGGCGTGCGGTTTCGATGCCTTTTTGCGCGAAGTACTCGGCTGTGCGGCGCACGATGGAGCCGATGGTGTGAGTCGCTAGTGCTTGCCGCTCTGTGCTCATGCGGGCTCGACGGCCTCCGCAGCTTTGAGGGCCTCAGCGTGAAACCACGTGCGGCATGCGGTGATGAGTTCGTCGATGTCACCCTGCATGATGTCGTTCAGGCGATAGCTCGTGAAGTTGATGCGGTGGTCGGTGCAACGCGACTGCGGGAAGTTGTAGGTGCGAATCTTTTCGCTGCGCTCGCCGCTGCCGACCATGAGCTTGCGCTCGGCGCTGATGGCGGCGTGTTGTTCGGCCTGCATCTGGTCGTAGAGGCGTGACTTTAGAATCTTGAGTGCCTTCGCACGGTTTTTGTGTTGCGACTTTTCATCCTGACAGGCGACGACGAGCCCTGTCGGGACGTGGGTGATGCGAACGGCGGAGTCGGTGGTGTTGACTGATTGTCCGCCGGGGCCGCTTGAGCGGTAGACGTCGATGCGCAGGTCTTTTTCGTCGACCTGGACTTCGACGTCGTCCACTTCGGGGAGAACGGCGACGGTGACGGTCGAGGTGTGGATGCGTCCCTGATTTTCGGTGGCGGGGACGCGCTGGACGCGGTGGACGCCCGATTCGTATTTGAGTTGTGAGTAGGCGGCGTCGCCGGTGATGAGCAGAATTGCTTCTTTGACGCCGCCGATACCGATTTCGCTGAGCGACATGGGCTCGACCTTCCAGCGGTGGCGCTCGGCAAAACGCATGTACATGCGCATCATCTCGCCCGCGAAGAGTGCGGCTTCGTCGCCACCGGTACCGGCGCGGATTTCGAGCAGCACGTTGCGGTCGTCGTTGGGATCGCGGGGCAAGAGCAGCGATTTGATGTGGGCTTCGAGTTCGGTGACGTGTGCCTCGTGGGTGGCGAGTTCTTCCTGCGCCATTGAGACGAGGTCGGGGTCGCTGCCGTCTTTGAGAATGTCGCGGCATTCGTCGAGGGCGGCGAGCGCGACGCGGT
>CAZXXB010000182.1:3497-3803 GCA_964644185.1 uncultured Myxococcota bacterium
CGGACAAGTTCTTCGAGGGCTGCGCGCTCTTTGGCGATCTCGCGGAAAGCCTTGGGGTCGGCCATCAACGCGGGGTCGGCCATCCGCTCGGTGAGGCTCTCGTAACGGTGTTCGACGTCGGCGAGTTTTTCGAGAAACGACATGGGGTTGGGTTGCTGCCAGATTGCGCGGTCGCGCGCAATGGTTCGGCGGGCGACATCGGCATGGTGTCAGGCGCGTGTGTGCGCGACGCCGAGAAAAAAACACGACGTCAGCGCGAGGCCGACGTCGTGTTGACCGTATCCTCCACCACATCCACGTTGGAAC
>CAZXXB010000182.1:3813-8012 GCA_964644185.1 uncultured Myxococcota bacterium
AAAGCGTACGGTGCGGCGTTACGGGAACGTGGGTAATCCACCGCCACCGAGGCCACCGAGGTTGGGCGCGCAGAAGCCGACGATGCACTGTTCGAGAATGGGGGTGCAATCTGAATCGGCCTGACATGAGCGCACGCCACCGGTGCCCGGCACGCAGAAACCGACAAGGCAGTTGGCGCCGCGCGCGCAATCGGCGTTGGATTGGCAGGATAAGCCTCCGCCAGCCTCGACGCACTGGAAATTGTCGCACTTCTGCGTGACGCCGCACATGCTGTCTGTGATGCAGAAAGGCAGCCCACCGCCACCGCCGCCCGGAGGCGTCGTCGCTTTGCACTGGAACGACTCACATTCTTCGCCGGAAGCGCACTGGGCGTCGCTGAAGCAGAAGCCGCCGCCACCGCCCGATGGCTTGGGCGTGCATTGAAGGCTTGCGCACAGTTCGTTGGCGGCGCACTGGTCGTCGCTGAAGCAGAAGCCGCCGCCACCCGTACCTCCGCCGCCGCCGGAAGAAGCGGCGCACTGAAAGTTCTGGCAGGTTTCGCCTGTTGCGCACTGAGCGTCGCTGAAGCAGAAGCCGCCACCGCCCGGACCGCCACCGCCGCCAGTGGGACCGGTCGCATCGTCATCGTCGTCGGTTGCATCGTCGTCATCGTCGGTCGCATCGTCGTCGTCGTCGGTGGACGCGTCGTCGTCGTCGTCGATGCCAGTCACCGCGTCGTCGTCGTCGTCAATGACGGTCACATCATCGTCGTCAGCGTTGTCGTCGTCGTCGAGGCCCGTCACAGCATCGTCATCGTCATCGATGACCGGGATACCGTCGTCGTTGCCGCCGTCGTTGCTTCCGCCAGTCTCGCCGGTCACGTCGTCGTCGTCGCTCGCGTCGTCATCGTCGTCAGCACCCGCACCGGTCGAAGCGTCGTCGTCATCGTCGTCGGCGGCGGGGTTGTCGAGGGCGCAGTAGCCGCCAGCGCAAACCGTTGCCTCTGCGCAGTCACGGTCGCGCTCGCACCGCGGAATGTCGCCGTTGCCAGCGTAACCCCTGCCACGGTTGAGGTCGAAATCGACGAGGTCGGAATCTTTGACGCAGACGCCACCCGAAGAGTCGAGACAGATTTCGTCGGTGTCGCAATCGCGCGAGCTACCGCACGCAAGCGAGCACAAGCCACTGACGGGGTTGCACGAGCGCCCAAGTTCGCAGTCGTCGATTGTCGTGCAAGCGACGACGCAGGCACCGCCGACGCAGAGTTGCTGCTCGCCGCAGTCGAGGTGGCTCGTGCATGAGGTGGCGGCATCGTCGCTGCAACCGGTGTCGGCATCGCACGTCACCGCCTCGTCGCCACAACCCTGCAACGCAGCGGTGGCAACGGCTAGCGCGCCCCAACCGAGCGGCGCCGAGACCGAGAGGATTGCCGCAGCGCGAAACGCCGTCGCGCGAGCAAAATGAGACGTACGATTGAGCATCACGAGAAACCCCCTGCACGAATGCATGTTGCGCGAGGCGCACACACCCCGGAATCAAACCACCTGTACGATGGAGCATGCGACGGATTCTATCAAAGATTGTCGTGCCGCGGCGGAGGTCTCAGCGCCGAGTTACGACTGCCGCTTCTTTCGCGCGTCGAAGAGGCGCACTTCGCGCTGGGCTTCGGCGTGACCCGGGTCGGCGGCCAGGCAGCGGCGAAAGAGCTTCTCTGCTTCAGCATTGTCGCCGCCGAACTTTTTGATTTGCCCGAGGTAGAAAAACGTCTCGGGGCGCGCATCGCCCGCGAGAATCTGCTCGTTCAGCATTTTCGCGGCTTCGGCGGCAGCCGCCTTCGCATCGGCCTTCGGGTCGTTAAAAATTGCCCACGCGAGGGCGCTGCGCAGTTCGGGCATGCGCGAACCCGCGTCGTTGACGTGCGGACGCAGCAGCTCAACGGCGCGATTGAATCGCTGCCGTTTGACCATGAGCAGACCCTCGGCAACCGCTTCGTCGACCGACGTAACTGGGCGAACACCTGAACCGCCATCGAGGGTCAGCCCACCAGAGGCCTCAAGCATGTGCAGTTCGCGCAGATAGTCTTCGCGTCGCGTCGGGTCTGAGACGATCTGGTAGACCTCGGTCGTATGCGAGAAGACGCGCTCGGAAAGTGGGATCAAATCGAGGAAGCCGCGCGCCTTGACCGCGTCGGGGTGGTAGACGCGCGCAAACGCAAAAAAAGCGCGCTTGATGGTGGCATCGTTGGCGTCGCGGGGCACACCGAGGATTGCGAAGTAGTCGGCGTTGCCAATTTGCTCGTTTCGTTGTTCGAGTTGCTCGCGCATCGCTTCGAGCGAGAGTTCGGGTTCGGCGGCGACGCGTTCGGCGACTGGAGGTTTCGCCGCAGTGGGTGTGGGTGTCGGGGGCGACACGGCATTGGCTGAGTGACCCGGGTCGCTTTTCACCGATGGGTCGGTAATGGGTCGCGCGCCGCTACGCTGACGTGGCGAGACTGAGCTTCCAAGCACCTCGACGCGCCCGGGGCCTGCGATGTTGTCGCCTCGTCGCGGCTCTCGCGGGGGGGGCGGGTGGATGATGACGCGACCCTCACGAGCTGGCCGCGATGCTCGCGAGACCTCATAGGCGACTGGTTCGGTAGAGGGGACAAGCCAGTCGGTGGCGAGCATCATGCCGAGAACGCGGTCGGCTTCTTCGGCGGCGAACATCTGCTCGTGAACGAGATCGTTGCGTAGCTGGGTAAGCGAATGCGACGAGGTAATCGCGCGGACGATGCGGAGTTCACGTCCGGTGAGGGCCAGCGCGTCGAGCGGCAAGAGGTAGTTCTCAACTTTTGCGACGGCCATGTGCGCGCAGGCGTCGAGGTCTGCCCGCAGTCGCGTAAGTGCCGAATTGGCGCGAGCCACTCGCGCGATGAGTCCACCGATGGGGAGGTTGAGCGGGGCAAGCCCGGGCGGAGACGTCGCGCCCGGTGTGAACTGAATGGCCTGCTCGCCCTCGGCCACCATTTCGGCCAACACGAAAACGGCGTGTTCAATGACGGCGGTCGAGAGCGCGCTCGGGTCGAGTAGACCCAGCAAGAGCATCGAGTTCATCAGCGAGCAACGATTGGCGACGCTGTGCTCTTCGGCTTCGATCAGTCGTTCGCGCGAGAGCATCCCCCGCTGAAGGAGAAACGCTTCAAGCGATTCGGACTCAAGGCTCGAGGTGAACGCGAAGAGTTTGCCAGCGTTGACGAAGACACGGCGAACGGCGAGTTGTCCGTCGGCTGAGAATCGCGTCGACGTCAGGTCGGCACACCCCGTCTCGTCTGAGACGGCGAAACGGTAAAGCGCGCGCAGAGCGGTGACGACCTCGGGCTCGCTTGCAAAAGCGGCGGGTGCGTACGCGTGGGGATGGGCTACGTGTGCGTGGGTCATCGCGCAAATCTTACTCGCGTTCGCCGGACGGTGGGCAACATTCACGACGAAACCGAAATAGTTTGACGTAAAAGTGGTTCGCGCGCAACCAGGGCTGGACGTTCGTGCTGTTGGTGACCTTGGGTTTAACGAGGAGCGCCGACGTGACGCGCAAGTCACATTCACGTGGCGGTGCCCAAAACATAGGCCGATTGCCGCATTGCGGCATTTCGTCTGCTTGACTTTTCCACAACCGAAGCCCTAAAAGCCGCTCATTGCCTGTGCTGGGGAGTGCGTGACGTCGGGTGTCCGACCGCTCCACAAAACGATGATCTATGACCGACTGGCTGACCTTCGCGTTTGCTGGTCGACGCTGTCACAGATCGTACCGAGTGGCTCAACCGTGACCGGAACGAAGAGTTGCTCATGGCGCACAGGCACCGCGGTGAGGCAAGACGCGGAAGGACACTCGGAAACGCGATTCGGAAGAATTCAGATCGCACGTTCAGTAAATCGGTCAGGGTTTGGCGTACTTCGCGGAAGGTTCCGCGGGGTCAATCACTTAGGTCTGGCAATGGCTGATAACAGCCGGATTTGATCCACACGGGAGGCTCTAATGAAGTTCAAGTTTCTTACAACCCTCATTCTCGGCTTCGCGCTCGCGGGCTTCGGGGTGACGTCGTGCGGCGATGACGACGACGACGACGCGACCGACACGACCGGCGACACGACGCCCGGCGTTGATGACGACGACGACGCGACCGATGACGACGACGACGACGCCACCGATGACGACGACGACGCCACCGATGACGACGACGACG
>CAZXXB010000183.1:0-7859 GCA_964644185.1 uncultured Myxococcota bacterium
GCGGTGAGTTCAAGCTCAACCCGCCCACGATGAACCCGCCACCGGCGCAGTAACCCGCGCCGACCCCTGCCACCCCGACCGGGCACAGCCTGCACCCGAAACGCGAACCCATCGCGCGGGTAAGGCTATACGCGTAGCGCCGTCAGCACCTCGTGCGCCGCGCGCTCACCCGCGTCGAGCGCACCCTCGATAAACCCCATCCACTCAAGCGCCGTCTCCGTACCCGCCCAGTGAATGCGCCCACACGGCGCCCGCAGAACGTCGCCCCCATCGGTCCACCCACGCGGAGACATGATCGCAATCGGACACCCACCCGCGAGCGGGTCGGCCGTCCAATCTTTCTCGTGATACCCGATCGGTTCGAGCGCATCGGGCCCAAACCACTTCGCAAACGCCCGCAACACCGCCCGCTGCCGCTCCTCCGCCGACACCGCCCCCCACCGTCGCGCATTCGCCCCCACCACAAAACCCAACAGCGCCGACACGTTGCCGCTCGCGTCGGTGTTGTCAAACGCCAGCGAGATCAACCCGTCGTCGCTTACCACCTCGCCCGAAAATCCCTTGTCTCGCCAGAACGGACGCCGATACACCGCCATCACCTTCATCGTTGCGCCCATCGGCATCCGCTGCGTGAGCTGGTCTCGCCGCGCGGGCAGGGCAGGGCTGTAACGCAACCGCCCCGCAAGCGGTGGCGCCATCGCCACAATCAACCGCCTCGCCGTGAACGACCCTTTTTGCGTGTGAACCGTCACCCCGCGCCCATCTTGCTCGACCGCATACGCAAACTGCTCAAGCTTCACCGCGTCGCCCAACTCGCGCGCCATCCCAAGCGACAACGCCTGCGCCCCATCGACCCAACGGTCTTGCTGCGCCCCACCCGGAATATCAATCAACTTCTGAAACGACACCCCACTCTTGCAATACGTCAGCACGTGAAGCATCGAAATCTCGTCGGGCTCACACCCAAAAATCACCTGCACCGCCGAAGCGAGAATACGCCGCACCTTTGTCGAGCGAATGTGCGCCCGTGTCCACTCGCCAAGCGTCATCGCATCGAGCGCCGCAGCATTCGGTCGCGTGCGCGGGTCGGTGACGGGTGTCGCCTCGACAAGCCGGTTGATACGACGCAGGGCAAGCTCGGTCTCGATCAAACTCGCGATCGGCAGCTTCGGTATCGTACCGCTGTACGAGGAAATCTTGCCATCTAGCTCAAGCACCTTGCGCCCTTCGTGAAAGGTCGCAAATGTCCGCAAACCCAGCTCGCGCGTCAGCCGATGCACGCGATGCTGGTCGGGCCCCAACCACTGCCCCCCAAGGTCAAATCGCGCCCCATTAATCGTTTCTGAAAGCGTGCGCCCCCCCACGCGATCGCGGGCTTCAAGCACCACCACCGTTCGTTTCGCGCGGCGCAATTCGAGCGCGGCGCGCAGGCCCGATGCCCCGGCCCCCAACACAATCGCGTCAATGCCGCCCGCTTCTGCCCCCGCCACCGATGCGTTGCTCTGCATGGTCGCCCCCTCCGTTGTGTATTCGCTGCCGTCGTCGGCAGAATTCGCTGCGCGCAACCCCGTTCAGCGCTTTGCCGACGCGACGCTGCGTATCGCCCCGGCAATCAGCGCCGGTACCTCTTCCTGCAAAAAGTGCCCCGCTGGCGTACCGGTGATGGGTGCGTGTGGCAAGAGCTTTTCAATCTTCCGGCGCGCCCGCCCCAACACCGGGTCGCGATCACCCCACACCACCTCAACCGGCCCCCCATATCCCGCCATGAACCGCTCCACCTTGCGCAGCGCCTCGACCGATGGATGCATCATCCCATCGGGCACCATCCGCGCCAGCGCAAGCGGCGCACCGTTCGTTCGCACATCACGCAGCGGCCACAGATACGCCGCCATATCCAAAGGCGAGATCGACCACTTGTCGCCCTGCGCCGTGAACATTGCATTTTGCGGAAACCCCAGCACGCGAAACGCCACGTCACTCACTAACCGCTGCTGCGCGAACCTGTGAAACCGATGCGGACGAAAACCCTCACCCGGCGGCCCCAACACGGTGTTGAGTACCACCACCCCCGCGAGGCGTTCGGGGTGCTCCATCATCGCCCGCACCCCAATCGGCCCACCCCAGTCTTGCACCACCAGCACCACGTCGCGCAGGTCGAGCGCCGTTACGAGCCGCGCCAGCCACCGTGCGTGGTTATCGAGCTGATGCTTGTAAAGGTCAGTCGGCTTGTCGCTGAACCCCAACCCCACGAGGTCGGGCATCACGAGGTGCCCCTCAAAATCGTGAAGCTGCGCCGCCACCTTGCGCCACAGATAACCCCACGTCGGGTTGCCGTGCACCATCAGCACAGTCGGGCCACTCGCCACCCGCCGCTCCATCACATGCATGCGAAACTCGCCCACATCGACGAGACTGCGATCAAACGGCAATCGCGATGCAAGCCAGAACGGCACATCGGGCGCCGGCCCGCGAACGTTCGATTCAGCGTACACGTTGCATCACTTTCTTTGCGCACTGAGACTTCGCGCGCGCTCGCCGGTTGCGCGTGACGGCGCGGAGCAAACCTCTAAATCCGCTTGACAATTCTCGTGCCCGGCGAGACCGTACCCTATTCGAATCAGCGCTGCCAAGCACGCGAACTGAGCACCCCGTTGAGGAGCCACGAATGAGCGTTCTGTCGTTGTCGATTTCGTCGTCCGCGCAAGCCGAGCCCAAAATCACCCTGCCACGCGCTACTCTGCTACGCAGCACGCGCGCCACCGTCGTTGCACTCTTTGCCGCGACGATGTTCGTCGTGCCAGCTTGCGGAGACGACGACGACAGCAGCGATGACGATGACAACGACGACGACGGCGCAACCGACGACACGAGCACCACCGACGATACGGGCCTCGACACGGCAGGTTCCATCGGCGACGACGATGACGCCGCAACGGGCGACGACACAGGCGGCGCAACCGGCAACGACACAGCCGACGATGATGACACAGGCGACACCACCGGCTTTGTCGTCTTCGATGACGACGACGATGACGACGCGGCAGGTGACGACGACGACGACTCAATCGGCGGCGGCGATGCCGTGACCCCAATTGCCCCCAACGCCTGCGCAGCCCCCCACTTCAAGACCGTCAACGTCACCGTCGGCGGCACCCAGCGCAGCTACCTCATCAGCACACCCGAAGGCGTCGATGACGAGGGCCCGTGGCCGCTCGTCTTCTCGTGGCATGGCTACGGCGACGACGCCCAGAACTTCCACAGCTTCGCCTGCCAGTGGGCCAACAACGACACCATGCCATTCATTGCAGTCTCACCCGTCAGCCTCGCGCTGCAACCCTTCGGCAGCCCACAAGGCATCGAGTGGGATTTCACCAAACCCCGCGACGGCAGCGTCGACCTCGCCTTCTTCGACGCGATTCTCGCCGACGTCAAAGCAACCTACGACATCGACGAGACCCGCATCCACTCAATGGGATTCTCAGCCGGTGCGATCTTCACCGATCTACTCGGCTACGCTCGCGGCGACATCTTCGCCTCGATCATCTCGTTCTCGGGCATCTACTTCAGCAACAGCGCAAACAACTACCCCATCATCTCGTGGGCCGGTGCCGAAAACAGCGACCGCAACTACGTGCAACTGATGACCCATGGCGGCAGTGCCGACACCCTCAACTTCGGCATCAACGTCACCTTCGGCACCGACACCGTCGAAGACGCGACCTACCTCAACGACAAGGGCCACGACACGATCATCTGCGACCACAACAGCGGACACACGATCCCTTTCGGCCTCTACGACAAGGGGCAGCCCATTCGCTTCTTCGCCGATCATCCGTTTGGCGTAACCAAATCACCGTATGCGAGCGCCTTGCCCGCCACGTTCCCCAACTACTGCACGTTCTCGGCGGCGAAGTGATTCAGGCCGTTGCGTGCGCCGTCATCGAGTGAATCAGTCATTGCGTGGGCCCTCGGGTCTGCGACGGCCCCGCAAGCGAACGACGCGCCACGCGCCACGCGCCACTACGCAAACAGTGGCCGCGTGATCACCATGATCACGATCACGATCATCAACAGCGTCGGAACCTCGTTCAGCACGCGGTACCACTTGTGATTCAAAAAATGCGGCTCGCGCAGTAGCCGGTGGCGGCAGTAAATCGCGTACCCGTGATTTGCGATCATCAGCACGATCATCGTCAGCTTCACGTGCATCCACGGCTCGCGCAGCCACGCTGGCACAAGCACCAGCATCCACACCCCGGTCGCGACCGAGACGACCCCCGCCGGAGTCGTGATCGCGTTCAGCAACCGCCGCTCCATCACCTCAAAGCGACTCATCACGACCCGTTCGGTCTCCATCGCGTGATAAACGTAGAGCCGCCAGATGTAGAGCAGCCCCGCCATCCAGCTGATGATCGCAATTACGTGCAGTGCTTTGAGCCACAGATACATCAGTCGCGCCCGTCTCTCGGTCGTGCTCGGCTCGTGATCACACCCACGGCGCACACCCGAAGCAGAAACAGGCGCCCCTGTTCGCATACGCCGCGCGGCGCGGCAAGCACCGCAACCCGTCGCAGGTCACCATCACAAGCCAACGGCCAAAAGCAGCCTACACCGCCGTCGAGTGGACCCGCTCGCCTACCTCGCCCGCATGCCTCGACGCCGACCCACGCATCGCCTGCCGATTCGCGCCGATAAAATATTCATCGAACGTCGCCGCGATGTTCCGCAAGAAAAGCTGACCCGCTCGGGTCACCGTCAAACCGTTCGCGTTGCGCGTCAAAAGTCCATCACGCTCGAGCTTCTGCAGCGCGCCGTCGGCATCGTCGAGTAACCGCAACGCGATACCCCGCCGCACCGCCGACAGCCTGCGCACATCCATCGAAAGCCGACAGAAAAGCTGCTGCAACAACTCGCGCACCGCATCGTCGTGACACGTCGGCAACCACCCCTTCACTGCCGGCAAATCACCGGCGCCGACCCGCTCGACCCACGCATGCACCTGCTTCTCATTTTGCACAAACGCCCCACCCACCTCTGAAATCGACGACGGACCCACCCCAAGCGTCTCCGTCTCGGACCCCGTCGTGTACCCCATGAAATTGCGCCGCAACGTCCCTTTCTTCTGCGCCACGCAAAGCTCATCGGTCGGCAACGCAAAATGGTCGAGCCCAATGTGAACGTAGCCCATCGACGTCAGCCGCTCGATCGCAAGCTCACGCAACACAAGCCGATCGTTCGTTCCCGGCAACTCCTCCGCGGAGAACATCCGCTGCGCCTTTTCAGCGACGGCATGTGCGCGTACCCAAACACCGCCACCCGCTCTGGACGTATCTCGCCCACGCGGCTCAACGTCTCATCAAACTTGCAAAACGTCTGCCGCGGCAACCCATACATCAGATCAACGTTGATGCTCGTGAAGCCCACCTTGCGCGCATGCGCAATCAAATCGCGCGTCTGCTCAAACGTCTGATGCCGGTTGATGCGCGCCTGCACGGCCGGGTCAAAGTCTTGCACTCCAACCGACAGCCGCGTGTAGCCAAGCTCGGCAAGGCGCGTCACCTGGCCCTCGCTCGTCACCGTCGGGTGAACCTCGATCGACATCTCGGTCTTCGCGTCAAACGCAAAGTGCCGCTGCATCGCCTGTGTGACCCGCGTCAACTGCGCTTCATTCAAGAACGTTGGCGTTCCACCCCCGAGGTGCAACTGCGCCGCCCGCTGACGCAAGCCGCCCGTCGCCTCGGCCAATAGATCGACCTCACGCTCGACACCCGCGACATACCGCTCGACCAACGCCTCGTTGTGCGTCACCATCATGTTGCAGCCGCAGTAAAAGCAGAGCTGCCGACAGAACGGCACATGCAGGTACAGCGACACATCGCGCGCCTGCCCCGCCGTCGCACCCACCCCATGCGCCGCACGCGCGTAGATTGCCCGCGCGTCACGCGCCGTCATCGCCCGCCACACATTTGCTGGTGGATAACTCGTGTAGCGCGGCACTGTCGCCTTTCCGTAACGCTGCAACAACTCGACCCGCGTCATCGGTGGCATCGCCGGGTCGGTCACGAAATAGGTTGTTGTCTCAAACGTCACCATCGCGCGGCCCTCATAGCAAAAGCATCTCATGCGAAAGCGTTGCGTCGCCCCACAACCTCACCCGAGGTGGAGCGACGCAACAACGCGCGAGGTCACGACCAAACTTGATCTAGATCAAGATCGCCCCAGCCTCACTCACCAGCCGACTCAAGCGGGGCGAACCGGTAAACGATTCTCGACGTCACACGAACCGGCTCTGACGCGCCATTGCTCACGCTGATATGGTAGTTCGTGCGGTCGCCCGGCTCATTTTTTGCCGCCTGATCAACGTACGCGTACCAGTAGTTGTATCCGCGCCCGTTCTCTTCGGGGTGAAACACGCTCACCGCGCTCTTCGTAAATGAGTGCGAGTAATACCCCAACGTGGTCCCGAACGTGATGCTCGCACTCGAAGCAAGGTCGGGCGCGGTAGGGTCAGACGCACGCGCCCCGTCAGCGTAGCGCAGTTCGAGCAGCATCTTCGCGTGCGTCTGATTGTCCGCATCCATTTCCTGATTGAGTTCGTACGTATCAACCGAAAGAAACTCGCCCGGCTGAAGCACCGCCATCTTCTGCATCGCGTTGTATTCGCCCGCGTTCGACCCAAGGTCGCTGCCCCCCACAAGGTCGAGCACAAACCCAAGCGGCTGCACCGACACCCGCACAATTCCGAGTCCTGGCTTCGCGTATATCGTCCCTTCAAGTGTCGTCGCCTTCACAATCGCCGGAATCGCCTCGCCGTCTGGCGTTGCGGTGCCCACGTACTTGCGCACCCCCGCCAGGTCTCCCATCGCCGATGGAAGCGTCATGTCGTCCTCAACCATCGTGTACGTCCCAGTTACCGAGACCGTCGACTCGCCCCCGCTCTCAAGGTTCTTCACCACGCCGGTCATCGAGAGCACCTGCGGCTCGTCTTTCGGTGCGTCGCCGTTCACCTCCAACGGAGCGTCGAGCGTCGCCTCGCCAAACCCGTAGATCGTTCCGCCAATGCCCTTCATGTCCTGATCAAGCGCCCCATCAATCCACAACTCAAAGCCGTTCGGGGCATCGGGGTTCGAGTGGTCGCCCACACCCCAGCGCACCCACGTCTGGCCTGCGACCTCGGTTTCACCGATCACCGTTACCTTTGGGTTCGAGGTAAACCCCGCCGGCATCCCCTCGGTCTTGAGCGTGTAGGTCACTCGTTCGGTTGCAAACGACGTCATCGGCTGCTCAGGGTTCTCCCAGAGTTTTTCCGCGGTAGCGGCGAAGTCGTCGTCATCGTCGTCACTACTGTCGTCGTTGTCATCGTTGTCGTCGTTGTCGTCGTCGTCATCGTCATCGTCGCCGCCTGTGTCACCGCAGCCAGCCGACGTCGCGAGCGGAACCGACCACAAAAAAACGAGCCCAAGCGCAAGCGCCAGAAGCCCCAACTTCGTCAACCGTTTCGAGGTGCCCATGATCGACCTCCCTTGCTGGCCGCGCGCGACCACAACCGGTGACACGACCCACACCATCAATATAAGTCGTCATTGCCACCTCGCCGCGCGCTCCAACGCCGCACGCCCGAACGAACGTGACGCGGGTCAAGTTGCACCCCAACACCGCACAGCCCTTGACATCGGGCACCTTTTCGCGCAGGTTGCCGCGCCTTACGGGCTCTGCCGCCCGCGTCGTGCCGTTGTGCCGAGTTGCAACGGCGGCATCGCGAGCCCTTCATCGAAGGCGGCAATCGAGGCCATTGGGCCACGGGAGACACGAAAATGAAGCGCACTTACCAACCTTCGCGAATCAAGCGCCGCCGTTCA
>CAZXXB010000184.1:0-1167 GCA_964644185.1 uncultured Myxococcota bacterium
AGCCCGCGAGCCCGACCGACCAGGCTGCCCCGGCGACCCCGGCTGAGCAGGCTGCTCCGGCGGCTCCGGCTGCGCAGTAAGCGCGTGGTCGAAGCGCGACGCCTCGTCGGGGCTGGGGTGGCCTATCGGTGACCTCGGCTCGTACGGGTGCGTGATCGCGGCGGGTGCTTTCGGGCTTCCGCCGCGATTGCTTTTTGTGCGCGCGATGCTTTCGTGCTTAAGATGTCGCGTTCATTCGCATCGGCGTTCGCGGTGACCCTCGTGGCGAGGTTGGCGTGGGCACCAATCGTGATTCGAATATCGGGTTGACGGTGGCGAGCGACAGACTCGCCGCCGCAGCCACATCGGAAATTGAAGAGGTTTTGGCATGGCAACGCAATCGCAGTCGCATTCACGGTCGCAGTCGCAGTCGCGTCATTCGAACGGTTCTCTTAGCGCGCGTGCCGCGTTTTTGACTCGCGTGGCGCTTGCCGCCGGGGTGATTTTCTCGGTGGGGGCGTGTTCGGGTGGGGGGGGCGACGCGGCACCTGCGGCTGCGCCAGAGCCTGCGGCCGCGCCCGAACCTGCGGCGGCACCTGCCCCATCGCCAGAGCCCGCTGCGGCACCCGCTGCTGCTGATGCGGCACCTGCACAGGCGCCCGCAGAGGCAGCCCCGGCAGTGCAAGACGAGCCAGAGGCCCGCGAACCCCGCCAGCGCGCCGAGAAGCCGAGTGACACGAAGGCTACCGACACGAAGGCGGACGACGCAAAGCCAGCCGACAAGAAACCTGCTGATGCGAAGCCTGCCGAGACGAAGCCTGCTGACAAGAAGCCTGCCGACGCGAAGCCTGCTGACGCGAAGCCCGCCGACGCAAAGCCCGCCGACGCGAAGCCTGCCGAGACGAAGCCGGCCGACAAGAAGCCCGCCGATGCGAAGCCTGCGACGGCGGCAAAACCCGCCGATGCCAAGACCTCCGGCGAGAAAGAAAAAGAGGGCGACGCATCACGCAAGGTGGGTGCGGGCGGCTCGACGGTTGCGGGTGCTTCGGGCGCAAAGTCGTCGCTCACGGCGGCGTTTGTTTCCGCCGCGTCGAGCGATGCGGCGCTGAAGGGCGAGATCGAAAAAGCGGCGAAGGCCGGTGCCCGCGGTGCGCAGATGTGCGGCAAGTCGGCGGGTGACCCCGAAAA
>CAZXXB010000184.1:1191-5294 GCA_964644185.1 uncultured Myxococcota bacterium
TGACGGTTGACCGCGTGACCGGCTAGGTGAAGTCGGTGAAAGCGTCGGGCGGCAAAGACGCCAAGCTTTCGGGCTGTGTCGAGCAGTCGGCCAAGCTGTGGAAGTTCAAGGCGGGCGGCAAGGGGACGACCGACGGGTCGGCGACCTACGAGTTCAAATGAGCGCCACGCGCGTTCGCTGAGCGCGTCGCAGATGCGCGCGAATGGTAACAAGAACCCGACATGCATCCGCTCGACGCATTGGGTAACCCGGTTCGGCGCCAGATATTGCTTGAGCTGCGTGCGGGGCCGCTCGCTGTGGGCGACATCGCGTCACGCTTTGAGATCAGTCGTCCGGCAATATCGCGGCACCTGCGAATGCTCGAAGCGTCGGGCCTCGTCGATGTTCGGCACGAGGGGGCGCGTAGCGTCTACTCGGTGCGGGTGCATGGGTTTGCTTCGGCGCGTGAATACCTCGATGAATTCTGGGAAGCGGCGATGCAGCGACTTCAGGCGCTTGCGGCAAACGAGGCGCGTCGCCGTTGACGCGCGGCAGGTGACGCATGATTGAGAAGAGGGTTGTGCTCGCCGTGTCGCATGATCGCGCGTTTGCACTGTTTACCGAGCAGATCGACGCGTGGTGGCCGAGCGAACGCAGGCACATTCAACCGGGGCCGAGTGTCGTTGTGCTGACGCACGAGCGGTTTTTTGAGGTCAGCGGCGCGGGGTTGACGGTTGAGCTGGGTGCGATTCGCGCGTGGGAACCTCCGCATCGAATCGTGCTTGACTGGTATCCGGGTACGGGGGCTGATGCGCCGACCGAAGTCGAGGTGACGTTTGTCGCAGAGGGCGAGACGGCGACGCGGGTGTCGGTCGTTCATCGTGCGGGGCCGCGCAGCGTCGAGCTGTTTCCAACACGGGCACCGCGCTACGACGGGTCGTGGAATCTTGTGCTGGCGGCACTTGAGGGGGCGGCGCACGGGGCTTGACGCGTGGTAACCGCTCAGTTACCAATGCGCTATCGTGACACTCACTACGAACCAGCATGAAGCCGCAGTTTCGCGCTCGCCCGAGGGCGATGGTGCGGTTGCAGGCGATGGGCGGGCGATGCGCGCGGGGGGCCTCTTTTACCTCGGAGTGGGGCACCGATGTTTAAAGGGGTGCGGACGTTTGATCTTGTCGCGCGGGCGGGTGGCGTCGAATTCACGATGAGCGAGGTTTTTTGCGGGCATCGTGCTGCCGCTCGTGAAGCCGTCGCTGCCCGATTTTTTTCCGGTGTTTGAGCAGCATGCGCGCGAACTCAAACTTGAAGCCGAGAGGAGTGGTTCATGAGCGGAGCGAAGGTGACAGGTAGCGGAACGAAGAGCGACCCGTGGAAGCTGCAGACGCCTCCACTTTCGTCTGAGTATGAGGCGTATCGCGACGAGGGGGCTGAGCCTGCGGCACTTGTGGTGCAGGTGGGCAAGACGCAGCTACGGTATCACCTGCGCTGCATCGACGACCTGCACGCGATGCTCGTCGCGCACGGTGACTGGATGCTGCTGGGGTCGGCGGATGAGCAGAAGCCTGCGGCGGAGGGGACGGTCGAGGCGTGGGGTCGGTCGGCTGCGAATCCGGTTGGTGGGTTTTATGGGCTGAAGAAGGGGTTGCGGGGGCGGTTTGCGATGTACGTGCCGCCGGTGCTTGAGGCGCTTGGGCTCGCTGAGGTTGAGCATGGTGCGCGCAACAACAGGATGCGCGCGCTCGCGCGCTAGTGCGGCGACGACCCGACGCCGTGATGAGCGAGTGGGGATGGCGTAAGGTGTGGCCGAAGGCTACGACAGCTCGCCTTTGCGTGCCTTTTCGACCCAGAAGGCGACGCGCTCTTCGACGATGGCGACGGCCTTTGATTTGAAGGGGCGCAGCATCAGCGGAACATCCATATCGACGGTGATGGCGTCGGGCAGAATTTCGAGGTTGGCGGTCAGCTCGTGGCCGAGGGCGTTGAACGAGAGGCGCGCATCTTTGTCGCTCGCCCAGTCGATGCGCGGCGAATAGTTGGCGAAGCGCTCGCGATAGGCGTCGTAGGCGGCATTGGCGGCCTTGCGCGCGGTGGCAAAGTCAAGGCTGTGAGGAATTCGCGTCTTCATACGGGTTGATTAAACGGGAAGTTTCTGTTGCTCGCAAGCTTTGCGCACGCCGCGACGCGTCGCGCTGCGTCGGTAGAGTGTGAGGCTCAAGAGGGCGCAGAGGGCGAGTGAGGCAGGCAGATCGCGCGGTGTGCCGCCGGTCGTTGCGCTGCCCATGCTGCCTCTCACGTGGCCGGTCGAGCGTGCCGCGCAGCCCTCGTCGTCGCCCGAACCGGTTTCGGCGGTGTCTCCGACAGATGGGGATGTGGCGTCGTCGTCGTCGCCGCCGAACACATCGCCGAACACATCTTCGAACACGTCGTTGAAGACGTCGCCGCCGTCGTCTGTGTTGGTGTCGCTGCCGTCGCCAGTGCCAGCGCCGCCAGTGCCGGAGGCGTCATCGTCGTCGCTCACCGCGTCGTCATCGTTACCAACTGCGTCGTCGTCGTTGCCGACCGCGTCGTCGTCGTTGCCGACTGCGTCGTCGTCGTTACCAGCCGCGTCGTCGTCGTCACTGACTGCGTCGTCGTCGTTGCCGACCACGTCGTCATCGTTGCCGACCGCGTCGTCGTCGTTGCCGACCGCGTCGTCGTCGTTGCCCACCGCGTCGTCGTCATCATCGGCAGTGCCGGTGGTGTCGCTGGGCTCGCAGAGCGTGCCCGTAAACGTGACGTCGAGGGTGTATGGGCCCGGGAACGCGAGCCACGTGGTTCCGCTCACGAAGGTGTCGGCGACGAGGTAGTAGGTGCCGGGTTCGAGGTCGGCGGTGACCGCCTTGTCGTTGCGAGCGATGCACGCCGACTCGGCGGCAGCGCTGAGCAGGTGGATGTCGATGTCAACGCTCGGGCCATCGGTGAGCGTGGCGGTGAGGGAGCCGGCGGTGCAGACTTCGAGGCGGTAGACGAATTCGCGTCCCCACTCGTTCTGGGTTCCGCAGGCGTAGGTGTTGAAGTAGTCGCCGCCTTTGGTGATGTCGCTCGTGTCGCGGGCGTCGTTGAAGGGGGTCGCCGTGATGTCGATGGGGTTGTTGCGTGCGCCGAGGTGGGTTGGCGGGGTATCGACGAACCAGTTTTCGATGGCGCTATCGAGCGGGTAGGTGGGGCTGTCGTATGTGAGGGCCCAGATGCCGACGCCACCAAGACCCTGCTCGACGGCGATGCGGTATTTTTCTTCGAGGCTTGATGCGTCATCGACCCACGTCTGGTTGCGGGTGCCGCTGCTGGTGTAGTCGAAGTAGGTGCTCATGACGTCGCTGTCGACGAGCCTCGTGCGGGTACCTGCCGCGATGTCGGCGGCGAACGCGCGATAAACGACGCTGCCTTTGTGGGTTCCGCCGCTTGCTGGGATGCTGTCGCTGGGGTTCGCGAGTTCCCAGCGGTTGCCGTAGTAGGGGACGCCGAGGACGATTTTTTTGCGGTTGGAGGCGCTGCCCGCGGCGGTGGCGTAGCGGGCGACGCTGCGCTCGATGGTCCACGAGACGAGCCACTCGCCCCATGTGCGCAACACGGCGCTGGGGCCGATGGCTGAGCCGGAAAAGCCGCCGTTGTAGTCGTACCCCATGATGAAGAACTGGTTGATCTCGGGCAGCAGTTTGGCGACGTCGAAGTTGTTGTTCCAGTCGACGGCGGGGGCGGCGATCGAGATGTTGTAGCCTTCGCCTTCGGCGTCGAGGGCTTCGCGAAGTTCGTGAATGAAGAGGGTGAAGAAGTCGCGGGTGCCCGATTTGAGCCCTTCGAAGTCGATGGCGATGCCGTCGGCGTTGCCGCGCTTCATTTCGTCGATGAGGGTGGTGATGGCGCGGGCGCGGTTGGCGCTGCTGGAGACGAGGTTGTAGATGCCGGTGCCCGAGAAGAGAATCACGGCGAGGTCGACTTTGACCCCGGCGGCGTGGGCGGCATCAACGAAATCGGTTGCGGGCCATTTGCCGTAACCTTCGCCACCGACAACGAGTTCGCCGCTGGAATCGATTTCGATGCCGAACCAGGCGACGTGGGTGAGTAAATCCCAGTTGATGTTC
>CAZXXB010000184.1:5304-7820 GCA_964644185.1 uncultured Myxococcota bacterium
TGTCGCGTCCAAAGTAGGGGTAGTAGCCGTAGACGATTTGTCCATCGCGGATGATGGGGCCGGTGGCGGTTGCTTTGAAGTCGCGCGATGTGGGGGTGAAGATTGGGGCGTCGTCGAAGAGTCCGGCACGCAGGCGTGATTCGGGCGAGGCGAGTTCGAGCGTCTGGCGCGCGTGGGGTGAGAAGCGAAGTTCGTTGAAGTTGTCGGGGGTGGGGCGAATGCCGCGGGCGCGCTCTTCGCGCTCGGCCTCGTCGGCACGGGCGTCGGTCGTGATGGAGATCGCGCAGGCGAATGTGAGGGCAAGCGATGCCATGAGCACGAACGCGGTGCGTGGTGCCGGGGCATTGCGTACGGGGCGGGCTGCGGGGCGAGTGTCGGGGTTGAGGCGCATGGTGGGGCGTGTATACCGTGTTTTGCGATGGAGACGAAACAGATTCTCGTGACCGGGTTTGGCCGGTTTCTCGATGTGGTTGAGAACCCGAGTGGGGCGATTGCGCGCGCCGCCGACGGGTTTTCATTTGGTGGGGTGGGCTCTGATGAGGCGGGTAGCGATGGGTCGAGGCGAGATGGTTCAGGGCGAGATGCCGTGCGGGTGAGCGTGCGGGGTGTCGAGTTGCCGGTGGCGTGGCGTGAGGCGAAGCGGCAGATGATCGAGCTTGTCGAGCGGTTGCATCCAGATGGGGTGTTGATGTTTGGGGTGTGTCGCGACCCATTTTTTCGCGTTGAGGTGCTGGCGAAAAATGCGGGTGGTCACAAGCCCGATGCCGTGGGTGAGGTGGTGACCGATGCCGCGCGCGACCCGCTGTTGCGGCTCGACGGCGATGAGGCGGCGGTGGCGTTGCGCACGACCCTACCCGTGGCGGAGATGATGGCTCATGTCGGGCGAATGCAGGCGCGTGCGCGGGCGAGCGAGCCTTACGCGGCGCTGTGCGATGTGCGGCTGTCGTCGGATGCGGGCGATTACCTTTGCAATGCGCTGTTTTTTCACACGGTGGCGCACATGCTGCGCACGGGGCGCGCGCACGTGCCGACGGGGTTCGTGCACGTTCCCCCGCTCGATGAAAGCGCGAGGCCCGGCGAGCCGATGCGCACGGGGTTGATGTTTGTTGAGGCGTTTGCGCGCGTGCTTGCCGGTGACGTTATGCCCGACGCAGGAGCGTGACGACCTTGGCGGCGGGGAAGAGTCCGAACACTTCAAAGACAAGCAACGCGAGAATGACGAAGATGACGTTGGCGGGGCCGCCCATGTCGCCGTAGACGGCGGTGACGTGGCTTGCGGTCTGCACGAGAAGCAGCATGACGATCAGCGCGACGGCGAGCTGTGCTGCTGAGGTGTAGAAGAGCACGTCACGCCAGCGGGTGAAGCGCAGTGCGTTGGCGAGGGCACCGAGCGCGTGGGTCGCGGCGAGCACCCACGCGAAGGCGAGCACGGCGTCGCTGCCTTTGCGAAAGATGAAGTTGAAGAGGGCGACGAGCGCGACGGCAAAGAACGCGTCGAGCACGAGCATCAGGTGGTCGCCAGCGGTGCGTACATCGGCGGGTTGTTGTGATTGCGCGGTGCGTACCGTTGTGGGCTTGGCGTGGGCGGCAGACATGCGGGCCTCGTTCTCTCTCGGTGCGCGATGCCTGCCGCTCGTGGGTGTGCAGGGCTGCGCGGTTAGTCTTCTTCGGCCCCCACGTGACGCTTGTGCTCTGTGACGATGCGATCGACGAGATGCGGGGGCACCTCAACGTAACGAACATCGCGCATGGTAAACGCTGCGAGGCCGCCCGACAAGGCGCGCAGGGTTGAAGCGTAGTCGCGCAGTTCAGACGCGGGTACTTCGGCGCGGATGCGCGCGAGGCGTCCCTCGTTTTCGACGCCGCTGACGTGGCCCCTTCGGGTGCCGAGGTCGTTCATGATGGGGCCGACGTGCTGGTCGAAGGCCTCAATCGCGATGGTGACCAGCGGTTCGAGCAAGACGAAGCCCATGCCGGGTTGTGCGTCGCGGAAGGCTTTGCGTCCGGCGACCTGAAAGGCGATGTCGCTCGAATCGACCGAGTGGTGCGCGCCGTCGTATGCGCGTGCGGCGAGATCGACGACCCGAAAGCCGCCAATCGGGCCGTGTTCCATCGCGGCGAGGACGCCTTTTTCAACCGACGGGAGGTAGTTGCGGGGCACGCACTCGCCGACGATGGCGTCGATGAATTTGAAGCCTTCGCCGCGTGCGAGTGGCGAGAACTCGACTTTGATGTCGCCGAATTGTCCACGACCGCCGCTCTGCTTTTTTTGCCGTCCATGGCCCTGCGCGGCGCGGGTGATGGTTTCGCGGTAGGCGACGCCGGGCAGGGTTGCGGTGACCTCGACGCCGTAGCGGGTGCGCAGTTTTTCGAGGGCGACTTCGAGGTGGACGGGGCCGCTGCCACGCAGCAGCAGTTCGGGTGGTTCGGTGGCGCGTTCGACGGCGAGGGCGGGGTCGTCGTCGAGCACCTTTTGCAGCGCGTTCCAGAGTTTGTCTTCGGCGGCGTGGTCGCTG
>CAZXXB010000185.1:0-717 GCA_964644185.1 uncultured Myxococcota bacterium
TCGGCTCGCCTCCCGCCTCTGCCACCGCCGCCACATCCGACGGGTCTCCCGGACGCGCCAGCAGCGGCACCAGCCCCCCCACATCAATCACATCCACCCGCTCATACACCGCATCATGTCGCGGACGCACATACTGCTCGACGCTCTCATGCACCCCCTCACCATCACGCGCCCGCAACGTCGCCAGCATCGCCTCGTCGGGCACAAACATCCCAAACTTCGCCCCCGCATCCACCGCCTGGTTGCACACGCTCGCCCGCATATCGAGCGGCACCCCACCCTCTGTCTCGTCATGCATCTCCAGCGCCCGATACGCGAGCCCCCCCTGCCGATAAAGCCCCATCATCGCCAGCGCCAAATCACGCGAACCAACCCGCGCCTCGTCACGCAACGCCCCCGTCAGCCTCAACTTCACCGATGCCGGCACCCGCACATGCACCCGCCCAAGCGCAAACGCCGCCAGCATATCGGTCGACCCAAACCCCGCCGCCGCGCACCCCAGCGCCCCCGCAAGCGTCGTGTGCGAATCGGCCCCCGCAATAAACATCCCCGGCACCACCCGCCTGTCTTCCAGCATCAACTGATGGCTAATCCCGTCGAACAGATGCTCGCGCGGCAGCCGCTGCCGCTCTAAAAAATCGAGGTACTTGCGCAAAATCGCCGCACGCTCTGCCGTCGCCGGAGGCACAAAATGGTCCGCCGCGAAAAGGCACCGTT
>CAZXXB010000185.1:727-5374 GCA_964644185.1 uncultured Myxococcota bacterium
GATACTTCACCCGCAGGCCCGCCCTCTCAAACCGCTCAATCAACAGCGCCACCGTCGCCTCATGCCCCAAAAGCAACCCCGGCTCCGCAAAAAAATACGCGCTCCCCGTGGGCCCTTCCGCCACCTTCGCACGCATCAAAATCTGCGCCGCCAGCGTCCCCTCGTTCGACATCACCCAGCCCCCCCCTCGCGCGCCAGCACCTCCATCCGCCGCAACAGCTCCTCCGGCCCCACCCCATGTTCGCGCAACACAAACTCATCGCGCGTCTGCAACACGTGCAGCACCGCCTCTTCGTATCGCGCCGGACGTTCATTCTTCAGCTCAAACAAAAGCTGCTCCATCGCCTCACGCGACAGCTTCACGTGATGCGCCTCGGCAAACGCGACGAGCCCCGCGTGCCCCGTGTGCTTGCCAAACACGAACCCGTGCTCGCGCCCCACAATCGCCGGGTCAAACGGCTCGTAGTTCTTCCGGTCGCGCAGCAACCCATGCACGTGTATCCCCGACTCATGCGTAAACGCCCGCGCCCCCGTAATCGGCGCCGCCTGCGATTGCGCCACCCCCCTCAACCGCTCGACAAGCGACGACAGTGCCGAAAGACCCGTCAACGTCACCCCCGTCGCCACCTGCAAGAGTGTCTCCGCCGCCGTCGCCACCTCTGCCAACACCGCATTGCCCGCCCGCTCACCGATACCGTTGACCGTCACGCTCGGCGCACTCGCACCCGCCTCAATCGCCGCGACCGTGTTCGCCGACGCCATCCCAAAATCGTCGTGAAAGTGTACCCCAATCTCGACCCCACGCGCCCCCCCTGCACCCGCCTCAAGCGTCTCGCGCGCCAGCCGCGTCAGCGCCGTCGCCCCTGTCGGAGTCAACGTCCCCACCGTGTCGCAAATCATCACCCGCGCCGCCCCATGCTCCGCCGCCAGAAGGCACGCCGTCACAAACGCCTCACGACTCGCCCGCGACGCATCTTCGAGCACCAGATTCACCGTCAACCCGTGCCGCACCCCCGCATCAATCACCCGCCGCCCCAACGCCCGCCACGCCGCCTCATCAACCTGCAACCGCGACACCCGATGCTGCTCACTCACCGGAAAAATCACGAACACCTCTTCGACATCACACCCACGCGCAAGCTCAATCTCGTCTTCACGCGCCCGCACGCTCGCCGCCACCCGACACCGTCGCCCCGGCAACGCCGAAAGCGCCCGCAACGTCGCCCCCTCTTCTTCACTTATCGCCGGCATCCCCGCGTCGCACACCGCCACCCCAAGCTCATCCAGCGCCCGAAAAATCGCGAGCTTATCCCCCTCCGTAAAAAACACACCCGGAGCCTGATCGCCCTCGCGCAGCGTGCAGTCGATGATCTTGAGCGACCGTCTCGTCATCGCGTGCCCTGTCTCTCAAGTCGCCAACCCGCCGGGCCCGCCACCCTCAAAAAAAAACACTCACACCCAGAGGAGGCGCTTGCGCTCGCCCCGCAACTGGTTCTCTTCTTTCAGCGCATCCACGTAATCATACCCCTCGCCAATCGCCCGCGTCGGCTCTGCGTGGCCACGATGCCGCGCCAACTCTTTACGCCGCTCAAAACAGTGCGCGCGACCCTTCTCAGGCAGCGCAAAATCACGCGGGTCCGGCGCCAGAAAACAGAACTCAAGACACTTCAAATGCTGCAAATGACGCTCAAACTCCTGTATCCCCCCCTCATCCCGCGCGTCGCCAAAATACCCCGCAATCTTGAACCCCAGACTCGAATACGTGTCGGCATAGATACCGCTGTGCACCCGATAAAAATCGGCAAACGAACTGCGGTCGGTCGTCATGTTGAACTGCGCCGGACGTTCAAACTGCGGCGACCCCGGCTCCAACTGCACGCTCCACACCATGATCCGCCGCATGTTCCGATACGTCGCGTGCAGATGCTGCATCTGGTCGCGCGTCTTCCGCGCCTCTTTCAACGTCTCGCCCGGCAGCGCAATCGTGTAAAAAATGTCCGCCGAAATCTCGTACTCTTCAAGGTCGCGTATCGCCCGATACATCTCTTCGTCGGTGTAAAACGGCTGCTTGTTGATCTTGCGCACCCGCTCATCGCCCGCATCGGGGCTTATCGCCACGTAACTCTCCGGCGATGGAAACGCACGCTTGAACGCCTCCACAAACCGTCGCGTCGGCACCCCCCAGCACTCGAAGTAAAAATCAACGTCGAGCTTCGCCTCGCGCACCTTGTCGAACAGCGTCACGTAGTAATCATCGCGCTCGGGCGTCGGGTCAAAACACAGCGACATCGTCCGATACCCAAAATCCTTCGCCCGCCGCACGTCATCCACCACCCGCTCCGGCGACCGAAACACCAGCGACGACTTCCCCGTGATCTCCCGCAGCGTGTCGCGATTGCCCGCGCAGAACGTACACACCCACGGGCACCCTCGCCCCGTAAACAGCGGAAAAAACGGCCTCCCCATATTCAGCCGCTTCTGATTCTCAAGCCGCGTGTACTCAAGGCTGTACGCCAGCGGAAACCCAAACGTCGACGCATAAATCTCCGCGTTCCGCACCCGCGACAAATCGCCAAAGCTCAACTCGTCGAGCTCAACCGGCTTCGCAAAATAGTGGTGCGTCGCCCGGTTATCCGTCACCTCACCCTCGCCCGTGCGCCACATCAGATTCGGCACCGTCGCGAGCCCCTCGCCCTTCTCCAGCACGTGCATCAGTTCGAGCACGGGCAGCTCACCATGCCCGCGAATCACCCCATGGATAAACGGGTAATCCCGCAAAATCTCCTTCGCGAAATACGACGCCGTGTTGCCCCCCAGAAACACGAACGCCTCCGGGTGCGATGCCGCGAGCGCCCGCGCCACCTCAATCGCGTCATACGACTGATAGTGCCAGTACAACGGCAACCCAATCGCGCGAATCTTCTTCCCCGCCAAATCATCCACCACCCGATACGTCGGGTCGCGAATGAACTCGACACCAAGATGCACGATCTCGGTGTCAAACCCGTTCGCATGCAGATGGTTCGCAATCGCGGGCAACCCCATCGGCATGTAGCAGATGTTCATGAAGTCGCCGAACGGCAGGTAATGATTGTGTGCCTTCGGCACGTGGACAAACAGGCAATCAAGGTCAAACATGCTCGTGACTCTTCCCCAGAGCCGCGAGTGTCGCGGGTTTGACGCCGCTTCGCAAGGTGCATCGCGTTGTTTGCGCCGTCGCCGCTTTCACGCCGTGCGAGCGCCCGCCCCTTACTCCTCAGCCCACCGCGTAAAGTCAGGCTCCGCGTGGTCCACGTCAAACCGCCGCAAGTCCAGCGTCACACGCGACTCATCCGCCACACCAACCCGCTTCATCGCAACCGGCCACGGCGTCGGACTCTCATGCGTGAACCGCTGCGAACGCCGCGCCGACGCCTCAAACCGCGTCAATGGAGGCGCATCAAACGCACGCCCCTCCGGGTGCCAAACGTGATACCCACACGCACCCAGCGACCGCTTCGCCCACAAATCCACCACATCAATCCGCAACGGATGATGCACGCCGAGATGCGGCTGCAAACTATGTGGCGGACACCACGCGCGAAACCGCACACCCGCCACCCCCGTACCCAACTGCGCCGTCGCATGCATCGGCAACACCACCCCGTTCACCACCACCACATGCCGCCCCTCGACAAGCCCCATCGCCCGCACCTCCACGCGCTCGAGCGACGAATCCACATACCGCGACGTCCCCGTCGCACCCGTCTCCTCACCCAGCACGTGCCACGGCTCAATCGCGTTGCGCACCTCCACCGTCACATCCCCCGCCTGCAACCGCCCCACGAGTGGACACCGCAAATCCACAAACGGCTGAAACGCCTCAAACGGCACCTCAAACCCCCGCTCACCCAGATACCGCTGCACATCGGCGATATCGCGCGCCAAAAACCACGGCAGCAAAAACTCGTCATGCAACCGCATCCCCCACCGCACGAGCGGCGCCTCATACGGCTCTCGCGCAAAGCTCGCCAGCAGCGCCCTCGCCAGCAGCATCTGCGTCACCGCCATGTCAGGGTGCGGCGGCATCTCAAACGCCCGCAACTCCACAATCCCAAGCCGCCCCGTCTGCGACAGCGGATCAAACAACTTGTCGATGCTGATCTCCGTCCGATGCGTATTCCCCGTCACGTCCACGAGCAGGTTGCGAAACAGCAAATCCGTCAACCACGGCGCCGGTGGCTCGCCCCGCGCATGCGCCCGCTTCAACGCAATCTCAAGCTCATACAGCGACTCATGCCGCGCCTCATCAATTCTCGGCGCCTGCGACGTCGGCCCCACGAACAACCCCGCAAACAGATACGACATCGCCGGATGATGCTGAAAAAACGTCAGCACGCTCGCCAGCAGATCAGGCCGCGTCACGAATGGACTCGAAAGCGGCGTCGGCCCTCCAAACGTCAGGTGATGACCACCACCCGAACCCGCAAGCCGCCCATCAATCAAATACTTCTCGCACTGCAAACCCGCCGCAAGCGCCGCCTCAAACACCGTCCCCATCAGCGCCGTGTATTCCTCCGTCGTCTCCGTCGGCGAAATGTTCACCTCCAGCACGCCCGGGTCTGGCGTCACCGTCAACCGATACACATGCTCTGCCTTCGGCGCGGC
>CAZXXB010000185.1:5395-7719 GCA_964644185.1 uncultured Myxococcota bacterium
CAAGCGCCACCTCAACCCCCGACTCCTCACGCGTCGCATCCACCGCCGCCACAAAAACAAAAAAGTCATCCGCCGTCCACATCGGCGGCAAAAACACAAACAACTCACCCCCGCGCGCCTCCACACACAACGCCGTCCGTACCCCCGTCACCGGCCCCGTCGGCGCCGCCGCGCGCAACCGCAACTGCGCCGCCTCGTCCGCATCCACCCGCGGGTCATGGGGCCCCCACGGCTCCTCCGCAAACGGCGGAGGTACAGGCGCCCCATGCCCCAGCGCCGACAACGGCAACCGCAACCCCATCGGACTATCACCCGGCACGAGATACAACCGCTGCCGACGCAGCTTCCACACATCGCTCTGCCACTGCCGACCCACACGCGTCAGCGGCAACGCAAACCCCGCCTCCAGTGCAAGCCCGCGATCAAGCACCCGCGCCAACCGCCGCCGCTCCTCCCCATCCGTAAGGTCCGCCGCAAACGGGTCCACATCCACCGGCAACGACGCCTCTTCCTGCAAGAACCTCCATGGGTCCTCATACGCTGGCACCACATACCCCGCGAGATTCAGCCGCTCCGCCAGCGCCTTCGCAAACGTCCGCGCGTGCTCAACCCCCGCATTCGTCAACAACCCCGACACATCGTTGCGCCACACCACCGACCCGTCGCGCCTGCCAATCAAATCCAGCGCCCACCGCGGCAACGACTCACCCGGATACCACTTGCCCGTCCGCAACAGCGTCGCCGCCCCCGCGTTCAACCGCTCGCGCAACTCGTTCACGAGCCGCTTGCCATGCGCAATCTTCGTCGGCCCCAACGCCTCACCATTCCACTCCGGCGCATCCATGTGCTCACGCGACGTAAACGTCGGCTCGCCCCCCATCGTGAGGCGCAGCTTCTGCTCACCCAGCACCGCATCCGCCTTCCGCCCCATCTCCACAATCGCCCCCCACGCCGCCGCCTCGGCTCATGCCCAAGCCGCCCCACCCGAATCTCAAACGCCACCTCTTCCGCAAGCGTGTCGCTCGTCCCGTCAATCGGCGAGGCCAGCGCCGGCGTCGCCGTACACGCCAGCGGAATATGCCCCTCGCCGCACAGCAAACCACTCGTCGCGTCGAGCCCTATCCACCCCGCACCCGGCAAAAACACCTCCGCCCACGCGTGCAAATCAACCACATCGCGCGACACACCCTTCGGCTCGTTCGGTATCATCCCCTCATCGGTGAGCTGAATCAGATACCCGCTCACAAACCGCGCCGCGAGACCCAGCGACCGCAACGCCGCCACCAGCAGCACCGCCGAGTCGCGACAGCTCCCACGCCCCTTCTCCAGCGTCTCTTCCGGATGCCAGATCCCCGCCTCTTCGCGAATCACATAATTCACGCTCCGCGCCACATACCGATTCACACCCACAATCGTGTCAATCGTCGTCTTCGCTCGCGGCATCGCATCGAGAAACGCCGCCAGCCGCCCACCACCCAGATACGCCGCGTTCTTCAAGTCGAGAAACGGCGCAAGCTCTGCCCGCAACTCCGCCGGATACTCAAACGGCAACGTCTCGAACCGCTTCTCCAGAAAGAAATCAAACGGGTTCACCGGCTTGATCTCCACCGCCAACTCCACCAGCACATCAAACCGCTCAATCCGTGGCTCCGTCGGGAACGTCACCCGCGCCACGTGATTGCCAAACGGGTCTTGCTGCCACCGCAAAAAATGCTCCTGCTCGATGTGCATCCCATACGTCTCAACCCGTGCCCGTGTGTGCGAAGCCGGACGCAACCGAATGATGTGCGGCCCAAGAGCTGCAGGTCGTGGATACCGATAACGGCTTTGATGTTGAATGAGCAGGCGCACGCTGATTCTCCCGAGTTCATGGCACACGTGACGCAGCACCATGCCCCAACTCTCGCGCCCGATTCAACACAATGCGTCAACTCGCGTGTGCCCCCTTTCACAAACCCCGTTGCGCCCGCTCGCCGCTTCGGGCATTCACCCGCCAATGTTTCGCTCACTCTTTTCCAGTTTCACGTCCACTTTGACACCATCGCCCCAACGCACCTCACCCATGCGTGCGGCCGCGCTCGCCATCGTCACGACCCTCGCGTCACTCCTCACCCTCACCGCCTGCAAAAAACTCGAAACCGAACGCGAATACGCAGGCGGCGCATTTCTCGCCTCACGCACGGGGCTCGATACCTGGCCCAACGTCAGCCTCTTCTTCCAGCGCGTCACCGCCACAGGCTTTGCCGACATCACCGGCAGCTACGACCGCTTCACCGAGCTTGCAAAAGACGACCAATACCTCTTTCTCGGCTCGCGCCTCTCAG
>CAZXXB010000186.1:0-7422 GCA_964644185.1 uncultured Myxococcota bacterium
CTCCCCCCCGCCGCCCGCCCCCCCGCCTCCACCGCCGCCACCCCCCCCACCTGCTCCACCGCCGCCACAAAAAATTCGACCGGACCCTCGCCACCCACCCCCCGCAATGCCAGATTCATCGCCTCCGTCGCCCCCGACGTGAACACCACCTCCTCAGCGCTCGCCCCCGCCCACTCCGCCACCCGCTCACGCGCCACCGCCACCGCCTCCGCCGCCTCCCAGCCATACCCATGCGCCTCCGACGCCGCGTTTCCAAACCGCTCAGTCAACCATGGAAGCATCGCCGCCAGCACCCGCGAATCGAGCGGCGTCGTGCTGTGATGGTCAAGGTAAATTCTGCGTGGATTCTTCACCGAAGACATGCGTCGCCGCTACGTGAGCGGCCAAAGATTGTAAAGCACTACCGCCGCCCGTCAAAAAAAAAGTGTTACCGCAACCGTTGACCAGACCGCCGCCGCAATGTTACCCGTTCGCACCCTCGAATGAATACGACATCCGCATGCTTCCGCTGCGGGGTCGGTCTGGGCAAGAGACGATTTCCATTCGAGGGCGACAGGTTTCAACGGCTACGCACTCGACGGGTAGAGATTCGAGAAATGCGACGCGGATCATGCAGATCGTCATGCCGCCGTCGCGCCACCCAAAAACCAGAGGGTTGAATGGCAAAGCGATACACGCTGTTCGTCGTCCCAGACGAGCACTCTGAGCATGTACGCAAGATCAAGGTCACCCGACGCGCATTGCTCGTCGCCGCCTCCGTTCTTGCCGTCTCCGTGCTCTGCATCGCGGCGGGCCTCTCCTACGCTGGCTACGCCGCCCACCTCGCCTTCGAAAACGACCGCCTCCGCTCCGAAACAGTCCGCCTCGCCACCCGACTCAACAAAGCCGCCACCGAAGTCGAAGGCCTCACCGCCACGGTCGAGCGCCTCGAACGCTTCGACACCAAACTTCGCTCCATGACCCAGCTCAGCGACGACTCACGCGGGCTCGCAATGGGCCCCGTCGGACTCCCCGCACGCAACGGCTCGCTGCAACTCGGCGGCGCCGAAAAACTCGTCGACCCCGTAAGCGCCGAACTCATCGACGCAAAACTCGGCGTCGTCGAACGCAAACTCGACGAAATGAAACTCGCGGCCCTCGATCGCGAACGCAGCTTTACCCAGCTCGAAGGCTACCTCGACGAACAACGCGCCGTCCTCGCCTCCACCCCCGCCATCCGCCCCGCAAAAGGCATCATCACCAGCACCTTCGGCCCCCGCAGCGACCCCTACACCGGCGCCCGCACCTTCCACGACGGACTCGACATCAGCAACGACATCGGCACACCCATCGTCGCCCCAGCCGACGGCAAGGTCATCTACGCCTCCACCAAAGACGCCTACGGTCGCTTAATCGCCCTCGAACACGGCTTCGGCATCGTCACCCGCTTCGCCCACCTCTCGCAAATCGACGTCAAGGTCGGCGAAACCGTCAAGCGCGGCGACATCATCGGCAAACTCGGCAATTCCGGACGCTCCACCGGCCCGCACCTCCACTACGAAGTCGAACTCAACGGCGTCCTCGTCAACCCGCTCGACTACATTCTCGATTGATTCGCTTGCTTGAGTGTACCGCTTGAGTGACCCCGCCAACCCCAGATACCGCGCAACCCACAGCACCCGGCGCACAACTCGACCGCCTGCGCGCCGATAGCGCTGCGGTCCTCGCCAGTCACGCCCGCTCATTTCAACTCGCCGCCCGCTTTCTACCCCCCGCAACCCGCGCCGACGCCGCCGTCGTCTACGCCTTCTGCCGTGCCGCCGATGATGCCGTCGACGAAGCACCAGATGCAGCCGCCGCCCGCCACGCCCTCACCACCATCCAGCGCGAAGTCGAGGCCGTTGCAACCGGTGGCCCCCACCCGGTAAGCCCGCTCACCCGCGAAGCCGCCCGCTGCATCGCCCCCTTGGGCTTCGGCGTCGATCCGATGCGTGAGCTATTGAACGGTATGGAATCCGACCTCGGCGACGTCATCTTCGCCGACGACGAACAACTGCTCATCTATTGCTACCGCGCCGCCGCCACGGTCGGACTCATGATGTGCGGCGTCCTCGGTATCCGCGACCCCGCCGCCCTCGCCTTCGCCATCGATCTCGGCATCGCCATGCAACTCACCAACATCTGCCGCGACGTGCTCGAAGACGCCGCTCGCGGGCGCGTCTACCTGCCCGACGCCCGCCTGCGTTCAGCGGGCCTCGCGACCGGCGGGGCAGGGCTGCGCGACGCGATTCTCCTGGCCTCGCGCCGCGCCATCTCCAGCAACGTCTCCTCATCCCCAGCTTCCGCAGCCATTGCCGAAGCCGAAACCACCCTCGCTTCACTCGCCACGCTAAGGGCGACCAGCCTGCTCCGCCACCCCGTCGCCCGCGTCGTCAAAGACCTTGTCGCCCTCTCAGAGCGTTACTACGCAAGTGCCCGCCACGGCATGCGCTATATCCCATTCCGCTCGCGCGCCGCGATTCTCGTCGCCGCCTCGGTCTATCGCGGCATCAACGGCAAACTCGCCGCCCGCAACTTCGACCCCCTCGATGGAAGGGTCTTCACCACCGGCTTCGACAAGGCACGTCTCACGCTCAACGCCCTTTTCACCCTCTTTGCCCCCGACGTGCTCGGCGTCACCCGTGCCGCGACCCACGACGCCATGCTCCACACCCACCTGCGGCACCTGCCGGGCTGTGACACCGCGACCGCGCGCCCGGCAAAACCCGCCGAGCCAGAACTCGCCTAACCGAGCGCGTTGACCGCCCACGCCGCCCCGCACCCCATCGCCGCCGCGTAGCGTTGCGCCACGCGAATCTTGCCCATCGCTCGCCGGTTGTCGCCATAGCGCACCGCGAGCGTGCCAAACACCGCCCCCATCGCGACAAGTACCACCAGCGACGTCGTCGCAATCGAGAGCGGCTTGCGTAGCCACAATGTGACGTGACTCAGGTCGCCCAACGCACCCAGATCGCCCCCCAACATCGCGCCGCCTGCCTCGTCACCTGCGCCCGCCGCCATCGCCGCCACCACCCGCGCCAAAATCCCCAGCGCCGCGGCAATCGGCAAAAGCCCCACAAACCACCCCGTCAGCGTCGGCCCCGCTGCGAGAAACGTCGTAGAAACCCCACCGGCACGGTCATCGTCCGCATCCGCGGCCTCGTGCAAGAGCTGATTTTGCAGCAACAGCGGCGCAAACACCCACGCCACCCGTTCCACCATGCGAAAGTCGAGCCCCGCCTCAACCCCGAGAAACAACAACGGCGTGAAAATGAACCCGTTGGTCAGCGTCCCCACGAGCGGTAGCTTCTTCAGCCGCGGCCCCGCCGAGTAGACCCAACCGGCAACCCACGACATCAGCGCATACATAAGCGCCAAAACGCTGTTGAACCCCGCCGCCACCATCGCCGTCAGCGTCAGCGCAACCAGCGTCGCCGCGTACTCCACCACCCCCGCATTTGCCCTCACCACCGGATTCTGCTTCTCCGCCGCGTCAAGCGCCCTGTCGTTCCAGTCGTTCACAAGATACGCAAACGACAGCAGGCAAAACGCCGCCAGCACGCCCCGCGCGACGCCCTCAACCGTTGACCCGTCATGAAATGGACGCACCACCGCAAGTGGAGCCAGCAAAAAGTGCGCGTAGCCCCGCACCCGCAAAAGGCGCACGCCGTACATCCGCATCCAGAAACCCGTCATCCCGCGCCAAACACCGGCACGAGGCCGCCGCGCGTTGTGGTGTTTTGTGGTGAGGCGAGAAAAGCGATCGTCGCCGCGACCCCGGCCGTCGTCGCCCAGGTCGAAAAGTCGGCCCCCGGCATCGCCGCACGGTTCGTCGGCGTATCCATCGTCCCCGGCACCACCGCGTTGACCCAGATTCCCTCATGCCGCAACTCTTCGCCAAGGCTCTGCGTCAGGCTCGCCACCGCCGCCTTCGACACGCTGTACGCCACCATCCCCCCGCTCGGCACCAGCGCCGGACGTGCCGCCACGTTGACGATGCGTCCGCCAGTTCCGCCGCGCCGCATCGCTCGTACCGCCTCACGCGAGCACAAAAACGCAGTCGTGAGGTTCATCGTCAGCATCCGATTCAATTCGGCAAGTGTCGTCTCGGTGATTGGCGCCATCGCGAACCCGCCAGCCACGTGAACGCTCGCATAAAGCGACGAGAACGACCCAAACGTCGTCTCGACCGTCGCCTCATCGGCAAGGTCGAGCCCCCCGTGCAATCGCACGTTGGGGTGCTCGCGCCACGGCGTCATTTCGCGCGGTGCCGCCGCGTGGTCGAGCGCATGCACGACAGCACCCGCTTCGAGCAGCGTCGCCACGGTCGCGCTACCCAGCGCCCCAAACGCCCCCGTCACCGCCACATGTCGTTGAGCAAAATCGATCTGCATCATGGCTCGCACTCTGCCCCTCACGCACAGCCCCCGCAAGCCCGTCCGCCGCGCTAAGGGGTCTTCTGCCGCTGCATCTCGCTCTGCATCTGCCCACACGCCACGTCAGCCGCTTCCGTCGCGATTTTTTCGGGCTCGATGCCAAGCAACTCAAACGCCGCCTGTGCGTGGCCCAGCGATTCCACGCTCGGGCAATACGATTTGCTGTTGTTGTCGAGCACGATGCGCGCGATTTCGCCCTCGCGGGTACGATTCAGCCGCAGCATTCCCCCCGTCGAGACAGGCTTGTCGTCAGCCAGCAACGGGTGGACAAACGGGTTGTTGTCGTCATCCGCCGGTCGCGGCGAGATGCGAATCTCGCCATCGGGCATCACGACATATCGGTACGGACGCCCCTCAAGTATCGGCATCAGTTCCGCGTCGGTGAGCGGCGTCAGAATGTCGCGCCGTGTGAGCCCCAGCGCATTCATCTCATCCACCCACGGCGTCGACTTGACCCGTGTCGGTACTGGCTCAGTTTTCACCATCTGTCGCGCCACGCACGCGGGGCCCGCAACACCCATCGCGGCCACGACGCCGATGCACGCAAGCGCGGCAACGCACCCCGAACTTCTCAGTCTTGTCTGCCGTGCCTCTCTTGTCTGCCGTGCCTCTTTCCGCCGTGCCATGTGAGCCTCCCGTGTTACCAGCCCGTGCGAGCCTGCAACGAGCCAGTGTGAGCACCAATGCGCCGTTGCGATTACAAGTCGCCCGACGCTCGCATCACGTCAAGCACTTCTTCGACCGACGCGACGCCCACGAGTCGCGCCCGCAACTTTCCGCCGCGAGCCACCAGCATCGTCGGGGTCGAGTCGATGCCGAACTCACGCAACATCGGCAGCGTTGCAAACCCGCGCGTCACCCCTTCGCCGCCGCGCACCACCCGCGCGACTTCGGCGCACGTTTTCGCATGTCGCACCAGCACCACCACCTGCGCGCCTCGTGCCGCAAGCTTCGCCCGTGCCGCGCGAAGATGTGCGATCTGCATCTCGCAAGCGGGGCAGTGCTCGCTGACAAACAACAACCATCGCTCGCCGGTGGTATCTTGCGGCAACGTCTCTGCTGCCGACCTCATGCTTTCTTCACGCATGAGCGATTCGCGGTCGCACAGTTCACCCCTTGCCAAATGCGGTGCGAATGCACCTGCAATTGGCTCTAAAACGCGCTCGACGGTTGAGGGGTCACGATGCACCCCCGCGCAACCGGCGACCAGCGCAAGTCCCCAAAGCGCCCCCAAAGGCACCCCCAAAAGCGCCCCCACTCCGCCCCCACTTCGCCCCCACTTTGCCCCCACTCTTTTGCCCACGTTTTCACCCACTTTTTCACGCGTGCCGCAACGCGCCGTGCCGCCAGCGCCCACTCGTGGTATCACGTTTTCCATGTCGCCCGCAGTCTCCCTCATCCTACCGGCGTTCAACGAAGAACGCCTGCTACATCGCACGGTTACCGAGGCCACTCGTGCCCTTTCAACCTACACCCAGCACTATGAAATCATCATCGTCGACGACGGCTCAACCGACTCGACCCGCGCCATCGCGACCGCCCTCCACACCCACGACCCGCTCCGCATTCATCTCATTTCGCTACCTCGTAATCGCGGCAAAGGCCATGCACTAAAAACCGGAATGTCGCGCGCCCGCGGCGACGTGCTTATTTACTGTGATGCCGACATGCCGTTTGATATGAGCAACCTTGCCGCCGCGATCGATGCGCTTCATGCGACCAGCGCTCACATCGTCGCGGCCTATCGCACCAACCGCAATGTCGAGCCCCCACTGCGTCGCGCCTCCGCAATCATCTACAACGCGCTTGTCCGTGCCACGTTTGGGGTCGATTTTACCGACGTCAGTTTCTGCCTGAAGGCTCTGCGACGCGAAGCATACGAGCGTGTAGCCCCCGATTGGGACAGTCCTTTTTTCGACGCTGGCCTGCTTGTTCGCGCCGTGCAACTCGACATGCGAATCGCATGGATACCCGTCGTACACACCCCACACAACGAGCGCGGCTCGACGATGCTGCGACCCACGGTCGTCTTACGTATGCTCGCCGATTTGCACCGACTCAGACGTAAGTCTCGTTAGCGTTGGTGTTAGGTCGATTGACGCTGATCGAGTAGTGTCTTAAGCAGATCGAAAAATCGGACGTCTTTGATAAGGCCAATGTGATCGACCCCCTGCCAGTCAACTTTTATGTTCACTGGTGTCGGGCAGTCGCCTTCCGTCGCGCTATCAAGACACTGCACCTCATGCGGAATCACGATGATGTCGCGCGTGAAGACGATCGCGTTCCAGAAGATATGGCCCCCATCTTCAACCCCAAACGGCGTCTCATCAACATCAGCGACGTTCGGGTCGCCGTTCAGCGTGTACTGCACGAGGTCTTCACTCTCGCTCTGCGTCGCCCATGCCGGACAAAGCTGCTCGCTCGACGCAAAACCGAGTATCGCAGTCGCGCACGCCGCGTCGTTGCCGTGGTTGGCCCCTGCAATCGTCACCACGTGGCGGGTGCGCTCGTGCCCCCCAAGCTGCGACACATACCACCGCACCACCGGCCCCCCGAGGCTGTGCCCGACAATATCAATCGTCGCATCGGGGTCTTTGGCGACGATTTGATCAACTGCCGCCTTTACCTTGCCCGCGAGCGTGATGATCGAGTCGTTGGTGTTGCCTAGTGTCGGAGCGACAATGCGCGACTTTTCCCATCCTCGCTGCACCATCGCGGCTACAGCCGTATCCCAGTCGCCCCCTTTGCCGAGATACCCATGCACGAGAACGAGATAGGGGTACGGCGTGCCGCCGAGATCATCACCCGTCTCACCGCCGTCAGTGTCGGATGTTTCACCGCCGGTTGTAGCTGTATCGCCGCCAACGCCGGTGTCGCCCGCGCCCGTCTCACCCCCTGTATCACCCACCGTCTCGCCACCAGTACCGACATCGCCTGTGTCGCCATCATCGTCTGTTTCGCCGTCGTC
>CAZXXB010000186.1:7432-7702 GCA_964644185.1 uncultured Myxococcota bacterium
GGTATCACCCGCATCGCTTGTACCACCGACGTCGCCCGCAGTGTTTGCGCCCGTTGCTTCTGTCTCTGCCGTCGCTTCGCCGTCGCTCTCGCCGTCTGCATCCACGTCAGACCCAGCCGTGTCGCCGCCTGAACCAGTACCGTCGGATGCGTCGCCTGTTGCGGTCAGTTCGCCTTCCGTCTCGCGACCAGCGTCGGCGTCGCCGAGAGCAGTATCACGGTCTAGGTCCGTCGCCGCGTCTTCCGTGCCGATGTCGACGTCACCGCCCGA
>CAZXXB010000187.1:0-319 GCA_964644185.1 uncultured Myxococcota bacterium
GCGTCCGCGTCAACTCGTTCGCCAGCGTTAAACACTCGATTCTCTTCGAAGGCGGCGAAGCGGGGCGCCACGCCATCGTCCACAACGCCACCCTCGAAAAAGGCGTCGTCGTCGAACCCAACGCAACCGTCGGTGTCGATCTCGAAGCCGACAAACGCCGCTGGTTCGTCAGCGACTCGGGCGTCGTCGTCGTCCCCAAGTACGCCGTCGTTCGCAACCGCACCGTCACCGGCGAAATCGCCCCCCTCGAAGAGATGACCGACCCCACCCAGACCACCACCCGCCGCCTCAAACGCATCGGCGTCCTCCCCGAAAAATA
>CAZXXB010000187.1:362-3161 GCA_964644185.1 uncultured Myxococcota bacterium
CGCCACCGCCGCTAACCCATCGAAATAATTCAGCAACCTGCGTTGGCCCGCCCATTGCTCTTCTCTCACCGAGACCGGAACCCACATCCCCCGGCCTCAGGAGAAAAGCGATGCGCAACCACGAACGACCGCAAACCCTCACCCCTTCATCCACCCCGTTCTTGCCCGGCTACCTCTCGCCCGCCGCGCGGCTTCTGCCCCTCGTCGTCGTCGCGTTCGCCATCACCGCCTGCGACGATGCCCTGCTCGGCTCGCTCACCGACGACGATGACGACGCCGCAAGCAACTACGACGTGCTCACCATCACCGCGGACGAAGACACCGCCGCCGACGACGATGACGACGACCTGCTCGTGGCCGACGACAACCGTCCGCCGCAAAAAGGCGAACGCCCCGGCAAGCACGGCAAACGTCCCCCACCCCCGCGTGATGGCGAACAGGGCATGGCCCCCGAAGAGTGCGATACCGACGACGCTGGCGACACCGACCACACCGACGGCGAAGCCCGCGGCAAACACCCGCGCGGACCCAAACCGCCTCCCCCCTGCGAGACCGCCGATGACTGCGCCGAACCATGCGCCGACTTCGCCGCCGGCTGCGGCTGTGTCGAACGGCCGCACAACCCCCGCATGGCCTGCGTGCCGATGTGTGCCACCGCCGACGATTGCCCAGCCCCACCCGAAGGTGCCAACGACGCCCCCGCCATGACGTGCGAAGACGGTCTCTGCAAGCCGCCGCCACCGAAAGCCCGCGACGACGCCGAAGAGACCTCGACGGATTCGTAAAAAAAAGCGAGGGTTGCAGCGTGACCCCTACGACTGAAACCCAGGCGACCCCCGACGCGCCCCGGCTCCCTCCGCCACGGGCGCGGCGGGGTTTATACACCGTCGCCGGCGTCGCCATGCTCGCCCTCACCGTCACCGGCGCTCGCGGATACTTCGCCGCCGTCGTCACCGCCCGCGAAGCCGGACAAGCCGAAGCCCACGCCCTCTACCGCGCCGTTCGCCACGAGTTCACCACCATCGAAGGCGACGAAACCACACGCCTCGAAACCCTCCTCGCCCGCTTCGATAACGACGGCATCCGCTACATCGCCATCGTCCCCGGCCCGCAAGAACCCCCACGCGCAAGCGCAGGCCAGTCGTTCGCCGCGGGTCGCTGGCCCCGCGCCGGAGAAGCACGCCGCATCGGTGACCGACTCTGCTATGCAGGCCCCCTCGACGGCCCCCATGCACCCCGCGCAGGTGCCCCCCCACCCGACGGCCCACCGCCGCGATTTCGCGGCAGACCACCCCTCGTCTACATCGAGTTCGAGCCCCAACGCACCGCACGCATGCTCAACGAAGCCCGCGCCTCGCTCATCTCGACACTCCTCGCCCTCATCGTCCTCGCCGGCGCCGTCTGGGTCGCCCGCAACGCCATGACCCGCTTCGCCGCAAGCGACGCCGCCTTGCAGCGCCAGCGCCACCTCGCCGATCTCGGACAAATGTCCGCCGTGCTCGCCCACGAGATTCGCAACCCCCTCACCGCCGCCAAGGGCTTCGCCCAACTGCTCGACGAAACCCCCGACACCGACCGCGCACGCCGCGACTGGGTCCGCGAAATCGTCGACAACATGACCCGCGTCGAAAACATCACCACCGCCTTGCTCGACTTCTCCCGTACCGGAGAAATCCACCTCGCCGCCTGCGACCCCATCGCGTTGCTCCGCTCCGCCGCCGATGAAGTGCGCGACCCACGCATCACCCTCGACGTCACCCACGCCCCCAGCGTCGCCATGCTCGACATCGCCCTCATGCAGCGCGTGCTCGCCAACCTCTTGCGCAACGCCGTTCAGGCCAGCCCCCCCGGCACACCCATTGAGGCCGCCTGCATCGCCAACCGCCGCAGCATCACCTTCACCGTCCGTGACCACGGCCCCGGCGTCCCCCCCGCTCAACGCGAAACCATCTTTCGCGCCTTTCAAACCACACGACTCACCGGCACCGGACTCGGTCTCGCCGTCGTCCACCGCGTCGTCGAACTCCACGGTGGACGCGTCAGCGTTGACGACGCCGAAGGCGGCGGCGCGCTCTTCCGCATCACCATCCCACTCGTCACCAACCCGCCCGTCACCAACCCGCCCGTCACCAACAAGCCTCGCCAGAAGGTCACCAGAACATGACCGCGCAACCTCACGACCCCGCCACCGCACCCCACGTGCTCGTCGTCGATGACGAAGCCGCCGTCCGCCGCTTTCTCGTCGAGTCACTGCGCAGCGAAGGCTACAACGTCGCCGCCGCATCTGACGGCTTCGACGCCCTCGCCATGCTGCGCCGCCAGCGATTTTCAGTCGTCGTCACCGATCTCAAAATGCCCGGCGCCGATGGACTCACCCTCTTGCAGCGCATCCGCGACGACTTTCCCGGCATCGAAACGATTCTGCTCACCGCCCACGGCACCGTCGATACCGCCGTGCGCGCGATGAAAGACGGTGCCTACGACTTTTTACAAAAGCCACTCGCGAGCCCCGCCGAGATTCGCACCGTCGTCGCCGGCGCCCTCGACCGCGTCGCCGCCCGCAACGAAGATGCCCGCGCCAACGCCGAGCTACCCCCCGTCAGTTACGGGGCGCCAGCATCGCGCGACCTCGAAACGATGTTGCGCCGCATCGCCCAGAGCGACGTCACCGTGCTGCTCACCGGCGAGACCGGCTCAGGCAAAGAGATCGCCGCGCGCACGCTGCACGCATCGAGCCGCCGCACGCACCAACCGTTCATCGCCGTCAACTGCGCCGCCCTGGTCGAGACATTGCTGGAA
>CAZXXB010000187.1:3171-5476 GCA_964644185.1 uncultured Myxococcota bacterium
CGCTCATCGAGAGCGAACTCTTCGGCCACGAACGTGGAGCCTTCACCGGCGCGGTCGCACGTCGTCGCGGCAAACTCGAACTCGCAGACGGCGGTACGTTTTTTCTCGATGAGGTGGGTGAGCTTCCACTTGCGCTTCAGGCCAAACTCCTGCGTGTGCTGCAAGAGCGATCGTTTGAACGCGTCGGTGGCAACAGCCCGATTCGCGTTGACGTGCGCATCATCGCCGCGACCCATCGCGACCTTCGCGCGATGGTCCGCTCCGGAGAATTTCGCGAAGACCTCTATCATCGCATTGCCGTATTGCCGGTGCGCGTGCCGTCGCTCAACGAACGCCGCGCCGACATCGCCGGGCTCAGCCGCGCGCTACTCGCCCAGCTCTCGCGTGAGCTGCAACGCGACGCGCTCACGCTCACCCCCGCGGCACTCGCGCACCTCACCTCGCGTGATTACCCCGGCAACGTGCGCGAGCTGCGTAACCTCTTGCATCGTGCGGCGATCTTCTCGAACCGCGACACGCTCGACGTGAGCGACATCGAGCCCCAGCCGGGGCGCGCGACGAGTGATGCCGCCGCAAAAACCCTCGCCGTGCTTGAGCGCGAGGCAATCGAGCAGGCGTTGCTCGCAAGCGATGGAAACCGCAAGCGCGCCGCCGAGCGACTCGGCATCGGCGTGCGCACCCTCTACGAGAAGCTTCAGCGTTACCGCATGGAAGATTTTTCTGACGAGTAGTTTTTTTCTTCCGCACCACGCCGCAGGCACTCTGGCGTGTACGATCCCCTTCTCGGCTTTCCGCACCACGCCGCAGGCACTCTGGCGTGTACGATTCCCCTTCTCGGCTGACCGCCCCACCCCGCAGGCACTCTGGCGTGTACGATCCCCCTCCCGGCTTACCGCACCACGCCGCAGGCACTTTAGAAATTAAAAGTCTTGCAAAGTGGAAGGGGGCGGAGTATACGGCGCGTCCCTTTGCAAGGGACCGCTATAGCGCCTCCTGCCCTACGTCTCCCGACGATAAGACACGGCGCTGCGCGGGTAAGCTGGGGGTGTTGGTGCCTCTGTGCGGTCGTTGATGGGCTTCTGGCCCAGTTGGGCTCTGGCCTGAGCGGGCTTTTCGCCCGGTACGACTGAAACCGAGAGCAGCCTTCACCTGACCCGGGTTGAAACCGGTCGCTGGGTCAAATGATCGAGCGGCAAGGTCAGCGTGGTGAAACCAGCGGGGCGGCGAGCCGTTCGGCGAGCCAATGCCCCACCGTAGATGCCAAAACTGAATTGGGCTTGTCTGGCGTCAGGCCGAGAGTCAGCGGGTGGTTAGCTCGCTGAGTCTGCGTTGAGATTGCCGTTACGGTGATTCCGAGCAGTGCCTGAAGCTGAACGGGTGGCGTGCTTGCGTGGGCCCCGGGGCTCTGGTAGGTCGCGCGCCCCTCGCAGGCCGGTTTGTCCCAGCGCGGGGTTTGCCCCACGGGGCTCAACTCGAAGCCGACTCGGCGATGATGCGACTCACGTCGCCTCAACAACCGAAGCGGTACGTTACGGAGTGTCGGATGCCGACAATTAATCAGCTTGTCCGTCAGGGTCGTCAGAAGGTGCGCGTCAAGTCGGCTTCGCCGGCGATGAAGTCGTGCCCCCAGGTTCGCGGCGTCTGCACCCGCGTCTACACGACGACCCCCAAAAAGCCCAACTCGGCCCTTCGCAAAGTCGCCCGCGTGCGCCTCACGAACGGTATCGAAGTCACGTCGTACATCCCCGGCGTCGGGCACAATCTTCAGGAGCACTCGGTGGTGCTGATTCGCGGCGGTCGTGTCAAAGACCTCCCGGGCGTGCGCTACCACATTGTTCGCGGCACCCTCGACTCGGAAGGCGTGAAAAACCGCAAGCAGAGCCGCTCGAAGTACGGCGCCAAGCGCCCGAAGTAACCGCGTCGAGATAAGGCGCAACGCAGGCGACCGATTCAGCAACAACATGCCGCAACGGCCCACGGGCGAGCGGCAGCGTGACAAGGTGAGGCAGCGATGCCACGTAAAGGCCCAGTTCCAAAGCGCAAGATTGACCCCGATCCGAAGTTTCACGATCGCCAGGTCGCAAAGTTCATCAACACGTTGATGGAAGGCGGCAAGAAGGCAGTCGCAGAGCGCATTCTCTACGGCGCCCTCGACATCGTGGATAAAAAAGGCGGCGAAGACGCGATCAAGGTGTTCCGCAAGGCCCTCGACAACGTCAAACCCCACGTCGAAGTCAAGGCTCGCCGCGTCGGTGGTGCCACCTATCAGGTGCCTGTCGAAGTGCGCCCCGAGCGTCGCTCGGCC
>CAZXXB010000187.1:5525-5748 GCA_964644185.1 uncultured Myxococcota bacterium
GCCAACGAGATGGTTGATGCGGCCGCGAACCGCGGTATCGCCGTCAAGAAGCGTGAAGACGTCCACCGCATGGCCGAAGCCAACAAGGCGTTCAGCCACTACCGCTGGTAGGCGCGCGGGCAACACAATCGCTGCAAAGCGGGGCAGGGCAGATGGTCTGCACCACCACCCCGCGACGCAGCAGACGAATCTTTAGCAACGGGGAGCGCGTCGGCAATAAGCC
>CAZXXB010000187.1:5826-7681 GCA_964644185.1 uncultured Myxococcota bacterium
GCATCAGCGCGCACATCGACGCTGGCAAAACCACGACGACCGAGCGCATCCTGTTTTACACGGGTGTCCAGCACAAGATTGGCGAAGTCCACGAAGGCGCCGCCACCATGGACTGGATGGTGCAAGAGCAAGAGCGTGGCATCACCATCACCTCGGCTTCGACCACCTGCTTCTGGCGCGACCACCAGATCAACATCATCGACACACCGGGACACGTTGACTTCACCATCGAAGTCGAGCGCTCGCTGCGCGTGCTCGATGGCGCCTGCATGGTCTTCTGCGCCGTCGGCGGCGTCCAGCCCCAGACCGAGACCGTCTGGCGTCAGGCCAACAAGTACAACGTCCCCCGCATCTGCTTCGTCAACAAGATGGACCGCATCGGCGCCAACTTTCAGCAGGTCGTCTCGCAGATTCGCGAGCGCCTCGACGCAAAGCCGGTCGCCATTCAGCTTCCCATCGGCTCCTCCGACACCTTCAAAGGCATCGTCGACCTCGTCAAGATGAAAGGTATCATCTACGACGAAGAGTCGCAGGGCCAGACGTTCAACTACGTCGACATCCCCGCCGACCTGCTCGACGAGGCCAAAGAGCTGCGCGCCACGCTCGTTGATGCCGTCGCCGAGTACGACGACGAGCTCACGCTCAAATACCTCGACGGTGCCGACCTCACCGAAGAAGAAATCCGCTACGCCCTTCGCAAGGGCACCATCGCGATGAAGTGCTTCCCCGTCATCTGCGGGTCGGCCTTCAAAAACAAGGGCGTGCAGCACCTGCTCGACGCAATCGTCGACTACCTGCCGGCCCCCGTCGACCTGCCCGACGTCACCGGCGTCAACCCCGACACCAACGCCCCCGACACCCGCAAGTCGAGCGACGACGCCCCGTTCTCGGCGCTGGCGTTCAAGATCGCCAACGACCCGTTCTCGGGCCAACTCGTCTACTTCCGCTGCTACTCAGGGCGCCTCGACTCGGGCAGCCCCGTGCTCAACGCCAGCAAGGGCAAAAAAGAGCGCATCGGTCGCCTCCTGCGTATGCACGCCAACACCCGCAGCGACGAAAGCGTCGTGCAGGCCGGCGACATTCTCGCCGCCATCGGTCTCAAGACCACCACCACCGGCGACACCCTCTGCGACCCCGACAAGCCCATCATTCTCGAAGCGATGGAGTTCCCCGAGCCGGTCATCTCGATCGCCATCGAGCCCAAGACCAAGGCCGATACCGAAAAACTCGGCCTCTCGCTTCAGCGCCTCGCCGTCGAAGACCCGTCGTTCCGCGTCCGCACCGACGAAGAGACCGGCCAGACCATCATCGCCGGCATGGGCGAGCTGCACCTCGAAATCATCGTTGACCGCCTCACCCGCGAGTTCAAAGTCGAGGCCAACGTCGGCAAGCCCCAGGTCGCATACAAAGAGACGATTCAGAAGCCCGCGAAGGCCGAAGGCAAGTACATCCGCCAGACCGGTGGTCGCGGCCAGTACGGTCACGTCGTCCTCGAACTCGCCCCCCTCGAACCGGGCGACGGCTTCGTCTTCGAAGACGCCACCGTCGGCGGCTCGATTCCCAAAGAGTTCATGAACGGCATCCAGAAGGGCATCGTCGAAGCGATGGAAGGTGGCATCCAGGCCGGCTACCCCGCCATCGACATGAAGGCCCGCATCATCGACGGCAGCTACCACGACGTCGACTCGTCCGAAATGGCCTTCAAGATCGCCGCCTCGATGGCCTACAAAGAAGCCATGAAGAAGGCGGACCCGGTGCTGCTCGAACCCGTCATGGACGTCGAGGTCGTGACGCCGGAGGATTTCATGGGGGCCGTCATGGGGGATCTCCAATCGAAGCGCGGGAAGATCGAGGG
>CAZXXB010000188.1:0-1750 GCA_964644185.1 uncultured Myxococcota bacterium
CGGCAGCGAGGGCTTCTGGCGCGCGTATCCGCCGCTCCGCGAGCTCGGGCTGTCGTTCGAGGCGATGGCGAACCCCAGCTGGTTCGAGCGGGATCCGGCGCTCGCGTGGGGCTTCTACGGCCACCGCCTCGCGCTCTACCGCGAGACGGTGCCGCACGCGGGGTTCGCGCTCTTGCTCGCCCCTCTCGCTGGTTGCGCCACCGCGCAGCGCGCCATGACGATACCCGACAACGCCCCCACGTGGGTCAAAGACTGCCGCACCCACGACAAGGCCCGCGGCGCGCTCATCTGCGCCGTCGGCTACTCGCAGTTCGCCGACTCGGTCTCACGCCGCAGCGAATCGGAGGCCAACGCACGCGCGCGCATCACCCGCGCCTACGACAACGACATCAAAACCCTCGGAATGCAGTTCGCCGCCTACGTCGCCCTCAAACGCGGCGGAACAGTCGACGAGACCGTCTCGCGCGACATCACCCAGGTCTTCGAAAAGGTTCACCCCGCCGAAGACTCGCGCACCGAAAGCTGGGTCGACAGCGAGTCGAGCACCGAGTTCACCATCGCATGGCTCACCTTCGAGGCCTTCACCGAAGAAATCAACGGCATGAAGTTCATCGACCCCATGGCCCGCTCGGCCTTCAACGACCACTTCCTCGACTTCCTCGCCACCGTGAAGCAATAGCGCCCGATTCGATAACGACCACGCCCCTACCTGCTGACTCCCGCTGCTCACTCCCCTTTCCCTCTCTGGGGGAAAGGGGTCGGGGGATAGGGGGTCGCCAGGGCTCGTCTTCGAGACCTGCCGCAAGATTCGCCCCCACGCCTCACCGCGCGCAAAAGCCCGCCACCGCCTCAAACAGCACCCGCTGACCCCAGAGATACCCATCAATCGGTATCCGCTCGTTGTCACCGTGAAACAGCTTGCTAAACGTGTATGGGGCATCTTGCGGCAGCTTCAGCGGTGAAAACCCGTAACACGTCATCCCCAACCGAGAAAACTGCTGCGCGTCGGTAAACCCCGGCACCATCGTGTGTATCGGTATCCCCGCGGGGTCATGCCGCGTAAGCGTCGCCTCAATCTGCCGCATCAACTCGGTATCGGGGTTATTCAGCACCGGCTCGCGCCGACGAATCACCTCAAACTTCACATCGTCGCCCGTCACCCGCTCGAGCTCGGCCACCAGCGAATGCACCGTCTGACCCGGCAGGATGCGCCCATCAATCTCGATGCTCGCCTCGCCCGGTATCACGTTCGTCTTGCCGCCCCCCGTAAACACCGTCGGCGACGCCGTGTTGCGCAACGCCGCGTTGAGACTCGCCGCCTGCGCCTTGTCGGGCAGCACACGATCGAGCACCACATTCGACAACAATGGATTCAACACCTGCAGCAGCACCTGACGTTTCGGTGCCGGCTGCGTCGCGGCAAGTGCCCGAATGAAGCTCTCGGTCACCGCCAGCTTGTGCATCGGCAACCGCGTCGAACCAATCTTCTCAATCGCCCGCGCCAGCTTCACCACCGCGCTGTCGTTGTGCGGCATCGACCCGTGCCCCGGCTCGCCCCGCGCCGTCATCTTCAGCCACGCCACACCCTTTTCCGCCACCTGTATCGGGTACAGCGCCTTGCCGTTCACCCACAGCGTGAACCCGCCGATCTCGCCCAGCATGTACTCGGCCCGCACCTTCTCTGGGTGCTCTTCGACCATGTACTTCGACCCAAAATCACACCCGTTCTCTTCGTCACTCACCGCGCAAA
>CAZXXB010000188.1:1761-2002 GCA_964644185.1 uncultured Myxococcota bacterium
CCGCGGTCGCGCCCCGCACCGCAGCGCTTCCACGTCCGCAACGTCATCATCGACATCGCGATCATGTTCTTCATATCAACCGTGCCGCGCGCCCAGATGTGCCCCTCCGCCTCCGTCGCCGCCAGCGGATCATACTTCCACCGCGCACGGTCAAACGGCACCACATCCACATGCCCCGCCAGCAGCAGCGGCGCCTTCTTCCCACCACCCCGCAACCGCGCCACCAGATTCGCCCGCCCCT